>JBGOTT010000302.1:0-5155 GCA_041476585.1 Gammaproteobacteria bacterium | reverse complement strand
CCCGGCCCGACGCGCCCTTCGAAATACGGGATCATTCCGCCCATGTGATGCGTGATGACCTTGAGATCCGGATGCTCGTCGAACAGGCCGGCAAACACCATGTGCGCCATCGCCACGCTGGTTTCGTACGGCCAGCCGAAGGTCCACCAGATCTCATAATGGCTGCGTTTTTCGCCGCGGTAATCCGGCGTATCCGCACCGCGCGCGGGATGCAGCCAGATCGGCAGGTCGAGCTTCGCCATCAGTTCGAACAGCGGCAGTGTTTCCGGCGCGGTGAGCGGCTTGCCCAGCACGTTGGTAAACACCTGCACGCCGACCGCCCCCAGCTTCGTGATCGCCCGCTCGGCTTCCCTCAACAGCCCGTTTGGGTCGTTCATCGGCAGCGACGCGACGAACGCCGGAAACCGCTCCGGGTATTTGCGCACCAGCTCGGCCATGCCGTCGTTGGCGAGCTTCGCCAGATCGGTCGAAACCGGCGGCGCGCCCATCACCTCGATCGGCGGCGATGGCAGGCAGATGACCTGCGCGTAGTCGCCGAACTTGTCCATGATGCGGAAGCGCTCGTCGAGATCGACGATGCACGGGATCTCGCGCACCCGCTTGTGCATGTCCTTGCCGTTGGGCACGACCTTGAGCATCCGGTCGTAGAACTTTTTCGGAAAGATATGGTTGAAGATATCCAGCTTCACGATCGGCTCCTGGTCCGGGGAATGACCCGCGCATTACAACCCGCCCGGCGCGTTGAGGCAAACAGATCCGCGCAAATTGTTGTCCTGCCCCATCCGGCCCCGCCGGGCGGGCAGTCGAGCACTGCTCCAGGACGAGGAGGACTGAAGCGCGGACAGCGTCCTCGTCTGGCTTTGCGTTTGATAAGAGATTAGCGGAAAATGGCAGCATGCCCGCCGTGTCACACCCGCCCCCCGCCGCCCTGCTTTCGGTGCCGCAGTTCGCCATGCGCGAGGGCGTGAGCCGGGTGCGTGTGTTGCAATGGCTGTCCGAGGACCGCATCGCCGGGGCGCGGCGGATCGGCCATCGCTGGGCGATTCCCGCCGGCGCTTCGGTGGCGCGGCGGCAGGCGGGCCGGCCGAGCAGCGATCGCGACTTGCTGCGCAGATTTGCTGCGAAGTACGTGTGGTGGCTGACCCCGACGCAGGCGCTCGAGCGGCGCGACCTGGTGATCACCCAGGTCATGGAGCTCGGCGAGTACGACGACGTGCAACGGCTCGAGGCGACGCTCGGGCGCGCCGCGCTCGCCACTGTCGTTCGGCGCGCTGCAGCCGGTCGCTTCTCCGCCCGATCGTGGACCTACTGGCACTACCGGCTCGGGCTCGCCGTCGCGGGACGCGTCCCGCCGCTGCCGGTGCGGCGGCTGCGTTGAGCGCCACGTTCACGCCGACGTTCGCAAAACTGCCGGCCGCGCAACAGCGCCTGTGGCCGGAATTGCGCCCGAGCGTGGAGCTGGGCTTCGTGCTCTACGGCGGTACGGCAATTTCCCTGCAGATCGGCCACCGCCGCTCCGTGGATTTCGACTTCTTCACCGAAAAACCGCTCGACAAGCCGGCGCTGCGCCGCAGCTTTGCGTTCATGCGCTCGGCGGCCGTGCTGCAGGACGCTCAGGACACGCTCGTCGTCCTCACCTCCGGGCGCCCCGGGGTCAAGCTGTCGTTTTTCGGCGCGCTGCCCTTTGGCCGCGTGGGCGATCCGCGGCTCACTGACGATGGCGTGCTCAGCGTCGCTTGCCTCGAAGACCTGCTCGCACACAAACTCAAGGTGATCCTGCAACGCAGCGAAAAGAAGGACTACGAGGATATCGCTGCGGTGTTGCGCGCCGGCGGTTCGCTCGCGCATGGCCTCGCTGCCGCGCGCCTGTTCTACGGCAGCGCCTTCCAGCCAGCCGAGAGCCTCAAGGCGCTGGTCTACTTCGGAGACGGGGACCTTGCCGCATTGTCGGCACGCGACCGCAATGAATTGATCGCCGCTGTGCGGGACCGGCCTGACCTGCCGCGCGTCGCGCGCCGCTCCAAGTCTCTCAGCGCCTGACGGGACGCCCGGGGTAGTCACTGCGGGCTCACGCCGCCAGCGTCAGCGGATCGATGGTCTCGAGCAGCGGCGGCAACGGGCAGTCGAGCACCGCGCCGATCACGCGCATCAGTTCGGCTTCCACCAGGCGGATCGTGCCGTCGGCCGTCACGGCCGCAAAACACGCCTGGATCAGCAGGCCCTTGGGCATGGGCGCGACGCACTTCAGTTTCTCCAGCGAGGCGGCGACGCCATCCAAGGTCAGCGTGGCCTTCGCAGGCAACGACGCGTTCGCCATCGACAGTACCTCCGCGCCCGCGCGAAACGCCTGACCGACTTCGGCGTCGCGCTCGGGCTCGGCGCCGGGCTTGCGCCCGCTGTGCGCAACCAGCGCAAGCAACTGCAACGCTTCCGGACCGACTTCGGCGAGCGTCCGGTATTTCACCGGCGGCGCCTTGCCGGTCGCCCCGAGGCGGGCTCTTACGAGGGTCAACACGATGAACGCGCGCAACGAAACGCGCCGGTCGGCGCCAAGCACCGCCTGCAACGCCGCGATCAACCGGTTCCCTTCCTCCGCACCCGCCGCCTTCACCGCCGGCAGCGCAAGTTCGATCAGCGGCAGTGCGAACGCCGGTCCCAGCCTTCGCACCAGCGGCGCAATCTCCTTCGCGCGGTCCGCGAACTTCTCATGGCCCTGCGCGCGCAGTACCGCAAGCTGCTCGGCCTCGACGCTGTCCTTGCCGGCGAGCCGCAATGCGACGATCGCGCTCGCCGCGCCGACCGGATCACGCAACTGCGCGGAAAGCGCATCCGGCAGACGCTTCAGCAGCGCAGCTGCGAAATCGACATGCGAGGGCTCGACCTTGCCGACCATCCGGGCGCTCTGCTCGGGTGAGCGGCCCCATGTGTGGTCAATCTCGCCGGGGCGCCTTCCGGCCGGCGCTACAGTTCCGGCAGCCGCGAGGCCCGCAGCCGATCCCATCCCCCATTCGAGACCGGAGGCCGTGGGCACCGGCTCCTCAGGTTGAGCGCGGCGCTTCGCGCGGTACATCGTCGCGACGAAGCCCGGGCGCACGCGCTCGATGCGCTCCTCGATCGCCGGGTGCGTCGCGAACAGAGAACTGAACCACAGGTTCACGCTCTCGGCGAAGAACATGTGGCTGAAGGTTTCGGCATGACGGTGCCCGATGCGCGAGCCGTCCTTCAGCCCGCCGATCGTCGCCAGCGCCCCCGCGATGCCGTCGGGATTGCGCGTGAACTGGACGCTCGAGGCGTCGGCGAGGAACTCGCGCTGGCGCGACACCGCCGCCTTGATCAGACGGCCGAAGAACAGGCCCACATAGCCGACCGCCAGCAGCGCAAGCCCCGCGAGGAACAGCACCAGCCGAAGCTTGCCGGTCTCCTTCGAGGAGTCGCGCGTCTCGCCGGTCATGCGCATCAGGAACTGGCCGATCGCACCGATGAACAGGATGCCCGCCAGCACCCCGATCATGCGTACGTTGAGGCGCATGTCGCCGTTCAGGATGTGGCTGAATTCGTGGCCGATCACCGCCTGCAGCTCGTCGCGGTTCAGCTGCTCGAGCGCGCCCCGGGTCACCGCGACGACCGCCTGGTTGGGAGCGTAGCCGGCGGCGAAGGCATTGATGCCCTCCTCGTCGCGCAGCACGTAGACCGGCGGCACCGCGACGCCGGAGGCGATCGCCATCTCCTGCACGATGTTGAGCAGCCGCCGCTCGGCCGGTTCGCGCGCGTCCTGGTCGATGCGTTCGCCGCCGCACATCTGCGCCACCGTCTCGCCGCCGTCGCCCAGCGCGATCATCTCGCGCGCGGTTTCGAACAGGATCGCGGCGAGCGTGATCGCGGTGGCGAAGTAGTACACCTGCCGGGGGACCAGCTTGAAGAACATGCCGAGGCCGCCCACAGCGGCGGACGAAGCGCCCGGCGGCGGCTGCACTTCGGCGATCACGCCATAGGCGATCGCCACCACCAGGTTGACCGTCGCCACGATCGCGACCACCGCGGCCGCGAACAGCAGCACCAGCACGCGCGTGGAGCGGCGCGCCTGCGCCTGATTCTCGAAAAAGCTCGCCGCCACTGCCGGCTAGAACGACACCTTCGGCGCCTTCTTCTCTTCCGCCGACTCGGTCGCCTGCAGCAGTTCCGCGGGCTGGAAGCCGAACATGCCGGCGAATATGGTGTCGGGGAAGCTTTCGCGCTTGGTGTTGTATTCCATCACCGAGTCGTTGTAGGCCTGGCGCGCGAACGCGACCTTGTTCTCGGTGCTGCTCAACTCCTCCTGCAGCGACAGCATGTTCTGGTTCGCCTTCAGGTCAGGGTAGGCCTCGGCGAGCGCGAACAGCTTTCCCATCATGCCGGTGAGCGCGCCCTCCGCCTGCCCGAGCTGCTGCATCGCCGCGGGATCGCCCGGGGTTGCGGCCGCCTTCTGCGCCGCGCTGACTGCAATGTTGCGCGCCGCGATCACAGCTTCCAGCGTTCCGCGCTCGTGGGCCATGTAGCCCTTCGCCGTCTCGACCAGGTTGGGAATCAGGTCGTAGCGGCGCTTGAGCTGCACGTCGATCTGCGCGAACGAATTCTTGAAGCGGTTGCGCAGCGCCACCAGACCGTTGTAGATGCCGATCGCCCAGCCGGCGAGAGCTATCACGACCGCGAGAAAGATCCATCCCCCTGTGTTCATCGCTCCTCCATGTGTCTGCCGCAAGGTTACGTGATCGCGCGGTCCCGCTCAACTCATCACCGCGAAATAGTGCGCACCCTCTTCTCGAGACGCACATAGTCTCCCAAGTGGGCGTGCATCAGGCTCTTCCAGAGCTTACCGTGATTGGGCACCGAAAAATGCAATAGCTCGTGGACGATGACGTAATCGCCGATCTCACGATCCAGCGCGAGCAACTCTGCATTGAAGTTCAGATTTCCCGCGGTGGAGCAAGAGGCCCACTTGTTGCGCATCGGACGGACCGCCAGCGAGTGCACGCGCACATCCAGCTTTTGAGCCCACTCGAGCACGCGGGCCTTGAAGTCATCCTTGTCCCGCTAAGCCCTCATGACCGAAAGCCCTTCTGCAGAAGTTCGAATAGCGCCTCGACTGTGGCGGTGATCTTCTCGACATCATCTTCCT
>JBGOTT010000301.1:0-5163 GCA_041476585.1 Gammaproteobacteria bacterium | reverse complement strand
GAGGCGGAGTTTCAATTTCGGAGCATGGAGATGAACGCTATAGAGGAACAACCCGCATTCGAGGATCTCGCTCGCGAACTGGCGCAGCCGATCATGCGTTACCTCGAACGCTACGTCGGAGACGGTGCAGTGGCGGAAGACCTGTGGCAGGAAACCCTGCTGCGAATGAACAAAGGGTTGTCCTCCTTCGCCGGTCGTTCGTCGATCAAGACATGGGCCTTTTCCATCGCCAGCCGGGTTGCCGCCGACTATTTCCGCCACCCCGTACGGAAGACTCGCATCGTCGAACTAAACGAGGTCGCGGAACTGGTCGATTCAGATCGTGCGATCGATGAACGATTGGTTGTCGACGAGATGAACGAATGCGTCCGGCAGGTGATTGGCAGCCTGCCCGACGCGTACCGTGCGGCGCTCATCCTGCACGATCTCGAGGGGCTTTCAGCAGAGCAGACCGCCGAGATATGCGATTGCTCCGTGGCCTCGGCCAAGATCAGAATCCATCGCGCACGGCTTCGGCTCAAGGAAGCGCTAAGAGAGCAGTGCGAGTTTTACCGCGACCCGGATAGCGTGTTTCGGTGCGATCGCAAGGCATTGAACCCTGTCTGACATCGTTCCGGTCACTGAAGGAGGAAGCTATGGGCATTATGAAACGCACGTCGATCTGTTTGTATTTGGCCCTGCTTGAGCTTGCCTGCGCGTCGTCGGTGTTCGCCGCAGACCAGGTGACGCCAAATCCGTTTCCATGGCCGTGGTGGCGCGAAATGCAATGGCCCGCTTTCGGGTGGATCTTTCCGCTCGTCTGTTTCGTCATGATGGTTGTGATGCTCTTGTTCATGATGAGACGAGGGCGCATGGGTTGCATGTGGCGGGGCAGGTCGACGGATAAGGCTGGCTTCCGCGACTCCATGAAACGGTCTTGGAGCGAGCCGTCCGTGTCCGCCCTGGAGATACTGAACGAACGCTACGCCAAGGGAGAAATCGACAAGCAGGAGTACGCGGAGAAAAAGGCTGCGATTGCTTCTTCAGGGTAACTTTTGCACGTTGGATGCAGGACCTAACGCGCCGTCGCGGCGATCGCGCTCGCACCGCGATTTGTACAGGATTCAATCCAGCGCGCCGAAGCCCGCCTCCTTCACCAAGACGAAATGTTCCGCTGCATCGATTGCGGCATGCCTTTCATCAGCCGGCGACTGCTCGCGTCGAGTCTGGAACGGTTGAAGGATCACCCGGTGCTCGAAGACCAGGGAATCGAGCGATTGAAGTTGTGCCCTGCCTGCCGCCGGCGCGTTACGATGATGGGCTGATTGGGCAAGCCCTGGTACGAGAGCGGAGGATGAATGGAATTCAGAGACTACTACCAAATCATGGGTGTCAAGCGCGACGCGACCCAGGACGAGATCAAGCGCGCCTACCGCCTGCTGTCGCGCAAGTATCACCCGGATGTCAGCAAGGAGCCTGACGCCGAGGCACGCTTCAAGGAGATGGCAGAGGCCTACGAAGTGCTGAAGGATCCCGAGAAGCGCGCGGCGTACGATCAGCTGGGCGCGAACTGGAAGGCCGGCCAGGAGTTCCGTCCGCCGCCCGACTGGAACGCCGGTTTCGAGTTCAGCGGCGACGGTTCCGACGCAGGCGGTCCGGCCGGCCACAGCGATTTCTTCGAATCGCTGTTCGGGCGCAGTTTCCGCCCGGATGCAGACGGCCGCAGGTCTTTCCACGCGCAGGGCGAAGACCACCATGCCAGGGTGCTGATCGACCTGGAGGACGCCTGCCACGGCGCGACCCGGAGCATTTCATTGCGGCTTCCGGTGGTGGATGCGAAAGGCCGCGTAACGACCCGGGAACGAATACTCAACCTACGCATCCCCAAGGGCATACGCGAGGGGCAGCACATTCGCCTTGCCGGGCAGGGCGGCCCGGGGTTCGGCGAGGGCAAGGCGGGAGACCTCTACCTGCAAGTCGCATTCCGGCCGCACCCGCATTTCCGGGCCGAGGGCCGCGATCTCTATGTCGAATTGCCGCTTGCGCCCTGGGAAGCGGCGCTCGGTGCGACGGTGAGGGTGCCGACGCCGGGCGGCGTGGTGGAACTGAAGATCCCGCCGAACTCTGCAGCCGGGCGCAAATTGCGCCTGAACGGCCGGGGCATACCCGGCAATCCACCCGGCGATTTCTACGCGATGCTGCAAGTCGCGTTGCCGCAAGCCGATACCGAGGCTGCCAAGGCCGTCTACCGCAACATGGCCGAGAAGATGAAGTTCAATCCGCGCGCCACACTGGGGGTCTGATCCGACATGGAAAAACACAGCGAGCCGCTTGTGACAGGCCGCATCGTAGAGGAAGAAATCCAGCTGACGCTCGACGATCTTTGCGTTGCATGCGCCGTTCACGCCGAACGGATCGTCGAACTGGTCGAGGAGGGCGTGCTGGAACCGGCCGTGCGCGAGCCGGGCGGCTGGAGTTTCGGCGGCTCCAGCCTGCGCCGCGCCCGTGTGGCGCTGCGCCTGCAACGCGACCTCGACATCAACCTCGCCGGCGCGGCGCTGGCGCTGGAATTGCTGGACGAGGTCGAATCCCTGCGCGCGCGGTTGCGCAGGATCGGAGAAGATTGACGGAGCGGGGCGGTAAACGAATGGGGCCGCGTCCGGCAGTCTACGAACAACAGGCGTCCAGCAGCGTTCCGAGATTGCGCGCTTCGCGGCGGCCGATCGACGCACCCAGCAAATCCAGGTAGCACTTCAGATTGGCTGCCGCGGCTTCCCGCGGCTCGCACTTGCGGGCCAATGGCGGCATGCCGGCTGCGTGCCCGGCAAGAACGGACTGTTCCACGTACTCGGCATCGAGTTCTGCTGCACCGATGCGTTTGCGCAGCTGCTCAGCCCATTCTCCGGTCACGCCGCGATGGCCTTTCCTGATCGCGCGCCTTGCCCGCCGCAGCGGCGACACGACCTCGTTTTGCCAGCGCGCAACCGCCGCTCGCGCGGAACGCACGGCGCGGGCGCTGAGCCGCCGCCCGCTCAGGCCCGTCCAGCAGCAATACAGCAACAGGTTCACGTCCGCGCCGCAGCCATCCTGCAGCGCCAGGCAGGCCTCGGCGACACCGGGAGCGCGATAGGTGCGCAGCGAGAACCGCCAGAAGGAGAATCCCTCGAGCCGCAATAACGTCATTTCGCCACGCGCAGCGACTCCTCGGATTTCTCGTCGCGGCCGTGGCCGCTCCAGCGCTTGAACAGCTGGTGCTCGATGGCGACCTGATCGAGCGCCTTGCCGATGCTCTGATGGATGATGTCCATGATCGATTCGGGCTTGTGATAGAACGCCGGCATCGGCGGCAGTATCACCGCGCCGCAATCGGCCGCCCGCGCCATGAGCTCGAGGTGGCCCTTGTGCAGCGGCGTCTCGCGCACCATCAGCACCAGCGTCCTGCGCTCCTTGAGCGTCACGTCGGCGGCACGCACCACCAGATTGTAGTTGAAGGAATTTGCGATCGCCGAAAGCGTCTTGATGGAGCACGGCGCGACGATCATGCCGCGCGTGCGGAACGAACCGCTGGCCACCGCGGCCCCGACGTCCTTGTTGTTGTAGACCACGTCGGCCAGGCTCCTGACGGAGTCGATGTCGCAATCGGTCTCGATCGCAAGATTCATCCCGGCCGCCTCGCTCAGGATCAGATGCGTCGGGTGCCCCAGTTCCTTCAGCACGCGCAGCAGCTCCACGCCGTAAACCACGCCCGACGCGCCGGTGATCGCTACCACTAGTGGCAGACTCATGTTTCGCGCCCCTCGTCGTTTGCTTGCCGCGCGTTCAGGCCGCCATCGCCGGCCGCTTCACTTCGACCGATTCGATCACCGGGAAGCCCGCCGCTTCCAGCGCGGAGACGACGTCCCGCACCTCCCTGGCATGGAAACGGATGATGACCTTCTTCTCGGGGTAGCCGGCATCGGATTGGCCGTCGTGCCGGCCGATCGGATACAAGGCCTGCAGCGCTGCGCCCGCGCTCTCGGCCACGTCGGCGATCCGGCCGAGCACGCCGGGGCCGAGTTTCACCGGCGCGAGCGTCACGCCGCTGCGCCTCTCCCACGCGCCCAGGCAATGCGCCGCGAGCTGGAAGATCTCGTTGGCGGATATGACGCCCACCACGCGCTCGCCGTCCAGAACCGGGAACTGCGCCACGCGCAGTTCCTGGCCTTTGAGCAGACAGTGCTCCATGGTGTCGCTGCCCTGCACCGTGGCCGGATTGCGCACCATGATGTCCTTGACCTTGAGCCGGGTGGCGAAGAAGTTGAACTCGTCCTGGTTCTGCGTGCGCAGCACGAAATGCCCGGTGCGCAGCAGGTTCGCCCGCGTCACCAGGCCGCGCAGCTTGCCATCCTCCACCACCGGCAGCGCGTGCAGGTTGTTCTCGCTGAGCAAACGCTTCGCTTCCGATACGAGCATGTCGCCCGGAATGGTCATCGGGTTGGCCTGCATCCAGTTGCGCACCATCATTGCCGCCGCTCCTTCATAGATGACCGCCGAAACTCGCCAGCGCCAGCGCGGCGACGGTCATCGCGTTGTTGATCTCGCCGCCGGCAATTCGCTCGGGAACTTCGCGCCGTTCGAGCAGCACCACCTCGATGTCCTCGCCCGCGTCGAACACCGGCTCGGAGGCGACCAGGGGCCAGGGGCGTGTCATCCTGCGGCTGCCAGCGGCTGCGCCTTCGCCTCGTCGAACAGCCGCAGAAACTCGTCTACGGCGAGGCGGGCGAATTCAGGCGTGTACAGGTGCAGGTCGACCTCCCTGATACGACGGCGATCGGCGAGCTTTTCCTTCAGCCGCGCCACGAAGGCGGCGTCGGCTGCCGGGTCGTAGATGGGGCGTCCTTCCTTGTCCAGCGACGACCAGCCTTTGAGCGGGATCAGGAACGTCCACGGTCCCCTGGCCCGGTTGAGCCGCTCCGCGATCACATCGGCGGCCTGGCGCAATTCGTCGGCGGTGGTGCGGACCTGGACGCGCAGGGCGTCCTGCACGTATTGCGCCCGGTCCTTCGTCTTCTGCAGCATGTCGGCGCGTCCGCCGTAGGACAGGATGTCGAGGCCGCAGGGCGCCAGCACCATCGGAATACCGGTCTCCACCGCCGCCATCAGCCGGTCCGGCCCGGGGTCGCGGTTGCCCCTGAACAAATGTTC
>JBGOTT010000300.1:0-5183 GCA_041476585.1 Gammaproteobacteria bacterium | reverse complement strand
GAAGTGCCGCGCGCGGGCAATGATTCCGGCGGCGGCCAGCTCGGCAACGCGATCCACTGCAAGCCGCACGGCGCCAACGACTGGCTTTATATCGTGGTCCAGGAAGCGGTATGGGAAGCGCTCGCAAACCGCATCGGTCCGGATATCGGCATGTCCAACCTCGCGGCGGACCCCAAGTTCCACAGTATCGGCGAGCGCCGCAAGAACCAGCCGCTGATGTGGACGCTGATCAACAAGTTCGCGGAGAAATACACCAAGCGCGAATTCATGGAGATCCTGAACCCGCTTAACGTTCCCTGCGGGCCGATCATGAGCACCGAGGACCTGGCGACCGACGAGCACGTGAAGGGCAGGGAGATGTGGGTCGAACTCGACCACCCGCAGCGCGGCAAGTGGTGGAACGTCGGCATGCCGATCAAGCTGTCGGCCTCGCCGGCGAAGATCGAGCGCTCGCCGACGCTAGGTGAGCACACTGACGAGGTTCTCAAGTCCGTGCTGGGCTATGACGACGCCAAGATCGCATTAATGAAACAGGCGGGGGCGTTTTCTGCGCCACCCAAGACTCCCAAGAAAGCGGCCTGATGAGAATCGCGATCGTAGGCCAGCAGGATTTCGGCAAGGCCGTGCTCGAAGCGTTCCTCGCGCGCGGCGACGAGGTCGCCGGGGTGTTCTGCGCGCTCGACAAGCCGGGCGCACGGCCGGACGCGCTCAAGACCGCGGCCCAGGAACGCGGCGTCAAGCTCTTGCAGTTCGCCTCGCTGAAGAACCCCGAGGCGCATGCGGCGATGCGCGCGCTGAAGGCTGACATCGGCATCATGGCGTTCGTGCTGCAGTTCGCGCCGCAGGACTTCGTCGGCATCCCGCGCTGCGGCACCATCCAGTACCACCCTTCGCTGCTGCCGAAGTACCGTGGTCCGAGCTCGATCAACTGGCCGATCATCCGCGGCGAGACCAAGACCGGACTCTCCATTTTCCGCCCGACCGACGGCCTCGATGAGGGTCCGGTGATCCTGCAGAAAGAAACGCCGATCGGCCCGGATGACACGCTCGGCTCGGTGTACTTCGAGCGCTTGTTTCCGATGGGTGTGGCCGCAATGCTCGAGGCGGCAGACCTGGTGGTGGCTGCCAGGCATCGTGAACTGGTGCAGAACGAATCGCTGGCGAGCTACGAAGGCTGGTGCCGCGAGGCGGAGGCGCGCATCCACTGGGCGAGCCACGTGGATTTCATCTACAACCTGATCCGCGGCTGTAACCCTGCGCCGGGGGCGTGGACGACGTTGAACGGCCGGAAGCTGCAGATTTTCGACTCCCGTAAACATCCCGTGCGAACATTCGGGAGCGTGAAGGGCCGGATCGGCGAGGTGGTCGAGGTCGGCTCGTCGAGCTTCACCGTGACCGCGCAAGGCGGGCGCATCGAGGTACTGAAGGCCAAACTCGGCGACGGCAAGAAGCTTGCCGCCAGCGAGTTGGCAGCCTCCGCTGGCATCGCTCCCGGAGTCCCCCTAGGCAGCTAGCCTGAAAACCCGGAAAACGTTGACGCAGCTTACACTTAACTGTAAGAATGCGTATTAGGCATCTGTTTTCAGGAGGGTTGTAGGGGATAGGGGCGATTCTCCACCGCAGACGCGCCCGGGCCGGCAGGCCATGTGGGCGGCTAGCGTAAAATCGGTTCGCCTCCCCGCCGACCCGACAACCAAGACAGAAACAGGGAGCCATACGCATGAAATCCGGATTCTGGAAGACCGACTGGTTTCTCGGCGCGGTGGTGGTGGTGCTGATGCTCTTTCTCAGCAGCTCCGACCTGTTGCGCAGCCTCGAGCGCAAGGCCTACGACATCGGCGTGCAGTTTTCCTCGCGCGCGCCGCTCGAGCGCATCGCCATCATCGCGATTGACGATACTTCGATTGCTAACATCGGCCGGTGGCCGTGGTCGCGCGAGGTGTTCGCGAAGCTGACCGATCTGCTCGCCGGAGCGAAGGCCAAAGTGATCGGCAACACGGTATTTTACTTCGAGCCCCAGGTCGATCCGGGTTACCAGTACATCAGCAGACTGCTCGAAATTGCGGGTAAGAGCGTGCCGGCGCCCCAGGCGGGAGCCGATGCCGGCGCGGCGCCGGCCCCCCAGGCGGCTGAGCTGGGACAGTTCGTCGCGCTGCTGAAAGAGGCGGAGGCCGCGCTCAATACCGACCGAAGACTCGCCGAGAGCTTCACCAAGTCAGGCAACGTGCTGCTGCCGATGTTTTTTACGATCAGCGAGCCGCGCGGAAAGCCTGACAAGCCGCTGCCGGACTTCGTGCAGAAGAACAATCTTGCCGACGTAAAGGCCACGGGTGCCGAACTTGCGCCGCTGACCTCGTCGGTGCAGATCCCGATCGACGCCCTCGGCCGCGCCGCGGCCGGCCTGGGTCATCTCAACGCCATACCGGACGTGGACGGAAGCATCCGCTTCGAGCCGCTGGTGCTGCAATACTTCGACCAGTTCTATCCTTCGCTGTCGATGATGATTGCGGCCAAAAGCCTCAACCTCAGCGTGGCGGACATCAAGGTGCGGCCCGGCGAGGGCGTGTCGCTCTCGAAGCTCGCGATCGGCACTGATCCATCGCTACAGATGTACACCTACTTCTACAAGGACCGCGAGGGCAGGCCTGCGTTCCAGGTCGACTCGTTCTACGACGTGATCAGCGGCAAGATCCCGGCTGATAAATATCGTGACAAGATCGTCCTGATCGGTGCGACCGCTGCAGGCGTGGGTGCGAGTTTCGTCACGCCGGTTTCCGCATCCACCTACCCGGTCGTGACGCTCGCGCATTCCGTCTCCTCGATCCTGCAGGAGCACTTTTTCGTCTCGCCCACCTGGGGCGAACTGGCTTCGTGGATGGTGTACCTGCTGGTTGCGGCCTACCTGATCGTGATGCTGCCGCGTCTGTCAGCCGGCCCCGCGGCTGCCGTCACCGGTGCCATCCTCGCCGCGCTGATCGCTACCCACTTCGTGCTGATGGTGGTGCCGAAACAGGGTATGTGGATCCAGCTGATGGTGCCTTGCGTGCTGCTCGTCATCGGCCACGCGGCGCTGGTGACCAAGCGCTTCATCGTCACCGAGAGCGCCAAGCTGAAGTCCGACGAGAGCTCCGCGGAATCGAACCGCATGCTCGGCATCGCTTATCAGGCGCAGGGCCAGCTCGACCTCGCCTGGGACAAGTTCCGCCAAGTGCCGATGTCGCCGGCGGTGATGGACAACCTGTACAACCTGGCCCTCGACTTTGAGCGCAAGCGCCAGTTCAACAAGGCCGAGTCGGTGTTTCGCACGATGCACGAATACGATCCCAAGTACCGGGACCTCGAGCAGAAACTCTCGCGCGCCAAGCAGCTCTCCGAGACCGTCATTCTCGGCGGCGCTGGCGCCAGCCATCCTGGCGGAACAATGGTGCTCGGCGGTGGTTCGGAAAAGCCCATGCTTGGCCGCTACCAGGTGGAAAAAGAGCTCGGCAAGGGCGCGATGGGGGTGGTGTATCTCGGCAAGGATCCGAAGATCGGGCGCCAGGTCGCGATCAAGACCATGGCGCTCGCGCAGGAGTTCGAGGCCGACGAACTCGCCGAGGTGAAGGAGCGCTTTTTCCGCGAGGCCGAGACCGCGGGACGGCTCAATCATCCGAACATCGTTTCGATCTACGACGCCGGCGAGGAGCACGACCTGTGCTACATCGCGATGGAGCTGCTGAAGGGGGCGGACCTGGTGCCCTATACGAAGCAGGGGAGCCTGCTGCCGATGGACAAGGTCGTATCGATCATCGCGCGTGTCGCGGACGCACTCGGCTACGCACACAAGCAGGCGGTGGTGCACCGGGATGTCAAGCCCGCGAACATCATGTATCACCTCGAAAGCGACTCGGTCAAGGTGACCGACTTCGGCATTGCGCGGCTGACCGATTCGTCGAAGACCAAGACCGGAATGGTGCTCGGCACGCCTTCGTACATGTCGCCCGAGCAGCTTGCCGGAAAGAAGATCGACGGGCGCAGCGACCTTTTCTCGCTCGCCGGCAGCCTCTATCAGATGCTTTGCGGCAAGCTGCCGTTCGGAGGCGAATCGATGGCGCAACTGATGTTCAAGATTTCGAACGAACCGCCGACCGACATCCTGAGCGTGAACCCGGAGGTTCCCGCGGGGCTGGTCGCCTTCCTAGATCGCGCGATGAGCAAGGACGCCGACCAGCGGTTCCAGACGGGCGAGGAGTTCGCCGCGGGTCTGCGCGCTGCGTTCAGCGGCGGCGGCGCCGCGGAAGGCCGCGCCTCCGGCGGCGTGGACATCAGCCTGTAGCGCGCGATCGATGGACCTGCGCCAAGCCCTCGAAGTCACTACCTGTACCGATCCTGGCATGGTGCGCTCGAACAACGAGGATTCAATCGCCGCAGACGCCGCCAACGGCCTGGTGGTGCTCGCCGACGGCATGGGCGGCTACAACGCTGGCGAGGTGGCGAGCGGCATGGCCACCACGCTGATCACCACCGAAATTGCACAGATCCTGCAAGACGTGCGGCCCTACGACGTCGTCGCCGGTAGCAATAACGTGGTGGCGGAGAGCCTGCTGCGCGACCAGGTGCTGAAGGCGAATACATCGATCTTCCAGGCCGCACAGACCCAGCCGCAGTATGCCGGTATGGGAACCACACTCGTGGTCTGCCTGTTCTACGACAACCGGGTGATGGTTGCGCATCTCGGCGACTCGCGGCTGTATCGCGCGCGCGACGGCCAGTTCAGCCGGGTGACCCGCGATCATTCGCTGCTGCAGGAGCAGCTCGACGCCGGACTGATCACGCCGGAGCGGGCGAAGACCGCCCAACACAAGAACCTGGTGACGCGCGCGCTCGGCATTGAGCCGACCGTCGAGCCCGAGATCCACGAGTATGAGACCAGGCCGGGAGATATCTACCTGCTGTGCTCCGACGGCCTGTGCGACATGGTCGAGGACGAGGACATCGGCATGGCGCTGTCGATGCTCGGCGCAAACCTCAAGCTCGCCGCGCAGCAGCTGGTGCAGATGGCCAACGACAACGGGGGCCGCGATAACGTTTCGGTTATACTCGTGCGGGTCGTCAAGGAGTACCCGGCCGCACGGGGCGTAATGGCTAAAGTCTTTGGATGGCTAAAATGACCGTTTGGGGTCTGCTATGGCGAAACTGATTCT
>JBGOTT010000299.1:0-5229 GCA_041476585.1 Gammaproteobacteria bacterium | reverse complement strand
GTCGGACTGCGCCACGTCGCGCACGGCGCCGGAACCAGCCGCTACGAAGTGGACCTGCGTGAACAGCACTTCAATCCGCAGGGCGTGGTGCATGGCGGGCTCGCGTTCGCGCTCGCCGACACCGGCACCGGCTCGGCGCTGTGGACGCTGCTCGCGCGAGGCGAAGGCTGCGCGACCATCGAGATGAAAATCAGCTACCTGAAGCCTGCGAAATCCGGCCATCTGGTGTGCGACAGCCGGGTGCTGCGTCGCGAGGGAAACATGGCGACCATCGAATCCGAGGTCAGGAGCGGCGACGAGGTGATCGCGCGCGCCGTGGCTGTGTACGCGATTTTCCCCGCGCAGGACGAGAAGCCTTGAGCTGCGGCAGCGGTGCCGGGTTCGGCACTCCCTCAACCGAGCAGAACATGCCGCCCTGGTGGGCTTCGGCCCGCGCGTCGCCCGGTGCTTCGCGCGCGAGTACCTCGGCAGCATATTCCTCCGAATCGTCCTGCGGCCGGTAACCGAGCCGCGCGGCGTTCGAATTGTCGTACCAGCTTCGCTTGTTGCCGGAAACCCCGTAGACGATCTCGAAGCGGATCTCGGGGTGCTCGATGCCGATGGTGACGAGCTGCGCGAGGTCGCGCGGCGTCAACAGGATGGACAGCCGCCGCTTGTCGATCGGTACCGGATTGACGTTGCCGATACGTACCAGGAATACCTGCATGCCGTACTTGTCGGCGTACAGGCTGCCGAGCGCCTCGCCGAACACCTTCGAAACCCCGTAGCGCCCGTCGGGCTTGATATAGACGCGGTGATCGATGGTCTGGTCACGGCGGTAAAAGCCGACCGCGTGATTGGACGTAGCGAACAGGATGCGCTTCACGCCATTCGCGCGCGCGGCCTCGAACACGTTGTAGCAGCCGATGATGTTGGCCGACAGGATCGGTTCCCACGGCCCTTCCACCGAGTAGCCGCCGAGATGCACGATCGCGTCCACGCCGCGGGTGATGCGCCGCGCATCGGCCATTTTCGAGATGTCCGCGCGCGCGAACTTTTCGTCCTTGCCGAGTGCCTTGATGGTGCGCAGGTCCGATAGCCGCAGCTTGTATTTCCCGGCAAGCTCGCGCCGCAGGTGCGTGCCGACGTCGCCGGCCGCGCCGGTGATCAGGATGGTTTTCATTTTTTCAGCAGCTCCTTTCGTTTCCAGTGCTCCGCATCTAGTCCGACGGCGGCGGTGCGATCACATCTTCGTAGCGGTGCCGCTTCGTAATCAGCCCCGCGTGCAGGAAAATGTCCACCGTGGCCTCCCACGCCGGCCGCGTAATCTCCACGTGCGCCGACCAGTTGCCGAGCTTCTGGTAGCTGCCGATCGTCGCGGCCAATACCTCGCGGTCGATGCCGGGGAAAAACGACGCCTCGGCCCGCGCGATCTCGGCCGCGGGCGACGCGATCAACCAGGCGCGCGCCCTGCGGTAGGCGCGCATGAAGCGCTTCGCCATGTCGCCCGCGAGCCACTCGCGCGTCGCCGCCAGGCTCGAGAATGCGCACGGCCCGATCGCATCGCCAAGCGTTGCCACGATGTGCCCGGCCCGGTCGTGTTCGAGCTGCTGCGGGGCCGGCCCCTGCAGGTGGACGTAGTCGCCCTCGCCCCGGCAAAACGCCTCGATCATTTTTTCCGTCGAGCCGGCGTCGACAGCCTGGACCGCCTCGAACTCCAGACCGCGCTTGAAGCACGCGTACCTGAACATCGCCATCGGCTGCGCGCCGTGATCGACGAGGACCTTGCGGCCCGCGAGCCGCTGCCAGTTGAACTGCGGCTCGGCGTTGCGCCCGACGAGAAAGAAGCCGTCCTTCTCGTTGATCTGCGCGAAGTGCAGTGCCGGCGGCTGCTTGCCCTGCTCGAGCGGCGCAAAGCCCTGCGAGGGAGCCGACTGCGCCACGTGCACCGAACCGTCGAGCAGCCCCGCGATCGCCGATTTTCCCGGCGGCGAGACCGAATGCTGCGGCTTGAGTCCTTCCTGTTCCAGGAAGCCGCCGGCCATGGTGGCGATCAACGGCGAATAGAACGCGGAAAAGCGCGTGAACTGGATGTTGATGACTTCGCTCAATGTTACCTCCGTTGCATGGCGCTGGCGCGCGCTTGCAGTTTACCGCGCCACTCCGATCACCTGCAGACCGCCAACGCGGATTTTTTGCTGACACCCTGATAAAGTTCTGGCCATGACCGCGAAAGATCCCGACTGGCAACCGAGCCCGCGTTACCCCGATCCGGCAGTAAAGGACGTCGACGCTTCGTTCGCGCGTTACCGCCTGCCGCTCGCCAAGATCGAGCGCCTCGCCACCGGCTGCCGCTGGGCCGAAGGCCCAGTGTGGTTCGGCGATGCGCGCTGCCTGGTGTGGAGCGACATTCCCAACAACCGCATGCTGCGCTGGGATGAAGAGAGCGGCGCGGTCGTCGAGTACCGCAAGCCCTCCGGCTACGCCAACGGCGGCACGCGCGACCGGCAGGGGCGACTGCTCAGCTGCGAACATGGCGCTCGGCGCGTATCGCGTACCGAGCACGACGGGCGCGTCGTCACGATGGCCGACCGCTTCGATGGCAAGCGGCTCAATTCGCCCAACGACATCGTATGCAAGTCCGACGGCTCGATCTGGTTCACCGACCCGACCTTCGGCATCCTCGGCTGGTACGAGGGCGGGAAAGCCGAAGCCGAGCTGCCGATGAACGTCTACCGCGTCGATCCACTGGGTGCGCTGAGTGTCGTCGCCGAAGGCATCAAGCAGCCCAACGGGCTCGCGTTCTCGCCCGACGAATCGATCCTCTACATCGTCGAGTCGCGCTCGGTACCGAGAAAAATCCTCGCTTGCGATGTGGTGGACGGCGGCCGCGGCCTCGCCAACCGGCGCGTGCTGATCGACGCGGGCCCCGGCACGCCGGACGGGTTCCGCGTGGACCTCGACGGCAACCTCTGGTGCGGCTGGGGCATGGGCCAGGAGGGACTGGACGGCGTGCACGTGTTCAACCCCGAGGGCCGGCTGATCGGCCGTATCGACCTGCCCGAGCGCTGCGCGAACCTGTGCTTCGGCGGCGAACACCGCAATCGCCTCTTCATGGCGGCGAGTACCTCGGTGTATGCGCTGTACGTCAATACGCAGGGTGTGCCGTACTTCTGAATTTCGGGACTGCGCTCAGAACTCGATCATGCCCTTGCCGATAGACTGCGTGTCGAACACCTGGTAAGCCTCGTCGACCTGGTCGAGCGTCCAGCGATGCGTGAAGATGCTCTCCAGGTCGATCTGGTCTTCTCCCGGTCCCGCGGTGGGGTCGGGGATGGTGCGGAGTTCGATCTTGCGATTGCCGAGGAAGACTGCGCCGCGCATCGGGGTCCCTTCTCAGTCCGGCTTGGCGCCGAACTTGCCACTGCCAAGGAAGAATATCGCGAGGCCGCACAACAGGTAGAAGCCCTGCAGCTCGAGCGCCCACCCGCCGGTTTTCGACATCGTGAGCAACTGACTGGTGTGGACCAGCCAAATCGCAAAAATCATGTTGACCGTGACGATCAAACCGCCAATGCGCGCGAAGATTCCGAAAACGATCATTAGCGGCGCAACGACTTCGCCGAAATAAACCCCATAGGCGACCACCGCAGGCAATCCGGCAGTTGCGAGTTGCTTGCTGATCATATCGAGAACATCCGGATGGAGGATCTTCGATACACCGTGAAACAGGATCAGAATCCCTACCGTAAGACGCAAGATCAACTTGCCCGCTGCATCGCCTTGAAATGAGAAGTTCATGATTTGTTTCTCCACAGAGAGACTTCGCAAACCCGGTCAGAGTATGAAACAGATCGAAGATCACTCCATCTACGGGCACGGTCAAGCAACCCGCAGCCGTCTCTTGTAAAACGCACTCTGCACCCGAGTGGCTTCGTCAAACAAGGCACTGGGATGATAGAGCAGCCCGAAATGCCCGCCCGGAATGTCGTACCACTCCTTGGGATCAGGCATGAGATCGAACGCCAACCTGGCAACCGAATAGTTGGCGTGAACCATTTCATCATCCGGCGCAACCATCATCAGCATGGGCGCATTGACGAACGGCGCGCACAGCACCGGGTTATATGCAATGCGGGTTGCCGGCAAGACGCGTGTGACGCTGTTGGACCAGCGACTGCCCGGGCGCCCTCCGTAGTCGATGAACCACCGGAATGCCTGGGTGGGTTTGAGCAGGGACGGCGTGTCGGCCTGGTCGAAGGACACGACGGGCATCGGCCCCGTCGTTGTCTCGGCCGACCCGCCAACATCGCCAGAAATAAATGTGTCTCTGATGACTTCAAAGTTGGCCCGGTCGGGATCGAGAGATGGCGGTTCCGTTCCGCAGACCGGACACTGCGCCGCGATGGCCTTGACGCGCTCGTCGATCGCACCGACGACGATCACCTGTCCGCCGGTATAGCTGTCGCCCCACAGCGCGATCCGGTCGGGATCGATGTCATCCAGTGCTTCGGCGAAATTGATTGCATCCCTGTAGCCCCGGCACTGTATCCAGGGGTTGATCTGCTGGCGCGGCTCGCCCCCGCTACCGCCGAAATTGCGGTGGTCATAGAGCAGCACGGCCAATCCGGCGCGGCAGAACGATTCGGCATATTTGTCGGCGACCATGTGGATCGTTGCCGACGTTCCGTGCGCCATGATGACGACCGGCGGCTTGCTGTTGCGCGCCTCCGGCAGCAACAGCACCCCGCGCAGCATCGCCCCTTCGGATGGAAATTCGACTTCTCTGATTATCATGGCCGTGCCATGTCGAATGTTGCGGCTGGTCTTGCTTATTTGCGATTGCCGAGAATGATTGCGCCGCGCATGGGGTCCTTTGTTTGCTCAGAGTGTCAACGATTTCGGGGGAACTTTACCGTCAGCTGCATGCCGTGGTTACGCAGCCCCTTCCGGCCGTGAATCGGCCGGTCTCGCAAGCGCGGCGAAGCGAGTCCGGATGTACTCGTTGGCGCTGTCCGTCTGCAGCTTCACCGTGCCCGGCCCACTCCTCACGAAGAAGTCGCCGCCCGGGCTCACATCCATGTCCTTCCACTTGAGAAACACCGGCTCGGGGCTGCGCTGGCAGCTCACTACGCACACGGTCTTGCCTTGCACGATCTGCGTCTTCGGATCGATGCAGGTGCTCGCCCGATCGCCCAGGCCGTTCCGGACGACCTGCGCGAGGTGGCGCATGAACTTGTCGTCGTTCTC
>JBGOTT010000298.1:0-5230 GCA_041476585.1 Gammaproteobacteria bacterium | reverse complement strand
TGTGAGGCAATGTCCCGGGGGATGGCAACAGGTAGCACCCCAACCGCCCGGGCGTTAGTCGCGCCGCCGCCGCGCTAAGCTCGAGCGCCGCAGTATCGCGACGGCCGAGTCTCGCGTGTGCTCCCGAGGTCAATGGGAGGACGTTGCGAATGACCGTATATGGACCCCTCCTCGATTTGCAAGCACTCCGTTCTTTGGCTGTGAGGTGCGACTGCACACGTATATCCGGCCTCTAAGTGCTGCATCGATTTATCGACGCCGGGCCATGATGGGCTATTCGCGCGCCGGCGCCAGATCGCCTTCTCTTTACGGTCTACGCCGTGGACCTGAAATACGTTCTTTGCCAAATCAACCCCAACGCGAACAAGCTTCATGGTGGACTCCTTCTCACTGTTGACTGGTGGATGACACTTCCAGTCTGGCACTTCGATGCCGATTAGGTGAGGAGGGGTCCATCCCATTGCTTTCGACCCAAAGCGGTCATTCACCAATAGCGGACCGCCAAATAACCAGTGTTAGATTGGCACGGCTCGCCGGGACGGCTCAGTTCTTGGTCCGGGCCCGCGCGGCAGCCGGCGTTTCCATGTGCGCCGCCTGGGCAAGCGCGGCCTTGCGATCTACGGGCACCGGCGCTCTGGCGTCCGGCGGCGGCATCACGGGCGCCGGATAGTACGCAATCTGATGAACCTTGGGCGATGCGCCGGACTGACCGAGCGACAGTCCGCGCCGGTTGGTCCCCTTGGGAGGAACGACCTTGCCGTCAACGATCTCGAGGTCGGTCCACCAGGTCTTAGAGGGGTTGATCGATCCGTTGCCGATTCGATCGTCGAGGCGCACGACCCAGCGCCGCGTCCACGGCAGATTGATCGCTCCCCAGAGAATCAGGCGGTGCGCGAGCAAGCCCTCGTGGTTGTATGGGCAGGTTTTCATGCAGCGCCCGCAGGCCGAGCCGTGAGGATTGGTCACGCGGTAGCGCGTGCAGCGCTCGACGTCCGGCTTCCACATCTCGTAGCCGTTGAACATCACCTTGTCGCCGAAGGAAATCGCGCTGCAGGGACACTCGCGCGCGCATTTCATGCACTTCGAGCAGGTGTCCTGAAGACCGAAATCGATCGGCGCGTCATGTGAAAGCGGCAGGTCCGTGGTTACCACAGCGCTCTTGAAGCGCGGGCCGACGAAGGGATTGAGGACCAGTTCGCCGATCCGCGACAGCTCGCCCAGTCCGGCGAGCAATACGAGCGGAAGTTGCAGCACATCGGAGTCGGCATTGGTCTGGGAACGCGCGCTCCAGCCAAGGCTCCGGATGAACGCGGCGACGATGCCGCAGATCTCGCCACCACGCATGTAGGCGCGCATGGATTGTGCGCCCGAGATCCAGTCGTCGCCGGAGGCGCCCTCCATGGTCTCGAATCCCTGGTCCACAAGCATTACGACGGCGCTTGGATGGTAGGGCTCGATCGGCGTGCCGTCTTCCTGATGCGAGTACCAGGCGTAGCGCTTCGCTTCGCAGGCGCCCACCATGTCGGCGCTGAGGTAGTACATGAGTGACTTTACCGCGCGCGTGTTCGCGGAAGGGTCATTCGACCGCGCATCGCGTTCCGGCACCGGATTCCCATCCTGCTTAGGAACCATGGCGCGAATAAGCTTCACGTAGGCATCCGCAATGGGCGTCTTGTAAGCGAAGCGCCAGCGCTCGCGCTGCGCCTTCTCGCCGAGATCGCCGTTGAGCGCCCGGGTGAAGAAATTGGCGCGCTTGGGAACGCGCGGCACCTCGTCCTCGATGATTAGCGTGGTCGGCTCCTTCACGCGGCGGATCTTCTCCATCGGGAAGCGGCTGCCGTCCGAGGGCCGGCGCGACGCGAGCCATCGCTCCCACCAGGTGTCGCTGCCACCGGTTCCGAGCCACCAGCCCAGGCCGCCGTCCATGAACTCCGACCCCAGCGTACGGTCGGCCGCGAGCGGCTCGGAGGTTGTGACGATGCAGGACGCGAAGCGCGCTCCAAAAAACGGGGCGATCACCTTAGCGTCGCGCCAGCGCGCCAGACCCGCCGCGATGAGGATCCTTGCGTGCGACACGTCGCTTTGGTCGCGCGTATGTGCGGTAGCCTCAAAGCCCAGGCGCCGTAGGAATGCCGCCGATATAAGAGCGATTTCTGCGGCGCGCAGTAGCGCGCAGTCGTACTCGCTGCCACGAACCCATTCCGCGGCCAGATTGTCTGGTTCGGGATCGCGCCCGAACTCGACCACGATCGCGAGCGCATGGCGATGGTCCCTGGGCCGCGGGCCGGTCCATGCCGTGGACGGAATTTCACAGCAGCCAGCGAGCGAGGCGTTCAGGAAATAGCAGTTCGCCTTGAGTTCGTTGGCCAAGCGCTGCGGGTCCTGCCCGTACGGAGCACGTTCGGGCGCCGCCGGCTCGGCACGGAACTGCTCAAACAGCGCGATGTATTCGTTGACGATCCGGCCGAGCGAGGTCTCACTGCGAGCCGGGAAGCGGTCCTCCACCGACGCGAAATCCCGCGTCGCCGCCGCTCGGGCGACGCGCTCCATTGGAAGGGGGCCCAAGTGGACAGGCCGGTGCTGGTTCGAGAAAATTCGCATGGAACTGCGGCGCAATGATAAAGGTCGCTGTGGGGGAGAGCGAAGTTTCCGCGTAATTAGCGCCCCACGATGGTGAATGACCGGTTTCGACCCGAAGCGGACATTTATTCCGGATGTCATTCAGCGAGACGCGGATACACTTTACGAATTCTCTACCCACAGGCTCGGCTCAGTTGAGGGTGGCCACGATTTGCCGGATCTTCTCCGCCGTATGCTCGCCTGCAAGTGGCGTTCCCGGAATCAGATATTTGCCCATGGCGAGCGGTCCGATCACCACCGGCTCGAAGCCGATCTCGCGCACAAGGCGCGATGCCACCGCGATGGCGCTCGCATCGTCGCCGGCCATCGGCATCCCGGTACGCTCGCCTTGGCGCTGCGCAGCCTCCGGCAGCTTCGTGTAACCGATCGCATTGAAGGCACGGACGAGACGCGCCCCTGGCAGCAGTTCCGCTGAGGCGAGACCGGCACCCTTCTCCCGGGCCCAGGTCGCAATATCGCCGTCGCGCGCGGGAATGGGGTTACACGTATCGATCACCACTTTGCCTTTGATCAAGTCCGCCAGATCGCGGCCCACCTGCGGAAGCGCGCCATAAGGAACCGCGATCAGCAGGACTTCGCCGAATGCGGCCGCCTCCTTGGACGTTCCGGCGCGGGCCTTGCCTCCCAAGCGCGCCGCCAATGCCTTATCGTGCTCGAGGTCGAGCGACGAGAACATGATTTCGTGTCCCGCCTTCAGCCAAATCGCACCAAGGGTGCCTCCGATCCTGCCCGATCCGACAATGCCGATCTTCAATCCAGCGTCTGCGCTGCTCGCGGCTCGCGCCGCATACGGCAGGGCGCCCAGGACGAGGCCTGCCGCGGCAGTCCCGGCGGCCCGCAGGAATTCACGCCGGCGCGTTTTCTCTCCGTCATTCGTTTTCATCACAAATCTCCCGAAAATGGTTGGTCCGCGAACCAACCGGCGCTGCAAATAGAAATCGCCTTTATTCACTGCGGTTGAGAAACCTACATTAGCCATGCCATTGCCAATGTGCAAGTTCCAGATTTCGATTGATAGGACCTTCCACCAGTGTCTGCTCTTGGCCGGAAGCGGCCCTAAGCTGGCTGGGCACAAATGCAGCGGTGGCCTGCGATAAGATCCACGATGGTTGGGTAGGTTTGTCGCCGCAAGGAAATTTGCCTGCGTTAGGATTCCAATCCACGTGGAGAGGCGCCTCTCGCGGCGCGGCAGAAGTGCGGCTAGCCTTAGAATCCACTTCTTTCCCACGCCGAAGGAGATCTGTATGTTGCGCAATGCCGTGATTCTCGGTTGCGGGCTCGCCCTGTCGGGTGCAGCGCTCGCCGACAGCTTCAAGCTCCAGAGCGCCGACATCAAGCCGAATGGCAAGATCGCCGACGAACAGGTGTTTAACGGCTTTGGCTGCAGCGGCAAGAACGTCTCGCCCGCGCTCAAGTGGAGCGGCATGCCACAGGGCACGAAGAGCCTTGCGCTGCTGGTGCACGATCCGGACGCGCCCACCGGTGGCGCTGGGTGGTGGCACTGGGTGGTGATCAACGTCCCGGCGGACGCGGCAGAGCTTAAAAAGGAGGCCGGCAAGGCCGACGGCTCCAATTTGCCCACAGGCGCAAGGCAGGTGAACACCGATTTCGGTGGCCCCGGCTGGGGCGGCCCGTGCCCGCCGGCGGGGGACAAGCCGCACCGCTACAACTTTTCGCTGCACGCGCTGAAGGTCGAGAAGCTCGATATACCTCCGAATGCGACCGCGTCGCTCGCAGGTTTCATGGTGAACGCCAATTCGATTGGCGTCGCCAAGCTGACCGGGAAGTACGGACGAGCGAAGTGAAGTAGCCCCCGGACCGTCTGAGACCGCAAAGGGCATAACGACGAGTCGGCTGCCGACCCATTCCAGACGTTCAGGCGTAGACTGACCTGCGACCAGGGTTGACTGGGCTTTCCGCCGTCGGAAGCTGCCAATGAAGCATGATGCATCGATTGCCAACAGCCTGCTGGCCGCCCTGCCTCACGCGGAGTATCAACGCCTGCTTGCCGGCCTCGAGCCGGTTACGCTGAAATTTGGCGAGGTGCTCCACGAGCCGGGCGTGCCGATTCGGTCTGTCCACTTCCCTATCGACTGTATTATTTCATTGCTGACGACAGTAGAGGGTCACCAGGGTCTGGAAGTCGCGCTAGTCGGCCATGAGGGCATGGTCGGTATTCCGCTGGCGCTGGGGATCCATGTTTCGTCCCGCCGGGCCTTGGTTCAGGGAACCGGGACTGCCATGCGGATGCAATCAGCTCCCTTTCGCAAAGAAGTTCTGCAAAGCAAGCCATTGCAACAAGCTCTCTATCGGTACAAGCATGCGTTGATCGGCCAGATTGCGCAATCCGCTGCGTGCAACCAGTTTCACTCTGTGCAAGCGCGCCTCGCCCGCTACCTGCTGATGACTGGTGACTGCGCCAGGTCGGAAGAAATTCGCCTCACGCAGGAATTTCTGGCGCGCATGTTGGGTGTGCGGCGGGTCGGCATCACCGGGGCTGCCAGCGCTTTGCGGAAACGTAACCTGATCAAATGCAGCCGCGGAACGATCACGATTCTTGATCGAAAAGGCCTCGTTGCAGCCTCCTGCG
>JBGOTT010000297.1:0-5248 GCA_041476585.1 Gammaproteobacteria bacterium | reverse complement strand
GAGCTCGAGGCGGGGCTCGCCGCCGACGAGGATGGCGCATCCGGCGCGCTGCGCGTGATCGGCCTCGACCCGCTGCGCGCTTCGCTCCTGCAGCCGCAGCTCTTCGCCGGTCAGCCGCAGTCGATGGCGGAGCTGCTGCGGCCCGACACGGTGCTGCTGTCTGCGGATGCGGCTCGGGCGCTGCGCCTGGGCAAAGGCAGCCGCCTGCAGGTGCTGGTCGGTCTCATGCCGGTGGACCTGGAAGTCGCGGGCACCTTGCCGTCTGCGAACCTGCACGGCATTGCGGCGCTCGCCGACCTGTCCACCGCGCAATGGCGGCTGGGGCGCCTGGGCGAGCTGAACCGCATCGACATCCGCCTTGCGCCGGGCGCCGAGCGCGAAGCGCTGCGCAAGGAGATCGCCGCGCTGTTGCCGGCGGGCGTGTACGCGTCGGCGGTGGAAACGGTGGAGCAGAGCGGCGCGGCCTTGTCGCGCGCGTACCGCGTCAACCTCAATGTGCTGGCGCTGGTGGCGCTGTTCACCGGCGGCTTCCTCGTGTTCTCGGCGCAGGCGCTGGAAGTCGCGCGCCGGCGCGGCGAGCACGCGCTGTTGCGCGTGCTGGGCCTGGAGCGCATGGGCATCGCACGCCTGGTGCTGTCGGAGGCGGCGGCCGTCGGCGCGATCGGTGCGTCGCTCGGCCTGGTGCTGGGCTACGCGTTTGCGGTCTTCGCGGTGCGCTTTTCGGGCGGCGACCTCGGTGCCGGGCTGTTCCGCGGCCTGGCGCCGCAGGTGCATTTCGCGGCTGGCGCGGCGCTGCTGTACTTTGCGGCCGGCATCGCCGTGGCGGTGGCGGGCGCGCTGCTGCCCGCGCTGGAGGCAGCGCGCACGCCGCCCGCGCAGGCGCTGAAGGCGGGCGACGAGCAGCGTCTGTTCGCGCGCGCGCTGACGCTGAGGCCCTCCGCGGTGCTTCTCGGGGCCGCGCTGTTCCTGGCGTTTTTGCCGCCGGTGAACGGTTTGCCGCTCGCCGGGCGGCCGTCCGCCGCGCTCGCCTTCGCGCAGCTGCGTGGAGCGCCGGGGCAGGCGATGGTGAGCCTCGCGGCTATCGTCGCGAGCTTCTCCCTGATGGTGGCGATGGCGATCATGGTCGCGTCGTTCCGCCAATCGGTGGATGGCTGGTTGGCGGTGGTGCTCCCGGCGGATTTCTACCTGCGCACCAGCCACCAGGGCGACACCGCTTTTCTCGATCCCGGGTTCGAAGTGCGCGTGCGGGCGCTTCCGCAGGTGCTGCGCGCAGAGTTCTTGCGCGCCGGCCGCCTGACCCTAGATCCGGCGCGGCCCGCCGTCTCGCTGATTGCGCGCGATACCGCGGCGGACGCGGAGAAATCGATTGCGCTGATCGGAACGCGCTACGCGCGCGGCGCCGGCGACCCGCCGGATGCGTGGGTGAGCGAGGCGGTGGCGGAGATCTACGGCTACGTACCCGGACGCCGCATCGAGCTCGCGCTCGGCGGGAAGAACCATGGCTTCCTGGTTGCCGGGGTTTGGCGCGATTACGCCCGACAGCACGGCGCGATCGTGATCGACCGCGCGGCCTACGTTGCGCTCACCGGCGACCGGCGCGCAAACGACGGCGCGCTCTGGCTCGCACCGGGCACTGCGCCCGCGCAGATCGAGCGCGCGTTGCGCGCTTTGCCGGGCGGCGCGCAGCTCGATTTGGCCGAACCGGGGGAGATCCGCAGGATTTCCCTCAGCGTTTTCGATCGCAGCTTCGCCGTCACCTATCTGCTCGAGGCGGTGGCCGTGGTGGTCGGCCTGTTCGGGCTTTCCTCCAGCCTGGGTGCCATCGTGCTCGCGCGCAGACGCGAGTTCGGCATGCTGCGCCACATCGGCATGACGCGCGCCCGGATCGCGGCGATGCTTGCTGCCGAGGGCGGGCTGCTGGCGGCCTTTGGCGCTCTGGCGGGCCTCGCGGTGGGCTGGGCGATCAGCCTGATCCTGATCCACGTGGTCAACCGCCAGTCGTTCAACTGGGGCATGGAGTTGCATCCGCCCTATGGGCTGCTCGCGATGCTCACGGCCGTGCTGGTGGTGCTGGCGGTCATCACCGCGGTCCTTTCCGGGCGAGAGGCGATGGGGATGGGACCGGTGAGGGCGGTGCGGGAGGATTGGTGATGCTAGGCGTCGAGGCCAGGCGGTTGCACGGCTCGTGTCGGAGCAGGAGTACCGGCGGCTCACGCGGCGCAAGGGTGGGATCGATTGGGGAGACAAGCTCGTCGACCTGAGTGGCTACCGGTTCGACCGTGAGGATGCGAACGCTCGCCGCTGAAGGGACATAATGACGTTCTTCCTGGATACGAACGTCCTCGTTTACGCATTTGCCGAAGACGATCCTCGCAATCGCGGGATCGCGCGATCGCTTACGGAATCCGGAGACGCATTGGTCAGCACCCAGGTGCTGTCGGAACTCGCGAACGTCCTGACGCGCCGGATGGGTTTCTCGCCGGCGGAGACCCGCAGCCGTATCTCGGGCATAGCGGCAAGCTGCGAAGTCATGATGGTGACGCCCTCGGTCGTAGGCGATGCCTTGCGCATCATGGAACGGTACCAATACTGGTTCTATGACAGTCAGATCCTGGCCGCCGCGCTCGCTGCCGGCGCGAAAGTCTTGTATTCGGAGGATCTGCACCGCGAGCAGACCATCGACGGCACGTTGACGATCCGCTCTCCGTTCCGGACGTCTACGCGGAGGCGTCGCGGCAGGCAAGGTGCGGCACGATAGGGTCCTCGGCTTGCTCGTCCCGCTTGGCGCGACGGCCGCAGGGGCCTTTTCGTTTGTGCCGTGCGCTTGACCTAGGTCAAGACGTGCCCTGCCGATAGTTTCAGACTTCAAAGGATCATCATGTTGTGACCAATGAGGTACCCGATGATCAACTTTGGTAAGGCCTTCGCAAGCCCGGCAGCATTGTTCATGCTGCTTTTTCCGTTCGCGGTGGTTGCGCAGTCCACCCAATCTCCCTCGGAATGGAATTGGCCCGGCCCCTGGCACATGATGTGGGGTGGCGGTTGGGGATTTTGGTGGATCTTTCCGCTATTCATGATGTTTATGATCATGATGTGCGTTCTGTTCATGATGCGGGGACCATGGGGGCACCGCCATCACTCAGGTACCGACGCGACGAGCTCTGCGTTGCAGGTTCTAAACGAACGCTTCGCCAAAGGCGAAATCAAGAAGGAAGAGTACGAAGAGAAAAAGGCCGCCATCCTCCGTTGAATATGAGTCACGCACAAGACGCAGGGCAAGCTTACTTTTGCCCAATGCATTCGGATATCCGACAGTCGAACACCGGGAAATGTCCAAAGTGCGGCATGAATCTGGTGCCGGCGGGTACGCGGTTCGGCATGCTCCGACACATGATCAGCAGCCCTTTGCATCTTGTCTCAATGTTGGCAGTGATGGTGGCCGTAATGATTGTGGTGATGATGATGCGCTGAAGGCGATTCCTTTGCCCGCCTCCGGATTGCGCACCCATAGGCCTCGCGGTGTACTCAGTCACCACGATTGCGACATGAGGATGGCCGCTCATGGCCGAAAGCAGACGATCAAAAGGCTTGGGAGGTGCCACCTAAGGCAGGGTAAGGATCTCGCTTCGGTGCCCAGATTCATCCTGTCCGGCGCGCTCGCGTTCTGGCTGTCCTTCCCCGCAGGCGCACAGGTTAGCTATCCAGCGGTCACACCCGGATACGCCTTCACCTTTCCGCGCGATCACGGCGCGCATCCCGAGTTTCGCAACGAGTGGTGGTATGCGACCGGCTGGCTGCAAACCGGCGCGGGCGAGTTGCTGGGATTCCAGGTGACCTTCTTTCGCGCGCGGCCGGACATCGTCACCGACAATCCGAGCGCGTTCACGCCGCGGCAGATCCTGCTCGCGCACGCCGCGATTGCCGATCCGAAGCGCGGCCGGCTGTTGCACGATCAGCGCGCCGCGCGGCCGGCGCTGGGCCTCGCGGGTGCATCCGAGACCACGACCGGTGTCTGGATCGACGACTGGAGATTCTCGCTCGACGGGAACACTTACCGCGCGTTCATTCCGGCGCGCGAGTTCACGCTTGAGCTCGACCTGGTCGCGAACGCTGCGCCACTGTTGCAGGGCGAAAACGGCTACAGCCGCAAGGGCAAGCGACCGGGCGAAGCCAGCTACTACTACAGCCAGCCGCACTTGCAGGTGCGTGGCCAGTTGCTGCGAGGCGGCTCCAGTGTCACGGTGACCGGCACCGCATGGCTCGATCACGAGTGGTCGAGCAGCTACCTTGCTCCGGAAGCCGCGGGATGGGACTGGATCGGCATCAACCTCGCGGGCGGCGGCGCGCTGATGGCTTTTCGCATGCGCGGCAAGGATGGAAGCGTGCTCTACGCCGGCGGCACGCTTCTGAACGGCGACGGCTCGCGCACGACGTTCGGCCCCGATGATGTGGTGTTCGAGCCAATGCGCCGCTGGCGCTCGGCGCGCTCAAGCGCGGAGTATCCCGTCGCCATGCGCGTGCGCGCGGCAGGAAGAATGTTCCGCATCGAGCCGCTGATGGACGACCAGGAACTCGATTCGCGCGCCAGTACCTCGACCATTTACTGGGAGGGTGCGGTGCGCGCACTCGATGACGCAACCGGCGCCGAAGCGGGACGCGGCTACCTCGAACTCACCGGCTACTGGCGGCCGATGAAGCTCTGAGCGAGGACAACCCGACGCCTGCGAGGATCAGCGCGATCCCCGCGATGTGGTACCAGCGCGGATATTCGCCCAGGAACAATGCCGCTAGTCCGACGCCGATCGCCGGCATCAGGTGCATGGTCGCGCCGGCGCGTGCCGCGCCGAGGCGCGACACAACGTAGCTCCAGCCCGCGTACGCGAGCAGCAGCGACCCGACCGCGGAGTAGAGCACCGCCAGCGAACCGGCGAGGCCGAGGCTTACCCTGGCTCCGCGCAGCAGTTCGACGGCGACCCAGGGCAGCATGAAGATCATGCCCATGAAGCACAGCGCGACCAGGTAGGGCGGCGTGGAGAGCGTATCGCGTCGCATGCGCAGCACCACCGTGTACGAGCCCCACATCGCCATCGAGGCGAGCGCGAGCAGGTCGCCGACGTTGAAGGTCGGGGTGACGGGCTGGCCCCGCGAGCCGATCAGCAGCACGCCGAGGAACGATACCGCGACCCCGGCCCACTGCCGCGGGCGGATCTCTTCGCCGAGCAGCGGCCGCGCGAGCAGCAGGATGAAG
>JBGOTT010000296.1:0-5256 GCA_041476585.1 Gammaproteobacteria bacterium | reverse complement strand
CGCGGCGCTCGAACTCGGTCTCGATCGCGAACAGCGCCGCCTTGCAGTTGAGCGTATCGAAAACCGTCTCGACCATCAGCAGGTCGACGCCGCCGTCGAGCAGCCCTTTCAACGCCTCGCCGTAGGCGGCAGCAAGCTCATCGAAGCTGGTGTTGCGAAAACCCGGGTCGTTGACGTCCGGCGAAAGCGACGCCGTCTTGCTGGTCGGGCCGAGCACGCCGGCGACGAAGCGCGGCCGCCCGGGCGTCTTCGCCTCCCACTCGCGCGCAGCATCGCGCGCGAGTCTTGCGGCCTCGACATTCAACTCGTAGGCGAGCGCCTGCATGCCGTAATCGGCCATCGAGATCGATGTCGAGTTGAACGTGTTGGTCTCGATGATGTCGGCGCCGGCTGCAAGGTAATCGCAGTGGATGCGCCGGATCAGCGCCGGCTGGGTGAGCGTCAGCAGATCGTTGTTGCCCCTCACCTCGCGCTCCCATGCGGCGAAGCGCTCGCCGCGGAACTGCTCCTCTGCGAGCCGCTCGCGCTGGATCATGGTGCCCATTGCGCCGTCGAGCACCAGGATGCGCTCCTCGAGCAGCGACTCGATCCGGGCGGAATGCGATGGCTGGTACAAATCTGGACCTCTGAAAACAACAAACCCGTTCAGCTTGCGCTCGAAACGGGTCTCGGGGCTGCGACCGTCTCTTTAGCTGGATTTGTTTGGCCGGGTGCTTCGCGTCGACGGTCCGGGCGCCCGCAAGCTGAACTTCAAATCGGCGCTGGGCCCAAGTGTGCCGAGGCGCAATGGGCGTGTCAACTTTGCGGCAGGCCGCGACGTATAATCGCCTTCCCCGAATTGCCGCCCCCGAGCGCCGCCGCCATGGATCACCTCGAGCCCAAGCAGGCATTCGAGTTCCTGAAAAAGGAATCGAACGCGCTGTTCATAGATTGCCGCAGCGAGATGGAATACCTGTTCGTCGGCCATCCGCATGGCGCATTGCACGTCGCCTGGAATGATGGCCCGGACTGGGATGTCAATCCGCACTTCGTCGGCCAGGTGAAAAAGCTTGCCGGCACCAACCACACCACGCGGCCGATCGTGCTCATCTGCAGGAGCGGCAACCGCTCGCAGGAGGCAGGCGAAGTGCTCGAGCGCGCCGGATTCACCAAGGTCTACAACGTGATGCACGGGTTCGAGGGCGAACTGAATGACCAGCACCAGCGCAACTCGCTGGCTGGCTGGCGGTTCAGCGGGCTGCCGTGGGAGCAGTGCTAGCGAACCGTCGCGACCGCAAGCAGAAAGTTGGTCATAATTCGGGCACTCGACGAACTACCCGGATTCCCCGCATCCAAGATGAGCAAAGTTGCTCGCGGCAACCAAACCTCCGGATCGCCACTGGCAGGCATAATTCTGCGCGATGTTACGTGGGGCGATTGCGACCCGGCGGGGATCATCTACTACCCGGTCTATTTTCGCTGGATCGATGCCGGAACCTGGAACCTGTTTTTCCTCGCAGGCCTGACGCCGGAGCGTCTGCGCACGGAATTCCCCCGGATGGACATGCCGGCGGTTGCGAGCAGTCTCGACTTCCGCAATCCGGCGCCGTTCGGGGTGACCACCGAGGTACGCAGCCGAGTCGAGCATTGGGGCGGCAAATCGTTCCGGGTGCGTCACGAGGTCATTCGAGCAGACGGTGCACAGCTTGCCACCGGCAGTGAAACGCGCGCCTGGGTCGAAAACATGCCCGGGGGCCGCTTGCGCGCTCACGCGATCCCGGACGCGCTGAAGCAGCGGTTCTTCATTGCGTGCTGAGCGCGAAGCGCAGGTTCGCGCCGCCGTGGCGTTGAAGCCGGGCGCGCGGGCGGCGGCACCCGCCGGCGTGAAGAGCAAGGTCGAGGACCGCGCTCTGGTCGGCCGGCGCCGGCGGCAGATCGTCAAGGCGGCAATCGAGCGTTTCGGCAAGCAGGGCTATCACGCCACCACCATCAGCGACATCGCCGAGCGCGCCGGCGTCAGCGTCGGCCTCATCTACCAGTACTTCGGCGACAAGGAGGACGTGCTTTTTCTCGCCATCGTCGACGTGCTCGATTCCTATCTCGAGCGCATCCCGCTAGCCGTCGCCGGCAGCGCCGATCCGCTGGAACGGTTCCGGGCCGCCGTGCACGCCTACTGCAGGGTGATCGACGCCAACGTCGACGCTACGGTGCTTGCCTACCGCGAGACGAAATCGCTGCGCAAGGCGCGCCGCAATCTGATCAAGCAGAAGGAGTCCGAGACCAATGCGTTGATCGCCGGATGCGTCAAGGAGTGTATCCGCGCCGGTGTTTTCGCCAGAGTCGATGTCGAACTGCTGACCTATCAGATCGTCATGTTCGCGCATGCCTGGGCGCTCAAGGCATGGCATTTTCGCGGCAAGATGACGGTCGACCAGTATGTCGATCGGGGACTGGCGGTCATGCTGAATCCAGTTCTCACTCCGCGCGGGCGCCGGCAGGGCGGGCGAGCGGCACGTCGCGTGGGTTGAGCAGCGCCACTCAGTCGCCCTCGAAAACCGGTTTCTGCTTCGCCACGAACGCGCGATAGGCGCGCCCGTAGTCCTTGGTCTGCATGCAGATCGCCTGCGCCTGCGCCTCGGCCTCGATCGCGTCGTCGATCCCCATGCTCCACTCCTGGTGGATGCAACGCTTGGTCATGGCGTGCGCGAACGTCGGCCCGTCGGCGAGCAACCGCGCGATTCCCTGCGCGTCGGCGAGCAACGCTTCCGGAGCGCACAGCTTGTTATAGAAGCCCCACCGCTCGGCCTCCGACCCGTCCATCGAGCGGCCTGTGTACAGAAGCTCAACCGCACGTCCCGCGCCGATGATCCTCGGCAGCATGTTGCAGGCGCCCATGTCGGCGCCCGCCAGCCCGACGCGCACGAACAGAAACGCGACTTTGCTTGCCGCGGTGCCGTAGCGCAGATCGGCCGACATCGCGAGGATCGCGCCGGCTCCCGCGCATATTCCGTCGATCGCCGCCACGATCGGTTGCGGGCAGTTGCGCATCGCCTTGACCAGGTCGCCGGTCATGCGGGTGAATGCGAGCAGGCCGCCCATGTCGTCTTCCTCCTGCATTTTCACCAGCGGCCCGATGATTTCGTGCACGTCGCCGCCGGAGCAGAAATTGCCGCCCGCGCCGGTCACCACGACCGTCTTCACTTCCGTTGCATAGACCAGGTTGCGAAACATGTCGCGCAGCTCGGCGTAGGAGTCGAGCGTGAGCGGATTCTTGCGCTCCGGCCGGTTCAGAGTGACGGTTGCAACTTTGCCGTCGAGCTGCCAGCCAAAGTGTCTGGGACGGAAATCTCGGAAATCGACGTTCTGCGGTGAAAACCGGTCTTGGATGTTCATTGCATGCTCTCTCTGGAAAGTAGGCGGGATTGAGTGCTCAACCTGCCATCGTCAGGCCGCCGCTCACGCTCAGCACCTGTCCGGTGACGTAATCCGAGCGCGCGCCCGCGAAGAAAATGATTGCATCGGCGACCTCCTGCGGCTTGCCCACGCGGCGGAAGGGGATCGCCTTGATGAACGCGTCACGAAGTTTCTCCGGTACCGCCTGCCACAGCGGCGTGTCGGTCGGACCGGGGCAGACGCAGTTGACGTTGACGTTGTAGCGCGCGGCCTCGCGCGCGAGCGCCTTGGTGAAAGCGATCAGCCCGCCCTTGGCGGCCGAATAGACGGTCTCTCCGAGGCTGCCTACCCTTCCGGCATCGCTCGCCACGTTGATGATTCTTCCCGCGCGCGCCTCGAACATCGGCGGCAACAGGCGGCGCGTGAGGCGGATAGGCCCCATCAGGTTGATCGCAATCACCCGGTCCCAGAATTCCGGCGGGTTCTCCAGGAAAGGCTGTGCGCGACCCCAGCCGGCCGTGTTCACCAGAATGTCGACGCGGCCCGCCTGCTTGAGCGCCTGTTCGGCGAACTGATCGACCGATGCCGCGTCGGTGAGGTCTACACGCAGGTATTCGACCCGCAGCCCTGCAGCGTCGGCCTCTTTCTGCGCTGCCGCCCCGCCCTTCTCGTCGATGTCGGCGAGGATCACCCGCACTCCGCAGCGCGCCAGTTCGAAAGTGGTTGCCTTGCCGATGCCGGATGCGCCGCCGGTAACAACCGCAATCTTACCGTCAAGTTTCATAGTGCTCTCCAAGTCTACGTCGGTTCATGGAAGCTCGCCTGCGAGGAACGCCGCCACCCGCCGGCGCGTTGCCTCGTTTGCGTACAACTTTCGCGACTGCGGGAGTTCCTCCGCGTAGCCGCCTCGTACCGGGTCCGGCGCGGCGTCCCGGCGCCGCAGCCAAAATGAATCACCATTCATTCGACAGTCTGACCGAGCCCGCCGAGGTCTGTCAACCGGTGCATGGCCCTATTGCCGGGTCCATTGCCATGGTTTCTTGAGATAGATCAAGCGGAAGGCGGGAACGCGGCGCGGTCCCCGTTGACCCACCCTGCCGGATGAATCATCATTTAACGATTGATCGCCCACGCATGGACAGCTTCGCCCGCCTCGATTGGCCGTTCTTCGATGAGCCGCATCGGCGCCTCGCGCGCGCACTGCTTGGAGCGCGCGCGCCGTGACAGCGTACACGAGTCACCTCGACACATTCGCGCGCGATCGCCTGCCGCCGCGCGATCAGTGGCCGGAGCTGATCTTCGATCTTCCGGAACTGCAGTTCGGCGAGCGGCTCAATTGCGCCACCGAACTGCTCGACATGGCAGTGGCGGGTGACCGCGCGGAGCGGCCCGCGCTGCGCCCCGGGCGCGAAGTCTGGACCTACCGTCGCCTGCTCGACCAGGCCAACCGCATCGCCCGCGTGCTCACCGAGGACATGGGCTTGGTGCCGGGCAACCGCGTGCTGCTGCACGCGCCGAACAATCCGATGCTGGCAGCCTGCTGGTTTGCGGTGCTGAAGGCCGGCGCGATTCCGGTGCCGACGATGCCGCTGTTGCGCAACCGCGAACTGGCGGTGGTGGTCCGCAAGGCGTGTATCAGCCACGCGATCGTGGACAAGCGGCTCGCTCACGAGCTGGAGGAGGCACGCGCGCAATGCCCGACGCTGCGGCACGTCAAGTATTTTTATGACGATTCACCTGATTCGATCGACCGGCTGGCGCAGGGCAAGCCCGCCCGGTTTGCGAACGTGGACACGGCCGCCGACGATGTGGCGCTGATTACCTTCACCTCGGGCACCACCGGCGTACCGAAAGGCACCGTGCACCTGCATCGTGACGTGATGG
>JBGOTT010000295.1:0-5260 GCA_041476585.1 Gammaproteobacteria bacterium | reverse complement strand
CTTGCATATCGTCAGGATCGCCGTCGCTTCGGCTGCCTGGCCGGTGGCGCAGGCGAGCGCCGCGCGGCCGTCCTCGAGCGCGGCGACGCGTTCCTCGAACACCGCCACCGTCGGGTTGGAGATGCGCGAGTAGACATTGCCGAAGGTCTGCAGGTTAAACAGGCTCGCCGCGTGCTCGGCCGAATCGAACACGAACGACGTGGTCTGGTAGATCGGCGCGGCGCGCGCGCCGGTGGATGGATCGGGGATCTGGCCCGCGTGCAGGCAGAGCGTCTCGATTCCGAATCTGCGGTCGGCCATGGCTCGATTCTACCGGGGTCAACTTTCCAGCGGGGTCACCGTGACGTGCACGGCCAGTTCGTGCTCGCCGCCGCCGAGGATCACGCCGTGCATCGGCGTGACGTCGCTGAAATCGCGGCCCCAACCGAGCGTGACGTGCTCGTCGTCCACCACGCAGTTGTTGGTCGGATCGAGGTCCACCCAGCCTGCCGCCTCGCCGCAGTACACCGCGACCCAGGCGTGCGAGGCGTCGGCGCCGACCAGCCGCGGCCGGCCGGGCGGCGGTTCGGTGAGCAGGTAACCGCTCACGTAGCGCGCCGGCAGCCCGAGCGAGCGCAAGCTCCCGATCATCAGATGCGCGAAGTCCTGGCATACGCCCCGGCGGCGTTTCAACACCTCGCGCAGCGGCGTCGAAACGCTGGTTGCGGTCTTGTCGAACTTGAAGTCGGCGTAAATGCGCCGCGTGAGGTCGAACGCCGCCTCGAGCGTGCCGCGGCCGCGCGTGAAGCTCTGCGCCCCGTAACCGGCCAGTTCGCGCCAGGTCTCGACGTGCGGCGACTCGTAGAGGAAGCCGGCGGCTTCCACGAGCGCGGCGCCATCGGGCACGCGCACCCGGTCGCGCACCGTCTCCCAGGCAGTTTGCGGCAGGGCAAGGGCCTGTTGCTCGCGCGGCGCGACGCTGAGCGTCGAGTCTGCGCGCACCCGCAGTTCCTCGTGCGGCGCGGCGATCAGCAGGCGGGCAATGCGGTTGCCGAAAAAATCCGTGCCTTCGCCGAACTCGCCGGGCTCGGGCTCCACGCTGAGGTGGTGCGCATCGCACGCCTGCCAGGGAAGCGCGCGCGGCGTGAGGTGCAGCAACTGCTGCGACAGCACTACCGGACTGGAGTAGCTGTAGCGCGTTTCATGGACTACGTTCAGGCGCATCACGTCGCGGACGTCTGGTGCGAGGATTCGCGGACGTGGCTGAAGAAGCGGTGCCCGAGCTGCTCGCCCAGCCGGTAACCGGCCCCGGAGCATTCGTCGAGGAACGATGCAAGCCGCTCGCTGCCGTGGGTCAGGTCGGCGCCGGGGTCGAGCGCGCGCAAGGCTGCCAGGGACGCGTCGAGCTTCTCCTCGCCGATGTCGCCGAACATCTCGCTCAGGCGCCGTGCGTAATCGTGCAGGCCGTACACCTGAAAAGCGACTGAGCGCGGGTTTGCGTCATCGCATACCAGCAGGTCGAGTACCGGCAGCCATTCGGGGCGCGCCGAGTAGCGCGCCCGGTAGGTGATGATCGAGTCGGCGAGGCGCAGAAGCCATGACAGGTCGGTGTCGCGAGGTCCGGCGAGCGCGAACTTGAGGTTGGTGCACAGGTTGCGCATGCGCTCGATGCGCCGGCCGACCGACAGGAAGCGCCAGCCGGGGTCGCGCGTCATGCCGTCGAGCGCGAAGCCCGACAGGGTGGTGAATGCGGCGATGGTGGCATCGAGTTCCACCAGCACATCGGACAGCGTGGTGGTTCGCAGGCGGCCGTGGTTGTGGCCGATGGTGCGGCTCATGCGGTTGAGCGCACGCCAGTTGTCGAGCGACAGGCGCTCGCGCAGGTGCGAAGCGACGCGGCCGAGTTCGCGCACCCCGCTCGCCAACCCGGTGCGGGACTCGTCCGAGATCGCCGCGCGCAGTTCGGACACCAGCTCCGCGTCGTCCGGTTCCTGCTCCCCCGGCTCGAGGATCTCGGCGTGGCGCAGCAGCCCGATGATCACCGGGCGCGCGCCCGGGTCGTCGCCCGGCGTATCGTCCACCAGGCGGCCAAGCGCCAGGCGCAGCAGGCGCGCGGTCGCGTCGCAGCGCTCGCAGTAGCGCCCGAACCAGTACAGGTTCTCGACCACGCGGCTCGACAGGTTGGTGCCGGCGCGCACCAGTTCGTGCGGGCCGATCGCACGCCTGAGGAGGCTGAAGGTATTGACCTGCCCCGCCGCGAGGACCCAGGTATCCTTACTCGAGCCGCCGCGCTGCATCGAGATTACGCGCGCGTCGGCGCTTGCCACGCGCGTCAGTCCGCCGGGCATCACCACATAGCCGTTCGGCGTGGCGCAGGCATACACCCGCAGGCCGATCGCGCGCGCGAGCACCCGCCGCGGATGAACCTTGTCCCACACGGGTGCCTGAGACAGCTGCACGATCTCCTGCGCTACATAATCGTTGGGGCGCGCGCGCAGCATGGCGACGACGCGCTTCCTGCCGCGCTCGTCGAGGTCCTCGCCGAACATCGGCTCGACGCGCAGCTGGGGGAACGCCGGTTTGATGACCAGCCGGTCGAGCTTGTCGACCACGTCCTCGAGCGCCGCCGGCTCGCCGCACCACCAGGTGGCGACCGAGGGCATCTTGAGCGGTTCGCCCAGGAGCTTCTTCGACAGCTGCGGCAAAAAGCCGAACAGCGTGCTCGATTCGAGGAGGTTGGAGCCGAGCGCGTTCGCCACCAGCACGTTGCCGCGGCGCATCGCGTCGACCAGGCCCGGGATGCCGAGCGCGGAGTCGCCGCGCAGTTCGAGCGGGTCGCAGAAGTCGTCGTCCAGGCGCCGCAGCATCGCGTGCACGCGCTTCAGGCCCGAGAGGGTCTTCAGCCACACGCAGCCTTCGCGCACCGTGAGGTCGTTGCCCTCGACCAGCGGCAGGCCCAGGTAGCGCGCGAGGTAGGCGTGCTCGAAGTAGGTTTCATTGTGCGGCCCCGGCGTGAGCAGCACGCTGAGCGGAGCGCCAGACGTGCCCGGCCCGCCCTGCGGCGCCCAGTGCGCGAGGCTGTCGCGCAGCGTGGCAAAGAAGCTTGCGAGCGTCTGCACTTTCATGTCGCGGAACAGTTCGGGGAACGCGCGCGAGATCACGATCCGGTTTTCGAGCGCATAGCCCGCGCCCGAAGGCGCCTGTGTGCGGTCGTCGAGCACCCACCATTGCCCGTCGGGCGAGCGCGCTAGGTCGGCGGCATAGAGTTGCAGCATCACATCGCCGGGCGCTCTTGCGCCGTGGCAGGGGCGCAGGAAACCTGCATGGCCGTGCACCAGCGCGCTCGGCAGCAGCCCTTCCTTCAGCAGCCGCTGTTCGCCGTACACGTCGACCAGGATCTTGTTGAGCAGCGTCGCGCGCTGCGCGATCGCCGTCTCGATGCCGCTCCACACCTGTTGCGGCAGGATCAGCGGCAGCAGGTCGAGTTCCCAAGGGCGGGCGGCGCCCTGCGGATCGGCGTACACGTTGTAGGTGACACCGTTCTCGCGCATCTGGCGCTGCACCGACTGCAGGCGCTCGCGGATGCGCTCGACGGGCTCGGCGGCGATCTGCTCGAGCATCGGCCGCCAGTGCGCTCGCGGCTCGAGCGGCGCCGCGAACATCTCGTCGAAACGCTCGGTGCTTTGCGGATACTCGGCGAGCAGCTCGCGGGCCATGGAGCCGCGCAGGTTAGCACCCGCTCCGCGAAGCTGCAAAACAAGAATCGCTCGCTCGGTCAGCGCGCGGCGTCGCCCATCCGGTAGTCGTGGCTCAACTCGTCGAGAAGTCGCTTGAGCTTCGGGTCGAGTTTGAATTCGGCCGCCGCGATGCTCGCCTTCAGCTGCTCCGGCTTGCTCGCGCCGATCAGCGGCGTCGTGATCGCGGGATGCGCGAGTACCCAGGCGATGGCAAGCGTGGCCGGTTCGGTGCCGGCTTCCGTCGCTAGTTTGGCGAAGGCGTCCACCGTGGCGAACTCGCGCTCCTGCCAGTAGCGCTCGCTGTACATTTTGGCGCCCGCGTTGCCGAGGCCGAAGCGCGAGTCCTTGGCAGGAGGCGCACTGCGCTTGTGCTTGCCGGTAAGCAGCCCGCCGGCGAGCGGGTTGTAGGGCATCACGGCGAGGCCTTCCTCCTCGCACAGCGGCAGCAGTTCCCTCTCGATCTGGCGGAACAGCAGGTTGTAGCGCGGCTGCACGGAGATGAAGCGGGTCAACCCGAGCGCTTCGCTGCGTCCGATCGCGCGCGCGACGCGGTAGGCGTGGTAGTTGGAGACGCCGATGTATCTCGCCTTGCCGCTTTTCACCACCGCGTCGAAGGCTTCCACGGTCTCGTCCACCGGCGTGTTGGCGTCGAAGTGGTGCGCTTGGTAGAGGTCCACGTAGTCGGTGCCGAGGCGCTTGAGCGATGCGTCGATCGAGGCCAGCACGTGCTTGCGCGAGGTACCCTGCTGCCAGGCCGCGGGGCCCATCTTGCCGCTGCATTTCGTCGCCAGCACGTACTTGTCTCTTCTCCCGTGCAGCCAGCGGCCGACGATCTCCTCGGTGCGGCCCACCTGTTCGAGCGTGCCGCCCATCGGATAGACGTCGGCGGTGTCGATGAACGTGATGCCGGCTTCAGTCGCCGTGTCGAGAATCGCGAACGAGGTTTTCTCGTCGCACTGCAGGCCGAAGGTCATGGTGCCGAGGCAAAGGCGCGAGACTTGCAGGCCGGTGCGGCCGAAGCGGACGTGTTGCATGGGTTTCCTTTCTTGTTACTTTGTCGAAGGCGGTGCGACGGGCGCGCCCTGCATGCCTGCGCCGTCGAACGCACGGCGAACTATGCCCGAAGATTTTCCCTCCTCGATGAACTGGGTGACGTAGGCGAGGGCGGCGTGGAAGTATCCGTCGAGGATGCGCGAGCCGGGAATCTGCGGCTGGAGCCCTTGCAGCGACTCGCGGCCGAGCGCCATCGTATCCACTTCGCCGGCCTTTATCTTCGCGACCAACTCGTCCACGGTGCGAAAGCTGATGACCATAGTGTTCTTCAGGGTGGCGATCGCGGTGCGCGCGGTGGTGGTATTGGCGATGCCGGCGACACGGACGCCCGCCCGATCCACCTCTGCGAGCGTGCGGATCGGCGAGCCCGCCCTCACCACGTAGGTGCTGGTCGAGAGGTAATAGGCCGGGCCGAAATCCACCATGTTCCTTCGCTCGGCGTCCTCCGGCATGAACGCGGCGTCCCATTCCCCCTTTGGCCCCGCGGCGGT
>JBGOTT010000294.1:0-5297 GCA_041476585.1 Gammaproteobacteria bacterium | reverse complement strand
GGAGGTCGAGGTTCTTCACGATCGGCCGCCCGCCGAAGGATTTCGAGACACGGGTCAGTTCGCACACCAGCCTGCCCGAGCGCTGGCCGCTGCCGACAGCGAGCCTGACGCTGCCGGCGCGCTCGCGCCGCGCCGCGCGCTCTTCGCGCAGGCGCTCCAGGCGCCGCACGCGGCCTTCGTTCCTCGTGCGCCGCGCCTCGATGCCTTTGCGGATCCAGGCTTCTTCCTGCGCCCAGAACTTGTCGAACTTGCGCTGCGCGACCGCCTCGGCGGCGAGCTCGCCGGCCTTGAGGGTTTCGTAGCGCGAATAGTTGCCCGAATACGACCGGAGCAGGCCGCGGTCGAGCTCCAGGATGCGCGTAGCGACCCGCTCGAGGAAGGCGCGGTCGTGGGTGACGACGATTGCGGCGGGCTGTTTCAGGATGGCATTTTCCAGCTGCAGGATGCCGTCGATGTCGAGGTGGTTGGTCGGTTCATCGAGCAGCAGCAGCTCGGGTGCGAGCGCGAAGGCGAGCGCGAGCGCCGCGCGTTTTCGCTCGCCGCCCGAGGCGGCCGCGGGGTCGAGGCCCGGATCGAGATCGAAGCGATGCAGAAATTCCTCGATCTTGTGCTCGGGGACATCGGGCGCGCGCGCGAGCAGGCTTTCCCTGAGCGTGGCTTTGGGAAGCAGCACGGGCTCCTGCGGGACGAACGCGATGCGCAGGCCTGGGCTGTGCCGCAGCTCGCCGCCATCGAGCGTCGCGGTGCCCGCGATGACGCCGAGGAGCGAGGACTTGCCGGTGCCGTTGCGGCCGATGAGCCCGATGCGCTCGTTCGCCTCCATCGCGAACGATGCGCGATCGAGGAGCGGCAGTTCCCCGTAGGCGAGCTGCGCGTTGGCGAGGGTGAGCAGGGGCATCGCGGGGCGTCACTGTACCGCGTTCCTGCGCGGTGCCCGGCCGCGCTTCCGCGCCCGACTGAAGCAGCGAAGGATGTCGACCTAGCCGGATATCAAGCGGTCGGCCCACGCCCTTCGAACCCCCTCACCAACCCCGCCTGCGCGCTCGCGGCCTTCATCAGCAGCGAAAAATCCGACCCGGCGAGGATCAGCTGCACGCCCATCCGGATGTGCCGCTCGAGCAGATCCGGCGCGTACATCCCGCCCATGCCCGGAAACTTGCCGTGCTTGCGGCAGGCCGCAATCACTTTGCGGTAAGCCTCCGCCACGCGCGGGTCGTCGAACTGCCCCGGAATCCCCAGCTCGAAGCACAGGTCGTTGGTGCCGACGAGCAGCGCATCGATCCCCGGCACCGCGGCGATCGCGTCGCAGTTCTCGATTGCCTGCGGCGATTCGAGCATCACCACCACCAGCGTCTCCTCGTTGACGATGCGCGCGACCTCGCCCACCGGCATCGGCGCGAAGCCGAGCTGCTGCAGGCCGCCGCCCATCGAGCGGCGGCCAACGGGCGGGAAGCGGCATGCGTCGGCGACGCGGCGCGCCTCCTCGGCGGTCTCGACGTGCGGCACGACGATGCCCTGCGCGCCGTTGTCGAGCATGCGGCTGGCGAGCCAGCGCTCGAGGCCCGCCACGCGCACCACCGGCGTGATGCCGACGGCGAGCGAGGCCGACGCGATCTGCGCCGCGGTGTCGCTGCCCATCGAGTTGTGCTCGCAGTCGATGAACAGCCAGTCGAAGCCGGCGGTCTTCGCGATCTGCGCGATGTCGACCGTGCGCGCCTGGCGCAGGCCCAGGCCGATGGCGAGCTTGCCCGCGCGCAGGTTGCGCAGGGCGTGGTTGGCGACGGTGCTCATGGGGCTCCTCCCGGTGGATGCAAGGCAATCGGTGCGCTGCCGCCGCTGAAAAACGTCTGCCGGCACGCCGGATAGTTTACGCATCCCCAGAACTGCCTTGCGTCTTCCGGGCGCGCGCGCGCGGTCATTTTCACGCCGCAGGCGCGGGTGAGGCTGGAGATATATACAGTAATCCCCTATAGTTGCCCCCGTGGCAACCATCACCGCCTTCGACCGCCTGGATCCCGCCCAGCGCGCTGCGGCCCGCTTCGGCGGGGCCGGCCCGCTGCTCATCATCGCAGGCGCGGGCACCGGAAAGACCAACACGCTCGCGCACCGCGTGGCGCACCTGGTGCTGGAGGGGGTGAGTCCCGAGCGGATTCTGCTGCTCACCTTCACGCGCCGCGCGGCGGTGGAGATGACGCGCCGCGCGCAGCGCATCGTCGGCGAGGTCCTGAAGGAAGTGAGGCTGCCGTGGTCGGGCACGTTTCACTCGATCGCGAACCGGCTGATCCGGCGCAACGCTCAGCGGGTGGGGCTGGATGAGAATTTCAGCGTGCTCGACCGCGGCGACGCGGCCGACCTGATGGACGTCGAGCGCCACGAGCGTGGACTGTCGAAAGCGGAGAAACGTTTCCCGCGCAAGGACACCTGCCTCGCGATCTACTCGCACCGCGTGAATACGCAGGCGCCGCTCGCCGCCACGCTGCGCGATGTGTTTCCGTGGTGCGCCGAGTGGGAGGAGGAGTTGACCGGCCTTTACCGCGCCTACGTAGAGCGCAAGCTCGCCAACCAGGCGCTCGATTACGACGACCTGCTGCTTTACTGGCACGCGATGATGGCCGACGAAGGCCTCGCGCGCGAGATCGGCGCGCAATTCGACCGGATCCTGGTGGACGAGTACCAGGACACCAATGTGCTGCAGGCGCAGATCCTCAAGCGCCTTCGGCCCTCCGGGGAGGGCGTGACCGCGGTCGGCGACGACGCGCAGTCGATCTACTCGTTCCGCGCCGCCACCGTCGAGAACATCCTCGGGTTTCCGGCCCAATACGCGCCGAGCGCGCAGGTCGTGACGCTGCAAGAGAACTTCCGCTCTACGCAAGGCATCCTGGATGCGGCGAACGCGCTGATCGGCGAGGGGCAGCGGCAGTACCGGAAAGACCTGCAGGCGAAGCGCGGAGCAGGCGAAAAGCCGAAGCTGGTGACGGTGCTGGACGACCGCGGGCAGGCCGGGTACGTGGTGAGGCAGGTGCTGGAAGCGCGCGAGCGCGGGGTGTTGCTCAAAAAACAGGCGGTGCTGTTCAGAAGCTCGCATCACTCCGACGTGCTCGAGCTGGAACTGGTGCGCCGGAACATTCCTTACGTGAAGTACGGCGGACTCAAGTTCCTCGAAGCGGCGCACGTGAAGGATCTGCTCTCGGTGCTGCGCTGGGCGGACAATCCGAAGAACCGCGTCGCGGCGTTCCGCGCGCTGCAGCTGCAGCAGGGCATCGGGCCGGGCATCGCGGCGAGAATCTGCGAGCAGTTCGAGGCGAATGCGCATTCCTGGAAGGCGCTGAAGACCCTTCTGCCCGAGTTCGACGAGCTGATGGCCGGGCTTGGCAACCCGCAAACGCCGTGGCCCGGCCAGGTCGCGCGCGTGCGCGAGTGGTACGAGCCGATGCTCGAGCGCCTCTACGAGGGCGCGCAGGTTCGCGCCGGCGACCTCGTGCAGCTCGAGCGGATCGCGCAGCAGTTTTCCACGCGCGAGCGTTTCCTCACCGAGCTCGCGCTCGACCCGCCGCAGGCCACGGGCGATCGCGCCGGCGACCCGCTGCTCGACGAAGACTACCTGGTGCTCTCGACCATCCACTCGGCGAAGGGCCAGGAGTGGGACGCGGTGTACCTGCTCAACGTGGCGGATGGAAATTTTCCGTCGGAGTATTCGACCTGCAAACCCGAGCTGGTCGAGGAGGAGCGCCGGCTCCTGTATGTCGCGATGACGCGCGCGAAGAGCGAGCTGCACCTCGTCGCGCCGCTCAAGTACTACGTGACGCAGCAGACGAAGCGCGGCGATGCGCACATATACGGCGCGCGGAGCCGCTTCCTCACGCGCAGGGTGATGGCGACCCTGGAAGAAACCGTGTGGCCAGCGGGCGAGGGTGGAGTGGCCGAGCCGGCGCAGGACGCGCCGCGGGTGAACGTGGCGGAGAAGCTGAGGGGGATGTGGGGGTAGCATCGATATGCACATCTGGGTCGACGCCGACGCCTGCCCCGCGGTGATCAAGGAGATCCTGTTTCGCGCCGCCGAGCGCGCGCAGATCCCGCTGACGCTGGTCGCGAACCAGCCGCTGCGCACGCCGCGCTCCCCCCTCATACGCACGCTGCAGGTGCCGCGCGGTTTCGACGTCGCCGACAACGAGATCGCGAAGCGGCTCGCGCCGGGCGAGCTGGTGATTACCGCCGACATCGCGCTCGCCGCCGACGTGATTGGGCGCGGCGGCCACGCGCTCGATCCGCGCGGCGAACTCTACACGCCGGACAACATCCGCGACCGCCTGTCGATGCGCGACCTGTCGGAGCAATTGCGCGACACCGGGGTGCAGACCAGCGGCCCGCCGCCGCTCGATCACGGCGACCGCCAGCGTTTCGCAAACCAGCTCGACCGGTTCCTTGCCAGGCTCGCAAAAACCTAAACCCCCAGCCGCTCGCGCGACAGGTACTGCTGCCGGTAGATCTCGAACGGCATGGTGTCCGCGGCTTCGATCCTGCGCTGCTCGATCAACGATTCTTCCGCCATGCGTCCGAAGCGCTGTTCGATTTCGGCGGACGGAGGATTGCTCTGCAGCGTGTCGTGGTGCTGCAGCGACTGCGCCAGCGCGAAACGCACGTAGGAGCTGTCGAACTTCCGCGTCATCGCCTCGAGCACGCGCGCGGAAGGCACCAGCGCGGGATCGCCCAGCGCAGCGGCCGCGGACGTGAGAGCTTCGCCATACGCGTTCCCGCCGTGCACCGCATCGAGCGCCGCGGCGATCGGCTCGCACTCCGCGACCACCTGCCGGCCCCAATCGGTCAGCGTGACCTGCTCGCTCCCGCGCTCCAGCCGCAGGCCCGGCTCGCGGCCGCGCAGGGCCGCGCGGTGCTGGTTGCGCGCGCGCGCCGCGATCTCCTGCGGCGTGTCCGGCGGGCTGTCCAGGAGCAGGCAGTGCAGCAGGAACACGTCGAGAAAACGCATGGTGCTGGCGCCGATGCCGACGGGCACGAACGGGTCGAGATCCATCAGCCGCACCTCGACGTACTCGATGCCGCGCTCCCGAAGCGCGTGCAGCGGCCGCTCGCCCTGCCTGATCACGCGCTTGGGCCGGATGGTGCCGTAGAACTCATTCTCGATCTGCAGCAGCGTGACCGCGAGCTGCCTGTACTCGCCGTCCGGGCCGAAAATGCCGATCTTCTCGTAAGGCGGATAAGGCCGCGTGAGCGCGTCCTGCAGCGAAGCGCCGTAGCTCTCCAGGCTGTTGTAGCTCACCGCGAGCGAAGCCTGCGCGTCG
>JBGOTT010000293.1:0-5311 GCA_041476585.1 Gammaproteobacteria bacterium | reverse complement strand
CCGATGCGGTCGTCGCCCCGCATCAGGAACACGGTCTTCCTCGCGCCCAATTTGAGCCCGGTTTTTTTCGCCGCGGCGCGAAATTTCCCCGCGTTCTCGGGCATGAAATCCACCTGCGCACCACCGCGCACCGGAAAACCGGAGAAGGCGAGCAGGTTCACGCCCTCTGCCTTCAACCCGGCAAGCAATCCCGCACCGGTGCCGGCACGGTTGGGAACGCGCATCGAAAAGTAGTCGGCCTTGCGGATGCTTGCAGCCATATCAACCTCCTTCGTCGAGGAAACTCCGGCAGTTTGCGCCGGTATAATCGAAAACACTACTCCTCGGGCCCCGAATGGCAAACCGCCTCTCCAAGATCACGACGCGCACCGGCGACGCTGGCGAAACAGGCTTGGGCGACGGCTCGCGCGTCAACAAGGACGCCGCGCGCATCCACGCGCTCGGTGACATCGACGAGTGCAATTCCGCGATCGGCCTGCTGCTCACCGAGGACGTGCCCGGCGAGATCCGCGCCGCGCTCGACGGCGTGCAGCACGAACTGTTCGACCTGGGAGGAGAGATCTGCATTCCCGGGCACACTGCGCTGAAAGCCGAGCACGTCGCGCGGCTCGACGCGCTGCTGGAACGCTTCAACCGCGACCTTGCGCCATTGAAGGAGTTCATCCTGCCGGGGGGGTCGCGCGCGGCGGCCGCCGCGCATCTCGCGCGCACGGTGTGCCGGCGCGCCGAGCGCAGCGTGGTCGCGCTCGGGCGCAACGAAGCGGTGAGCGAAGCTGCGCGCCAGTACCTCAATCGCCTGTCCGATCTGCTGTTCGTGCTGGGCCGTGTGCTCAACCGCCACGCGGGCCGCGGCAACGTGCAGTGGCGTCACGAGCGCGGCAAGCACTGAAGGTCATGGAGACCCCCGCGGAGCAGCTCTCCGCCCTGCTCGCCGCCTGCGCGCGGCGCGACCGGGACGCCTTTGCGCGTCTGTACCGGGCCAGTTCGGCGAAACTGTTTGGCGTCGCGCTGCGTATATTGAGGCGAGATGACTGGGCTGAGGAAGTGCTGCAGGAGAGTTACGTCAACATCTGGAACCATGCGCAGGACTACCGCGCAGGCCTGTCTGCGCCGATGACCTGGATGACCAGCATCGTGAGGAATCGCTGCCTCGACTGGCTGCGCCGGCCAAGCAGGGAAGTCAGCGACCCCGACGGTGTGCTGGTCGACAATACCGCGGCCAACGGCCCCGGGCCGCTGGATCTGCTTTCGCGCTCGAGCGATGCCAGGGCGCTCGCCGAATGCCTCGGGCGGCTGGAAGACAGGCAGCGCCAGGCGATCATGCTGGCATTCTTCGACGGGCTGTCGCACTCCGAACTCGCGGCGCACCTGCGCCAGCCGCTGGGCACGGTGAAGACATGGGTGCGGCGCGGCCTCGCGCGCCTGAAGGTCTGCCTCGAGCCGGCAAAATGAAATTCCGCGATTCACCCGAGCTTCAGCAGCGCCTCGCAGGCGAGTACGTGCTCGGCACGCTGCGCGGCGCCGCGCGCGCGCGCTTCCAGGGCTGGATGCGCGCCGATGCATCCGTGCGCCGCGCAGTCGATGAGTGGCAGGGACGCCTCGCTCCGATGGCCGAAGCGGTCGCCCCGGTGGCGCCACCGCGACGCGTGTGGGAGACGATCGAATCGCGCATCGCTGCGAGCCGCATCGCTGCCGACGTCGCGCCGGTGCGCGCCGGGCTGTGGGAAAGCCTCGCGTTCTGGCGCAACCTCGGTCTGCTGGCAAGCGGAGCCGCCGCCGCGCTGCTTGGTGCGGTGATGCTTTCCGCCCCCGCTCCGCAGCAGCCCGCACCGCCGCCGCAGATCGTGCGCGTGCCCGCCGACGTCATGCCGCCCTCCTACGTCGTGGTGCTCTCGGATCCGAAAACGCAGAAGCCGGTGATGATGCTTTCGGCGATGCGCAAATCCGATCAGCTGCTGGTCAAACGGCTCGACGATTCGATCGTGGTGCCCGACAAGAGCCTCGAGCTGTGGGCGCTACCCACCGGCCAGGCGCCGAAATCGCTCGGCCTCGTGGGGATGGAGAACAAGCAAGTGCTCAAGCTCCCGGCAGTCGCCGACCAGTCGCTCGGCGCGATCCCGGCGCTCGCGGTGAGCCTCGAGCCCACGGGCGGCTCGCCCAGCGGCGCTCCCACCGGGCCGGTTCTCTTCAGCGGCCCCTGCATCATGTACTGGTAGGCATGCGCCGCAGCTCGCCCGCAGTCAAAGCGCTGGTGTTCGACGTGTTCGGCACGGTCGTGGACTGGCGCGGCTCGATCATCCGCGAGGGGATGCGCCTTGGGCGCGAAAAAAAACTCGAAGTGAACTGGGCTGCGTTCGCCGACGCGTGGCGCGCGGGCTACAAGCCGGCGATGGCGCGCGTGCGCTCGGGCGAGCTGCCCTGGACGCGCATCGACGACCTTCACCGGATGATCCTCGAAGACATCCTCGAAGAATTCGCCATCCGCGGACTTTCGCCCGCGGAAATTGCCGAGCTCAACCGCGTGTGGCACCGCCTGCGGCCCTGGCCCGACGCGCGCGGCGGCCTGCAGCGCCTGAAGAAACGCTACGTGATCGGCACGCTTTCGAACGGCAACATCGGCCTGCTCGTCAACATGGCCAAGCACGGCGGCCTGCCGTGGGACGTGGTGTTCTCGGCCGAAGTGTTCCGCCACTACAAGCCCGACCCCGAGACTTACCTGGGCGCCGCGGACCTGCTTGGCATTGCGCCAGGCGAACTGATGCTGGTCGCTGCGCACAAGGACGATCTGTTCGCCGCCAAGGCCTGCGGGCTGCGCACCGCGTTCGTGCGCCGGCCGCTCGAATACGGCCCGGCGAAGCGTACCGGCCTGAACGCCGAGCGCGCGTTCGATTTCAACGTCGGCGATTTCAACCAGCTCGCCGACCGGTTGGTCGGGCGCGACAAGGAGAAGAAATAGTGGCCGACATCAAGATCGTCAACATCGACGCGCTCGGCAAACCGCTCGGGCAATACTCGCACATGACGCGGGTGAAGAATGCCGCGGAGACGCTGTACATCGCGGGCATGCTCGCACCCGGCAATACCTTCGACGCGCAGTGCACCGCCGTGTTCGCGCAGATCGAAACGGCGCTCAGATCCGCCGGTGCTGGCTGGAGCAACGTGGCACAGTTCACCACCTACCTGGTGCACTCGCAGGACATCGCCGAATTCATGGCTTGGCGGTTGCGCGAGTTTCCGAAAATGTTTCCTGACGCCAAGTACCCGCCCAACACCCTGCTGATCGTCGACCGGCTGGTGCAGGAACAATTCCTGATCGAGGTGCAGACGATCGCCGCTACTTGATCGCCGTCTCCGCACCGGCGTACATATAGCCGCGCGTGGCCGGCAGTAGTCTTGCTGCCGTATTCTTGGCCTTGCAGCCGAGCGCCTGGTAAATGTTCACCCACCCGTTGGCAAACGCGTACGCGCAGCCGGCGAGATAGATCTCCCAGATCCGGGACGTTCTGCCGCCGGCGATGGCGATTGCGCGATCCCGGTTCGATTCGAGCCGGTCCGCCCATTCACGGCAGGTTCGCGCATAGTGGCGGCGCAGCGATTCCACATCGACCACTTCCAGCCCGGCCCCGGCCATTTCCTTCAACGCCAGTGAAATATGCGGCAACTCGCCCGCTGGAAATACATACCGCTCGATGAATTCGCCTGCGCCGAACCGGGCCTCGCGGCTGTCGATGTCGCTTGAGGTAATGCCGTGATTCAACGCAAGCCCGTCATCCTTCAACAGTGCGCATATCTTGCCGAAATACAGGCCCAGGTTCTTCAGGCCCACATGCTCGAACATGCCCACGCTCGCAATCTTGTCGAACTGGCCGGCGCCGGGCAAATCGCGATAGTCGCGCAACTCGACCTTGCACCGCTCCTGCAATCCCTCGGCCCGGATGCGTTCATGGACGTAATTGAACTGGTTTTCCGAAAGGGTGATCCCGGTCGCGTGGGCGCCGTACTGTTTCGCCGCGCGCATGATCAACGCACCCCAACCGCAACCAATGTCGAGAAAGCGCTCGCCGGGCTTGAGCATCAGCTTGTTCAGGATGTGGTCCAACTTCTGTATCTGCGCGGTTTCGAGAGCATCGCTCTCGTTCTTGTAGTAAGCGCACGAATAGACCATCTGCCGGTCGAGAAACAGGGAATAGAACTCGTTCGAGACGTCGTAGTGATATTGAATGGCCTTGCGATCCCGGCTCCGGCTATGGCGCCTCAGGAACTGAAAGCCGGTGCGTGTCTGGGCGGTAAAGCGGACCGCCAGCTCTTGAGCCACGCGAAATACCTCGTGGATCGATCCTTCGGCGCGAATGTGGCCGTCCACGAACGCTTCGCCGAGCTTGTTGAGATCCGGGGGAATGAAATAGCGCAGTGCCGACAGCGTGGGTATGACGATGGTGACGGTGGGCTCCGGCGAGCAGCTCACCTGGCGGCCGTTCCACAACTCCAATCGCAACGGGATGTTGGATTGAGATGCCAGCTTGATTAGCTTGTCGAAGCGGTTCTCGAGAAACACGGCTAAACCTCCCCTGGCGCCACGTTACATCTTTTTATTCTCCAGCGACTCGGGCAAACTGTCCACTTTCGCGTCGTCTTCATCAATCGGCAGTTCACTGGCGGCTGGATGTCCGGCCGGTCGAAGGCGTTTGGGCGGCAACAAGCGGCGTGGCGGCCAACAGCGCCGCCGCCGCGAGCAGGCGAACCACGCTACGCCTCTACGAACGCTTCCTCGCGCTTCTTGCGGATCGCCGGCAGCGCGATGATCACCAGCAGAATGAAGGAGGCGATCAGGAACCCCGCCGAGATCGGCTTCTGGAAGAACACCAGCGGGTCGCCGCGCGACAGCAGCATCGCCCGGCGCAGGTTTTCCTCCATCAGCGGCCCGAGGATGAAGCCGAGGATCAACGGCGCCGGCTCGCACTCGAGCTTGACGCAGACGTAGCCAAACACGCCGAACAGCGCCATCAGGAAGCAGTCGAACGGACTGTTCGACAGGCTGTACACGCCGATCGCCATGAACACCAGGATCGCCGGGTAGAGGATGCGGTAGGGCACGGTGAGCAGCTTGACCCAGATGCCGATCAGCGGAAGGTTCAATACGATCAGCATCAGATTGCCGACCCACATCGACGCGATCATGCCCCAGAACAGTTCCGGCTTCTCCGTCATCACCTGCGGTCCCGGCGCGATGCCCTGGATCATCATCGCGCCGATCATCAGCGCCATCACCGCATTGGACGGGATACCGAGCGTGAGCAGCGGGATGAAGCTG
>JBGOTT010000292.1:0-5316 GCA_041476585.1 Gammaproteobacteria bacterium | reverse complement strand
CTTTCGCGCCACCATCATCTGCGCGAACCGATCGAACAGATACGAGATCTCGTGCGGGCCGGGACTCGCCTCGGGATGCCCCTGGAAACAGAACGCAGCGCGGTCGGTGCGCGCCAGCCCCTGCAGCGAGCCGTCGAACAGCGAAACGTGGGTCGGCCGCAGGTTCCGCGGCAGCGTGGCGGGATCCACCGCGAAGCCGTGGTTCTGGCTGGTGATCACGACCCGGCCGGTATCGAGGTCTTTCACCGGGTGGTTGGCGCCGTGATGGCCGAACTTCATCTTGAGCGTCTTCGCTCCGCAGGCGAGTCCCATCAGCTGGTGGCCGAGGCAGATGCCGAACACCGGCACGTCGCTCGAATCGAGGATCGCGCGGATCGCGCGGATCGCGTATTCGCACGGCTCCGGGTCGCCCGGGCCGTTGGACAGGAACACGCCGTCGGGCTTCAGCGCCAAGGCGTCGTCCGCGCCCGACTGTGCCGGCAGCACCGTGACGCGCGCGCCGCGCTCGGCGAGCAGGCGCAGGATGTTGCGCTTCACGCCGTAGTCGTAGGCGACGACATGAAAGCGCCCGCCCTCGATGCGCTTGAAACCGGCGCCGAGCTTCCACGCGCCGTCGGTCCAGGCATAGGATTTTCCGGTGCTCACGACCTTCGCCAGGTCGATGCCCGCGAGGCCGGGAAACTTCCTCGCTTCGGCGAGCGCCCGATCGAGATCGACCTCACCAGCGATCAGGCACCCGTTCTGCGCGCCTCTTTCACGCAGGATGCGCGTCAGCCTGCGGGTGTCGATGTCGGCGATCGCCACTACGCTATTGGCGGCAAGGTATTGCGGGAGACTTTTCTGCGCGCGCCAATTCGAACTCAGCGCCGGAACGTCGCGCACTACCAGGCCCGCGGCGTGGATCGCCTCCGATTCCTCATCCTCGGCATTCACACCCGTATTGCCGATGTGCGGGCAGGTCAGCGTGACAATCTGGCGGCAATAGGATGGGTCCGTGAGTATTTCCTGATAGCCCGTCATCGCGGTGTTGAACACCACTTCGCCGGCCGAAATGCCGGGCGCGCCGATCGAACGGCCGCGAAAGACCGTCCCGTCTGCGAGTGCGAGCGCGGCGGGGATGAACGAGGGCAATTGCAACTCCAGGACCGGATGCGAAAAAGCGGGCGAGGCTCGCGCCTCTCCCGCTTCGGTTGAAGCGGCAAATTATACCCCGGGATGCGGTGCATGCGGCAACATCGTGCCGCCGAGCACATTCGGACTCATTCAGCGCAGGCCCAGCACGTCCTGCATGTCGTACAGCCCGTTGCTGCGTCCTTTCAGGAACTTGGCCGCACGCAACGCGCCGAGCGCGTAGGTGGCGCGGCTGGTGCTGCGCACGGTCACCTCGACCCGCTCGCCGGTTCCCGCAAACAGCACCGTGTGCTCGCCGACGAGGTCGCCGCCGCGGATGGCATGGAACCCGATTGCATTTGCGGGACGCTCGCCGGTATCGCCCTCGCGGCCGTGAACCGCGACCACTGCGAGGTCCCGGCCGAGCGCCGCCGCGACGATCCCGCCGAGTTCGAGCGCGGTGCCCGAGGGCGCATCGACCTTGTGCCGGTGGTGCGCCTCGATGATCTCGACGTCATAGGCATCGCCGAGAGCGCGCGCGGCAACCTCGGCCAGCTTGAAGATCACGTTCACGCCGACCGCGAAATTCGGCGCCATGACGATCGGAATCTTCCTGGCCGCCTGTGCGATACGCTGTTTCCCGGTTTCGGCAAAGCCGGTGGTGCCGATCACCATCGCCTTGCCAAGGCGCGCGCAGGCCTCGAGATGCGCGAGCGTGCCGGCCGGGCGCGTGAAATCGATCAGCGCGTCCGCGGCGGCGACTGCCGCGTCCACGTCGACGGTGACGCTGACACCGCCGACCGCGGGGCCGGACGCGATGTCGAGGGCCGCGGCGAGTGCCAACTCGCGGTCCTTCAGCACTTCCTCGATCAGGACCCTGCCCATCTTGCCGCTCGCTCCGGCCACCGCCACTCGCATCCGAACTCCCTATGGTTTCTCCGCCGGCTTTTCCGACGGCTTTTCCGACGGCTGTTCCACCGGCGGTGTCTCGCCAGCCGGGACGACATCGCCGCCGATGCGCGCGAGTCGCCCTTCCTTGTCGAAATGCACCGAGATCTTGCGCTGTTCGAACTTGCCGGGGCGTTCCCGGTAGTAGATGTAGTCCCAGCGGTCGGCATGGAAGATATCGCTGACCAGCGGCGTGCCGAGGACGTAGCGCACCTGCTCGCGGGTCATGCCGAGCTTGAGCTGCGCGAGCATTTCCTGGCTGACGTAGTTGCCCTGCTGGATCTCGATGCGATAAGGCTTGATGACGCTCGTGATGTCAGGCACCACCGAGGAACACGCGGCGAGCGGCATGACGCAGAGCAGGGAGAAATACCGGCGCACGGCGGGTCAAATTCTCAACAGGGCGGAATCACTATATGATAGCCGAACCCTTCCGTTCGCCGACGCCCATGAACCCCGCGCAAAGCCTCAAGGACATCGGGCTCAAGGCCACCTTGCCGCGGCGCAAGATTCTCGAGCTGTTCGAATCGAGCAAGGTCCGCCATCTCTCCGCTGAAGACGTCTACCGCACGCTGATCGGCGAGGGCATCGACGTCGGCCTCGCCACCGTTTACCGGGTGCTGACGCAGTTCGAGCAGGCCGGACTGCTGTCGCGCCAGCACTTCGAGACCGGCAAGGCGGTATTCGAATTGAACCAGGGCGGCCATCACGATCACCTGGTGTGCCTGGAGTGCGGGCGGGTCGAGGAATTCTTCGACGCCGAAATCGAGGCGCGGCAGAACGAAGTCGCGCGCCGCCAGGGATTCACCATACACGGGCATTCGCTCGCCTTGTACGCCCATTGCACCAAGCCCGACTGCCCGCACCGCGAGACAGCTCGCGCCGTTGCAGCCGACAGCAGTCGCTGAAGCGCCGCCAGCAGCGCCTGCATGGAGGCGTTCGCCGCTTCAGTACTGCTTGTCGCCGTCGCCGAGATCGGCGACAAGACCCAGCTGCTTTCGCTCTACCTGGCGGCGCGTTATCGCAGCCCCGGCGCGATCGTCGCCGGAATTGCGGTCTCCACGCTCGCCAATCACGCGCTCGCCGGGGCGCTTGGAGCATGGGTTGCGACGCTGGTTTCGCCCGATATGCTGCGCTGGATCCTCGGAATCGCGTTTCTGGGGTGCGCGGTGTGGGCGCTGTTTGCCGATACGCTTTCCGCTCCGACCGGGTTGGAGCGCGGTCGCCTCGGCGTGTTCCTGATCACGGTGGTTGCGTTTTTTGTCGCAGAGATGGGCGACAAGACGCAACTCGCGACCGTGGCGCTCGCGGCAAAATATTCTACGGTGGTGGTCGTCGTCCTGGGCTCCACGGTCGGCATGATGGTTGCGAATGCGCCGGTGGTGTATGCGGGCGAACGGCTGGCGAAGCGCCTGCCCGTGGCGTGGGCGCGGCGACTTGCGGCACTACTGTTTGCGTTGACCGGAGCCGCTACGCTGGCAGGCGGGATTTAGCCGAGCTGCTCAGGGTTAGTCACCGCTTCGATTGTTCCACGTAGACCGTGCCGGTCCCGGCAACTGCGTGCTGCATGCGCTGGTCAACCCGATCGAGTCACAGCAGCGCAAGAAATCGTAAGCAGGCGCCAGGCCCGATTTAACCGACGCGGGCTTTCAAGGTCTCCATGTAGGCCCGGATCCGGCGCGCATTGACGCCGAAGTCGCTGCGCCCCTGCCGGCTGACCGAGCGGATGTCGATGCGGCTCCCTGCGCCATCGGCAGCTACCCGGATGACGACGTCATCGCCGAAGCGGAACCAGCGGCTCGTCTCGTTCGCCTCGATACGGCCCGTTGTCGGATCTGAATCGACGACCGTCCACCCGGGCATCGCCTTGGCCGCGTCGAGCGCGCGCTTGAATGCTTCATTCGGCGGCAGCCCGACCTTGAGCGGCACGATGTCCGGATACGCCGCCTTCTGCTGCTTGGCGAGTTCGGGCCCTTCTTAGATCACCGTATTCGCCTTCTCGGCCGCGCGCGCCGGCAGCGCCGCAACGAACGCCGGCGGATTGTTGGTGTCGGTCGTGATGTCGTGGATGCGCGGCACCGAGTTCAGCCTCTGGTTGTACTGCCACGGCACATAAACGAGCACCGCGCTCAGGAAGACGCCGATCCCTGCCATCGTGATTCCCCGGCCGCCTAGCCCGGACCGCCCGACCGCGAGCGCCAGTACGCAGACGACAACAGCCGCCAATGCGATGTAGGCGGAATAAGTCATCAGCCAGAAGAACGCGAAGCGGAAATGCCACCAGCCAGCACGCCAGCCAAGCGGCGATATGGCGAGCAGCACCAACGCCACGACCGCCAGGCCGAACCCCAGATAGGCGCCGTACAGCGCCCAGTTCCGGTTCTTCAATGTCAATGAGGCTACCTTGGCATCAACCATTTACGCCTCCCTTTACGAATCGCAACAAGTGAATAACCCATTGGAATCCCAGTCCCCCTGCGTTGCTCGCCGGGCCGCATTTCGTGGTTCCAGCGCGGTACAGCGTCTTTGCGCCGTTGCGCGCGGAGCAATTTCGCTCGGCCCGCAATGCGCGTTACTTCAAAAACGCCCCGATCGCGTCCGGCGCGACGCAACTATAGGGCGCGAGGGACGAGGTGGGCAACTCGTGGCCCTAGTTCCGCGCGGTGCCTCCCGCGACCATCGACTACACTGCAGGGCAGCATTTGCCGCGTGGCCGCAAGCGGCCTAGGATGGTGATTGCGTGAACCGCCATAACGGCACGATCCCGGCCACAGGGACGGCCGCAAAGGACCACCCATAGAGACACCTGGAGAAGAAACCCATGAGGCAATACAGGCAAATCAGGATACTCGCGGCGCTGGCCGCGGCGGCCATGGCCGGTTCGGCGCTGGCCGCGCCGATCACGCTGCGCGCGTCTCACCAGTTTCCGGGCGGCAAGGGCGATGTGCGCGACGAAATGGTGCAGATCATCGCGCGCGAGGCCAAGGCGGCGAACGTCGAGCTCGACGTGCAGGTGTTTCCGGGCGCTTCGCTGTTCAAGCCCAACGAGCAGTGGAATGCCTTGGTCAATGGCCAGCTCGACATCTCCTCGTTCCCGCTCGACTACGCGAGCGGCAAGGTGCGCGCTTTCGGCGCGACGCTGATGCCCGGCCTCGTGCGCAGCCACGAGCGCGCCGTGCGCATGAACGATTCGAAGTTCATGAAGGAGATAAAAGCCAAGATCGAAAAAGCGGGCGTGATCGTATTGTCCGACGCTTG
>JBGOTT010000291.1:0-5384 GCA_041476585.1 Gammaproteobacteria bacterium | reverse complement strand
GCTTTACGCTCAAGTTCGTGAAGCAGTAAGAGTCGGGTCCGCGCACCGGCTAAACTTCGCCTATGCGCCCCAACTTCGTGTTCATCCTCGCCGACGACCTCGGCTACGCGGATCTTGGCTGTTACGGCGGGAGGACGCCGTGTTCCCCCGAACTCGACCGCATGGCCGCGCAGGGCCTGCGCTTTACCGACGGCTACGCGAACTCGCCCGTCTGCTCACCCACCCGCTTCGCGCTGATGACCGGGCGCTGGCAGTACCGTCTGCGCGGCGGTGCGGACGAGCCTATCGCGTCGCGCACGCGCGGCAATACCGTCCTCGGTCTGCCGCCTGAACACCCGACGCTGCCGTCGCTGCTGCGTGCGGCGGGCTATTCCACCGCGCTCGCAGGCAAGTGGCACCTCGGATTTCCGCCCGCGTTCGGGCCGCTGAAGAGCGGCTACGAGGAGTTTTTCGGCGTGATGAGCGGCGGGGTGGACTATTTCACGCACTGCGACAGCGCGGGGGTGTACGACCTGTGCGAAGGCGCGAGCGAGACACGCCGCACCGGCTATCTGACCGACCTGATCAGCGAACGCGCGGTGGATTTCATCGGGCGGCAGCAGGGCGCGAAATCGCCGTTCCTGCTCTCGGTGCATTACACCGCGCCGCACTGGCCGTGGGAGACGCGCGCGGATGCCGCGCTCGCGCAGACCATCCGCGACGGCATCGCGCATCTCGACGGCGGCTCGGTAGAGACCTATCTCACGATGGTGCATCACATGGACGAGGGCATCGGCAACATCCTGCGTGCGCTCGAGCGCATCGGCGCTGCGGAAAATACGCTGGTTGTCTTCACCAGCGACAACGGCGGTGAGCGCTTCTCCGATACCTGGCCGCTGAAAGGCGGCAAGATGGACCTGCTCGAAGGCGGAATACGGGTGCCCTACATCGTGCGCTGGCCGGCGCGCATCGCCGCCGGGGGCAGCACGTCGCAGCTTGCGATCACGATGGACTGGGTGACGAGTTTTCTTTCCGCCGCCGGTGTGCAGCCGCACCCGGACTTTCCGCTCGACGGCGTCGACCTGCTTCGCGTGCTCGAGCGCCCGGACCGGACGATCGAGCGCGAGCTGTATTGGCGCATGAAATTCCGCGAGCAGAAGGCGATGCGTTCAGGGCCGTGGAAATACCTTTCGCTCGAAGGCAATGAGTTTCTGTTCGATCTTTCAAAGGATGCGCGCGAGCGGGCCAACCGCGCCAGGCGCGAACCCGGGCGGCTCGCCGAGATGCGGCTGAAATACCAGGCGTGGGAAGCGACGGTGCCGCCGGTGCCGGCCGACGCGAAGGTCTCGCTGGTTTACGACAAGACGAGCATGGCGCAGCCGCACTGAACGAGCCGGACGCGAAGCTACGCGCCGTAGCGCCCGACGATCGTCACCGAAGACACGTTCTGGCTCGGGAAGCCGCCGAGGTTGTGCGTCATTCCAAGCACCGGATCGGGGCGCTGGCGCTCGCCGGCGCGGCCGGTGAGCTGCAGGTACATCTCGTAGAGCATCCGCAGGCCCGAAGCGCCGATCGGGTGGCCGAAACACTTCAGGCCCCCGTCGATCTGGCACGGCACCTTGCCGGAAGCGTCGTAGAAGCCGTCGAGCACGTCGCCGATCGCCTTGCCCTCCTGCGAGATGCCGAGGTCCTCCATGGTTACGAGTTCGGTCACCGAGAAACAGTCGTGCACCTCGAACATCGAGATGCGCTTCCTCGGATCGTCGATGCCGGCTTCCTTGTAGGCGCGCTTCGCCGCCGCACGCGTGGTGGCGAAGTACGAGCCGTCCCAGTCGTCGTACTGGACTTCCTGGCCGTTCGACACCGCGAGTTGCAGCGCCTTCACCCCGACCAGGTCCGGTTTGCCCAAGCCGCGCGCGATGTCCGGTGTGGTGACGATTGCGCAGGCCGAGCCGTCCGAGACACCGCAGCAGTCATACAGCCCGAGCGGATCGGCGATCATCGGCGCCTTCAGTACGTCTTCCTCGGTAATGCGGTTCCTCAGGTGCGCCTTGGGGTTCTTCGCGCCGTTGTCGTGGCTCTTGACCGAGATATGCGCCATCGCGCGCTTCAGGTCCTCGGCGCTGACGCGGTGTTTCGCGCGGTACGCCACTGCGAGCTGCGCGAATGATCCGGGCGCCGAGATGTTGGCCCAGTAGAAATTGTTCAACCCGCCGCGGCTGCGCTGCGGCAGGCCGCCGTAGCCGGTGTCCTTGAGTTTCTCGACGCCGAGCGCGAGCGCGATGTCCACGGCGCCCGAGGCCACGGCATAGACCGCGCCGCGGAACGCTTCGGTGCCGGTGGCGCAGTAGTTCTCGACGCGCGTCACCGGAATGTAGGGCAGGCGCAGCGTCATCGCGAGCGGCACGCCCGACTTGCCGACGTGCTGCTCCTCGATCGCGGTGCCAAACCACGCCGCCTCGATCTGGTCGCGGCCGATGCCGGCGTCCTTCATCCCTTCTTCGAAGGCCTCGACCATCAGGTCCTCGGCGTTCGCGTCCCAGCGCTCGCCGAACTTCGAGCATCCCATGCCGAGGATGACGACTTTGTCGCGGATTCCGGTTGCCATTTGGACCTCCCTCGCGCCGGCGGATTACTGCGGCGCCGCCTTCCAGAAGTATCGCACGAAGCCTCTCGCCCGATCGTGCTCCTTGATGCGGAACATCATGCGCATCGGCATGCCGACTTCGACCTTGCCGTCGTCCACGTCGGTGAAGTCCGCCATCATGCGCCCGCCGCCGTCGAACCGGATCATGCCGTAGTACGCCGGCGGATCCGGGCAGTAGGTGAGCACGTCTGCGGTGTACGACATCACCTTTGCGCCGATCCCGGAAAACGGCTGGTCGTCCTGCGAATCGAGCGCATTGCACCGCGGGTTCACGCAGTAGCGCGCGCGCGGAAACTGCAGCGTGCCGCAGGCGCGGCATTTTCCGCCCACCAGCCCGGTGATCATGTCGCGGTTCCGGTACAGCGTCGACAGCGGCGTGCCCTTGTCGCCTTCGGCACGCATGCCGCGCTCGAGCGCAACGTGGTCGTTGAAGGCGAGGAACTTCATGTAGTTCGCCTCTTCCTTGCGCCGCGCGAGGGCGGCTTTCACGCCGCGGCGCGCCGCGCCTGCACCGATCGCCCCGGTGACTTCGAACAGCAGCGCGTCGCACCCCTGGCCGAACGCCGCCAACAGGATACGCTCGCCGGGTTTCGCGACCTCGAGCGCGTGGGCCAGCATCACCAGCGGATGCGCGGCGCCGGTGTCGCCGCAGACCGCGGCAAGGTTGTCGCGTACGGCGCCCTCTGCGATGCCGGCCTGCTTGGCGATCGCCGGCACCACGCGCCCGAGCGTACAGGGCAGGCAGAAGTGGCTCACCGATTCGGGTTTCGCGCCGCTTGACTTCATCAGCGCCTCGATCGCGCGCGGCACGATCTTCATGTAGCCCTCGTCGCGGATCCAGCGCTCCTCCCATGCGTAGTCGTGCGCCACGCCGCCGGCGCGGAACTGCGACACGAAGTCCACCGTTTCGCTGTGCGCGCCAAGCAGGCGGGCGATCGGCTTGCCGGGGCCCACCAGCAGCGCCGCGGCGCCGTCGCCGTAGTGCATTTCCTGCGGGCTCGCCGACCTGGCAAGCCGGTGCTCGCCCGCGGCGACGAGAATCTCCCGGCCGCCGGCGGACGCGAGCGCAGTGGCAAGCGCCGAGGTGCCCGAGCGCTGGCTGCCGGTGACATCGAGCGCTGCAAGCGCCGACCCCAGATTGAGCGCGTTGGCGACGATGCCCGCGTTTTGCCGGTCGTCGTACGGGTGCGTGGTCGAGGCGAGCATCAACAGCGCGATCCCGGCGCGGTCCCGGCCCGCGAGGCATTCGCGCGCCGCCTACACCGCCATCGTGATCGAATCCTCGTCCCAGTTCGCCATCGCGCGCTCGCCCCTGGCCAGGCCGCGCAGCGCCGGTGCAAACCAGCTGTTGGCCGCGGCGATGCTCTTGCGCTGCAGTCGCAGCCGCGGAAGGTAGGCGCCGAAGGAAAGGATGCCGAAGTCGTCGCTCATGAGGACCTTCGCAGGATCGCGGTTGGCGACGATTATGCCGGATGCCGCGCGTCCGCGCGACGATGCGCTTGAGTGCTTACGCGGCTTTGGCCTCACTCAGGTCGATGCCGAGGGCCCTCGCCACGCCCGCGCCATAGGCCGGGTCGGCCTTCAGGCAGTTCGCGATGTGGCGCAGCCGGATCGCCTTCGGCGCCGCGCCGATCGAGCGCGCGGTGTTCTCGAACAGCACCTGCTGTTGCGCCGGGCTTATCAGGCGGAACAGCGCCCCGGGCTGCGAGTAGTAATCGGTGTCCACGCGGTGGTTCCAGTGATCGGCGGCGCCTTCGATGCCGAGCGGCGGCTCGGCGTAGTCCGGCTGCTCGGCCCACTCGCCCTCGCTGTTCGGCTCGTAGCCCAGCGTGCCGCCGTGGTTGCCGTCCACGCGCATCGCGCCGTCGCGGTGATAGCTGTGGAACGGGCAGCGCGCGGCGTTCACCGGAATCAGGTGGTGATTGACGCCGAGCCGGTAGCGCTGTGCGTCGCCGTAAGCGAACAGGCGGCCCTGCAGCATCTTGTCCGGCGAGAAGCCGATGCCCGGCACCACGTCGGCCGGGTTGAAGGCCGACTGCTCGACCTCGGCGAAGAAGTTCTCCGGGTTGCGGTTGAGTTCCATCACGCCGACCTCGATCAGCGGGTAGTCCTTGTGCGGCCAGATCTTGGTCAGGTCGAACGGGTGGTAAGGGACCTTCGAGGCGTCCTTCTCCGGCATCACCTGGACGCACAGCGTCCACCTGGGGTGGTCGCCTTTCTCGATGCTCTCGTAGAGGTCGCGCTGATGACTCTCGCGGTCCTTGCCGATGAGCGCCTCGGCTTGCGCGTCGGTCAGGTTGCGGATGCCCTGCTGCGACTTGAAGTGGAACTTGACCCAGTGGCGCTCGTTGTTCGCATTGATCAGGCTGAAGGTGTGGCTGGCGAAGCCGTGCATGTGCCGGTAGGTCGCCGGAATGCCGCGGTCGCTCATGACGATCGTGATCTGGTGCAAGGCTTCCGGGAGCGAGGTCCAGAAATCCCAGTTGTTCTTCGCGCTACGGAGGTTGGTGTGCGGGTCGCGCTTGACCGCGTGGTTGAGGTCGGGGAACTTCAGCGGATCGCGCATGAAGAACACCGGCGTGTTGTTGCCGACCAGGTCCCAGTTGCCTTCCTCGGTGTAGAACTTCAGCGCGAAGCCGCGAATGTCGCGCTCCGCATCGGCCGCGCCGCGCTCGCCGGCGACGGTGGTGAAGCGGGCGAAGAGATCCGTCTGCTTGCCGATCTGAGAAAAGATCCTCGCCCGGGTGTATTTCGTGAT
>JBGOTT010000290.1:0-5397 GCA_041476585.1 Gammaproteobacteria bacterium | reverse complement strand
GCTGGATGACGCGCTGGAAGCCGAGCGTGGGTTGCGTATCGACCTCGCGTTCGGCAGCGATCTTCGGGGTCTGCTCGCCGATATGCGAGGCAAGGCCCTTGCGAAGCTCGTCCAGGTTCGCACCGCAGGCGCGCAGCACCTCCGCCGCCGTGGGATTGTCCAGCAGCGCGAGCAACAGGTGCTCGACCGTGATGAACTCGTGCCGCTTCTGGCGCGCCTCGACGAACGCCATGTGCAGGCTGACTTCGAGTTCCTGGGCAATCATTTCACGTTTCCTCCATCACGCACTGCAACGGGTGCAGGTGCCGGCGTGCATAGGCCGCCACCTGCTGCACCTTGGTTGCGGCGATGTCCTTAGGGTACACCCCGCACACCCCGATGCCGTCGCGGTGCACCTTGAGCATCACCTGCGTGGCGCGCTCGCGGGTCATCGCGAAAAACTTTTGCAACACCAGCACGACGAACTCCATCGGCGTGTAGTCATCGTTCAGCAGCATGACCTTGAACATCGGCGGCGGCTTGAGCTTGGACTTCGCCGCCTCCAGTACTGTTTCATCCTTGAACTGGGCCATACTGCCGTTCCACTCCCGCGCACGCCGGCAAGCTCGACCGCCGGGACCCCATCGCTCCGTTTAGCTCCCGTATCGTAAGTGCGCGATGCGTAAGTTACTTTATCCTAGCCAATGCCGGGGCGGCTTGCAACGCAAATAAAGGTGAGAACCACAGGCAGTTCCGCGTAATGGCATATATGCGGCGCTTTCGGGCCAGTGCAAGGGGCGGTTGGATCGCACACTTGACGGTTCCCTCCAAGGCGGGTAAAAGGCGCTCGTGTTCTGATTCAGGCTGTCTGTAACGCCATCACGTAGGGCGGGCGCGGTCTGGAGGTTCAGGCATGGCCCGGGGGGAGGGCGCCCGGCGTTTTCAACTTTTATGAGGAAGTTCAGATGGCATTAGGCACCGTGAAGTGGTTCAACGACGCGAAGGGCTATGGTTTCATCACCCCTGATGACGGTAGTGAAGACCTGTTCGCGCATTTCTCGGCAATCAACATGGCGGGCTTCAAGTCGCTCAAGGAGGGCCAGAAAGTCTCCTTCGACGTGGTGCAGGGCCCCAAGGGCAAACAGGCCTCGAACATACAAAAAGCCTGAAATCCCGGAGATGGAAAAAAAGCCGCCCGCGGGCGGCTTTTTTGTTTACCGCAGTCACCCCGACCGCAACCGCCTACATGCGCTCGATCATCGCCTGGCCGAAGCCGGAGCAAGAGACCTGCTTGGCACCCTGCATCAGACGAGCGAAGTCGTAGGTGACAACCTTGTCGTGGATCGCAGCCTCGATCGACTTCACGATAGCATCGGCGGCTTCGACCCACCCCATGTGCCGCAGCATCATCTCCGCGGACAGGATCTCGGACCCCGGGTTCACATAGTCCTTGCCGGCGTACTTCGGCGCCGTGCCGTGGGTGGCTTCGAACATTGCGATCGAGTCGCTCATGTTGGCGCCCGGCGCGATGCCGATGCCGCCCACCTGAGCGGCGAGCGCATCCGAGGCGTAGTCGCCGTTAAGGTTCAGTGTCGCAATCACGTCGTACTCGGCCGGACGCAGCAGGATCTGCTGCAGGAACGCATCCATGATCACGTCTTTCACCACGATCTCCCGGCCGGTCTTCGGGTTCTTGTAGCTGCACCACGGGCCGCCATCGATCAGCTTGCCGCCGAACTCTTTCTGCGCCAGCGCATAACCCCAATCGCGGAAGCCGCCCTCCGTGAACTTCTGGATGTTGCCCTTGTGCACGAGCGTGACCGACTTGCGGTCATTGTCGATCGCGTACTGGAAGGCCTTGCGGATCAGCCGCTCGCTGCCCTGACTGGACACGGGCTTGATGCCGATCGCCGAGGTTTCCGGGAAGCGGATTTTGGTTACCTTCATTTCTTCGAGCAGAAACTTGATCAGTTTTTTCGCCTCAGGGGTACCAGACGCCCATTCGATGCCCGCATAGATGTCCTCCGAGTTCTCGCGGAAGATCACCATGTCGGTCTTCTCGGGTTCCTTGACCGGCGAGGGCACGCCCTTGAACCAGCGCACGGGGCGCAGGCAGACGTACAGATCCAGTTCCTGGCGCAGCGCCACGTTGATCGAACGGATGCCGCCGCCCACCGGCGTGGTCAGCGGCCCCTTGATCGAAACCACGTACTCCTTCGCGGCCGCCAAGGTCTCTTCGGGCAGCCAGACGTTTTCGCCATACACCTTGCACGATTTCTCGCCGGCAAAAATTTCCATCCAGATGATTTTCCGCCTTCCGCCGTAGGCCTTCTCGACTGCGGCATCGACCACCTTGAGCATCACCGGGGTAATGTCGACACCGGTGCCGTCGCCCTCGATGAACGGGATGATCGGATGGTCGGGTACGTTGAGGGAGTAGTCCTTGTTGACGGTGATCTTCGCGCCGCCAGTGGGAACCTTGATGTGTTTGTAAGCCATGGTGCGCATGCCTCGGTTGAAAACGCGGGGAAGCGATCGGGAAAAGAATGAAATTATATAAGACTGCACTGCGGCCGGCGGCTCAGCCGCGCGGGTCATTTGCCGCAAGCGTGGCCTCAAGCTGGATTGCGGCATCGCGCGGTTCCCGCGGTGTCTTCCAGTTCTCCGACGCGGCCACCAGCACGCCGCGAGGTTTGCCTCGTGCCGGGCCTCAAGTTCGAGCGCGCGAGTGAGGCTGGCGATCGCGGCGTCGAAGTCGTGGCGGTGCTGGCGCAGCAGGCCGCGCGCGACCAGAACCGGCGCTGGCGCCTCGCCCCAGACCACAGTGCCCCATCCCGCGACCAAGGTTCACACTGTCAGGAATTCACGAAAACGCCTATAATACAGTATCTTACAATTGAAACATCCAGTCACTGCGAGATTTTTGCGATTCCCTTATTCCCTTAAAATCCGCGCGTGGGAAAACCCACAGAGAGGCCGGACGGGAAGCGGGGGGGGTCGTGTCAACCTGACTCTGCCGACAGCGTTAAAGGCTGCGGCACGCTCTTTGCGTCAGCCAACATTAGTGTTCACCTGGGAGAAATGAGATGACCAAACTGCTATCCGTTGTGATCGCCGCGATGTTCGCGGCAGTGAGTCTCAGCGCCATCGCCGCCGACGCGCCTGGCGACACGAAGATGGAAAAGAAGGACAAGATGGAGAAGAAGGCCAAGACGGAGAAGAAAGCCAAGGCCAAGAAGGGCATGAGCAAAGACAAGATGGACAAGATGGACAAGAACGACGCCGCGAAGAAGTAAGCTTCAATCTTCGGCAAGAAGGCAGGGTGCTACCCTGCCTTTTTTTGTTCGTGACGGACATCATGGTGTTTCGCTCGATACTCCTCGCCGCGCTGCTGTCCGGGTTGCACCCGAGTTCTGCGGCGCACGCCCAGCAGCCGCAGCTGCCGCTGGTCCGCCTGACCGCGGGCATGCACGTCGTCCAGGCAGAGGTGGCCGACTCTTTCGGCACGCGCATGCAAGGCCTGATGAAGCGTGAATCACTTGCCCCCAACCACGGCATGCTGTTTCTGTTCGACAGCGACGAACGGCAATGCATGTGGATGAAGAACACCTTGATTCCGCTTTCAGTCGCGTTCATCGACGCGCAGGGCGCGATCATCAACATCGCAGACATGCAGCCGCACAGCGAGGACTCGCATTGCTCGTCGCGGCCCGCGCGCTACGCGCTGGAAATGAAGCAGGGGTGGTTCCGCGACAAAGGCCTCAAGCCCGGCGTCAGGATCGGCGGCATTCCGGGCACCGCGCTGCCGCGCTAGTGCCGGTGCCGGTGATGGATATCGGGGTAGTGCGGATGCGAGTGCCGAAGCTCCCCGTGCTGGTGGACGTGGGCATGCGGTTCCTTCCCGTTCCATTGCGCGTCATGCGAATGCTGGTGATGCGCGTCATGCCGATGCGCGTGGCTGTGCTCCAGCGGTTCATGCGTGTGTGCGTGCGCGTGTTTTTCGCTCACATGCAGCCAGACGCCTGAGGCCATCAAGGCTGCCGCGGCCCAGAACGCGACGGGCGGGGATTCGCCGAAGAACGCCAGCGCGACGAACACGCCTACGAACGGCGCGGTGGAAAAATATGCGCCGGTGCGCGCTGCGCCGAGGCCACGCAGCGCGAGCACGAACAGCACCAGGCTCACGCCGTAGCCCGCGAGGCCGACCGCCGCCGAAGCGAACGCCGCGAGCGCCCCGGGCCATGCCGCGCCGATCGCCGCGGCGAGCGAAAGATTAATGGCCCCCGCCACGCAGCCCTTGATCGCAGCGATCGCCGTCGCATCGCCGCCGGAGATGCGCCGCGTGAGGTTGTTGTCGATCGCCCAAGCGAGGCAGGCCGCGCCGATCAGCAGCGCACCGTTCATTGCCCCGCCCGACGCGGTGTCGAACGCACCGGGCTCGATCCCCAGCAGCACGCCGCCGGTGACGATCAGCGCCATGCCGGCGGCTATGCGCCGGTCGAAATTTTCGCGAAATGCAAACCATGCGATCAGCGCCGTGAACACGCTTTCCAGATTGAGAAGCAGCGAGGCGCTCGCGGCGCTGGTGCGCGCAAGGCCGAGCATCAGCAGCACCGGTCCGCCGGCGCCGCCGGCGAGCACCGCGCCTGCGAGCCAGGCGTAGTCCGCGCGGTGCAGGCCGAGCACCTGGCCGGTGCCGGACATGCGCCGCGCGGCGAGCCATGCCGCAAGGCCGAGGCCGCTCCCCGCGTAGAGCAGCCCCGCGAGCAGCATCGGGTGCATGGTTCCGACCAGCGCCTTCGCCGCCGGGGTGCTCGCGCCAAACAGCGCGGCTGCGGCGAGTGCGTAGGCGATCGGGCGAAGGTTTTCCGGCATGGCGGGCACAAAAAAGAAACGCGGCCGAAGCCGCGTTTCCGGGAGCGATTGAGTTCCTCAGAAGCCGCCGTGCGACTGCGCGACCATGCAATACAGCATCGGGATCGAGAGCATGGTGTTCGCGCGCGAGGTGAGCATTGCCAGGCGCGCCGCGGCGGCCTTCGCCGGCGCCTCGACCGTCACGATGCCGAGCGCTTTCTTCTGGTTCGGCCAGATGATGAACCAGACGTTGAAAGCCATGATCAGCCCCAGCCACATGCCGATGCCGATGGCGTGGAAAGGCTTGGAAACCATCAGCGCCTGGACGATGTAGCCGTTCATCCAGGTGAGAAGCAGCCCGGTCACAACGGTGGCAAGCGCCGCCCAGCGGAACCAGAACAGCGCCGTCGGAGCGATGACCTTGCTCACGGCCGGCTTCTGCTCGTCCGGAATCTTGGGCATCGACGGGGTCTGCACGAAGTTGAAGTACCACAGCAGCCCGATCCACATTACGCCCGACAGCACGTGCAGCCAGCGCATAAAGAATCGCGACCATGCGTGGTC
>JBGOTT010000289.1:0-5404 GCA_041476585.1 Gammaproteobacteria bacterium | reverse complement strand
CTGGTCGATATCGCCTTCAGCTGCAAAGAGATGTAGGGCAGGATGCCGATCACCGCGATGACGGTGACCAGGCCGCCGAGCAGCGCGCTCTTGCCGTAGCGCGAGGCGATGAAATCGGCCAGTGAGGTGATGCGGTTCTGCTTCGAGATGCGCAGGATCTTGCGCATGACGACCCACCACAGCGCGATCATCAGGGTCGGCCCGATGTAGATCGGCAGAAAACCGACGCCGTCGCTCGCCGCGCGGCCGACGCTGCCGTAAAAGGTCCACGCTGTCGCATACACCGCAAGCGACAGGCTGTAGATATAGGGGCTGTCGATCACCGGGCGGCCGGCGTCGGCGCGCTTGTCCGCGAAATAGGCAATCGCGAACAGCAACCCCAGGTAGGCGAACGACGTGAATATGATTACCGAGCCGTGAAGCATGCCGCCGCTTTAGCGCCTGTCCCGGCCGCGTGATTCGGCCACCATCGCCATCAGCGCAATCAACGCCGCCCACGCCATGAAGATGTAGGCGTACAGCACCGGTATGCCGAACACCGAACTCGGGACGTTGAACAGCGCGAGGACCGGATAATTGAACAGCAGGATGCCGAGCATGCATAGCGCCACGAAGCGCTGGCCCCGGCTTTCGAAATCGCTCATCACGCGCCTCCCCGTGACAGTTGTAGTGAATTCAGACGCCGGCCTTCGGCCGCACGACGGTGACGCTGCATGGTGCCTCGGCGACGATCTGCGCGCAAATCCCGCCAAGCAGACGCGGCCCCCCGCCTGGGCGAGGGGCGCCAATCAGCATCAGTTCGGCGTCGTTCATCCTGGCGTAGTCGATGAGCGCGGCTGCCGGTTTTTCCGATTCCAGCACGTGGTAGGTCAGCCGCTCTTCCGGCAGATCGAGCGGCCTGGCCCATTTGCGCAGTTCCACCAGTCGCCTGATGTGGCGGAAGGTCGCCGTAGGCTCATCGCCCACGCCGCTCAGCGTGGCGGCCGAGGGCACTACGGTGACGCAGGCGATGCGGCAGTGCGCGTCCGAGGCCACTACGGCTCTCGCCGCTGCGAGCAGCGCCTCGCACAGCTCTTCATCGATCGGCCTGGTAACGATCCCGACGACGACCATCGGCGCAGGATTCTTCTGTGTCGAGGGCGGCGGGCACGGCGCCGGCTCAAAGCTTCTGGCCTGTAACCATCGTCGCGCGAGCGTGCCCCAGCCAGCGCGACGGCGCCGCGAGCCGCGCTCGGTGAGTTCAACCCGGGTCGGGTTCGCCAGATCGAACGCGACCCGGTCGGCCGAAGCGTAGCGTTCGCGCGCGTCGACCTCGAGACAGCGAAGGATGATCTCCTGCAACCACTCGGGGGTCTCGGAGACAATGGCGCGCGGCGGAACCGGGTCGCGATAGAGGCGCTTGCGCAGTTCGGCGATGGTGCGCGGATGGCCGAATGGAATGCGCCCGGTGGCGAGCTCGTAGAGGATTCCTCCTAGCGCATAGATATCGCTGCGCGGATCGCAGCGCACCCCGAGCACCTGCTCGGGCGACATGTATTGCCAGTTGCCGACGGGAACGCGAAGTTCTTCGGCGAGCAAATCCGGAAAATGGCTGTGGTGGGCGAGGCCGAAGTCGATCAGCACCGCTTCGCCGCTCGCACGGTAAATCACGTTCGTCGGCTTCAGGTCCAGGTGGACCACGTCCTTTCGGTGCAGCTCGTGCAACGCAAGAGCAAACGCGGCGCCCAGGCGGGCGATCTCCTCCGGTGCAATCGGCGCCCGGCGTATCCACTCGTTCAGCCGGACGCCTTCGACAAACGCCATGACGAGGTACGGGGTGGTCTCGACGTCTCCGTAGGCCACCAATGTCGGATGATGGGGACCCTCCCCCAAGGCGCCCAGCACCATGCGACAGACCTCGAAACCGATGACGTTCACGGCGCGCTCCCCTGGTCCGAGCCGCGGAATCTTCATGACAAGTGGAAGCGGGCCCTGCGGTCCGGTCAGGCGGTAGATGAACGCCATGCTGCCCGCGTGGATCATCTCGCCCAGGCGAAACCCGTCGACCTCGCTCCCCGGGCCAAGCGAGCTCATTTACGCCCCGCGTTCGAGCCGCCGCGCGAGCCGCTCCGGAAGTCCGGCGGAGCGGATTTTTTGCGCGGCCGCTCGATAGTCGTAGGGAACGCGGAAAAAGGTGAGCCTCGCCCTCTCGAGGTCCGCGAGCGCGTAGCACGCCGCATTGCTGCGATCGCGCGGCTGGCCGGCCGAGCCGACGATGGCAAGCCACTTGCGATGCTTGTCGGTGGGGATCGGCGTTCCCGACACCGGCCGGAACGGCATCGGCCGCCCCCCGGCTCCGACGTAGTAGAGGCTCTGCTCGTGCACGTGGCCGCAGAAAACGATGCCGGCACCTGCGGCCCGGATGCTTTGCTCCGCTTCGGTCGGTCCGGTGACATAGATCCACTGCTCGGGCGCGACGGCGCTCGCGTGCACGAAAAGGAGGTTGTCGTCCCTTATGGTGAGGGGCAGGCCGGCGAGAAAGGCACGCTGCCGATCGCCGAGCTGGGCCTGCGTCCAGTCGATGGCGGTCTGCGCGTTGGGATTGAGCGCCTCAGTAGCGCGGCCGAGCGCCGCCTCATCGTGGTTGCCGAGCACGACCACTGCGCCATCGGCGGCGTACTGCTGGATCAGGTCGAGCACGGCCACGGGATCCGCCCCATAGCCTACGAGGTCGCCGAGAAAAGCGAAACGTTCAGCACCCAGAGCCGTCGCGTGGTTCAGGCAGGCCGTGATTGCCTCGAGGTTGCTGTGAATGTCGGCGAAAAGAGCCAGCTTCATCGGGATCGCGGGTCAGAGCGACGATTTCGCTCTGCAGTATAGTGTCCATCGACGTGGTACGGAAAAGCGCTTGCGCCAATTGATCATCGCCCTTCTCTCCGACGTTCACGGCAATCTCGAGGCGCTGGATGCGTGTTTGAAGCACGCGGGCGCAAGCGGGGCCGGACGCTATGCGTTTCTCGGCGATCTGGTGGGATACGGCGCCGATCCGCAAGCGGTCGTCGACACCGTCGCGCGGTTTGCGGCTGAAGGCGCGGTCGTCGTCAAAGGCAACCACGACGAGGCAGTTGAGAAGACCCCGAGCTACATGAACGAATCGGTGCGCACCGTCATCGATTGGACGCGCGAGACGCTTTCCGACGAAGGCAAGGTCTTTCTCTCATCATTGCCGCTGTGCATTCGCGAGGGCCCGATATGCTTCGTGCACGCCTCCGCCGCATCCCCGAAGCGCTGGTACTACATCGACAGCCCCGCCGCGGCGCAGCGCAGCATCGATGCGGCGCAGACCGCGTATACCTTTTCCGGGCACGTGCATGACCAGGAACTCTACTTCCAGGCTGCACCGGGCAAGACGAAAGTATTCCGGCCCGTGCGCGGCAGCCCGGTTCCGATTGGCCGCCACCGCCGCTGGCTGGCGCTCGTCGGTTCGGTGGGCCAACCACGCGATCGCAACCCTGAAGCCGCTTACGCACAGTTCGACACCGAGCGCGAGAGAATCACGTTTCATCGGGTTCCCTACGATCATCTAGCCGCCGCGCGGAAGATCCGGCAGGCGGGGCTGCCCGCCTCGATCGCCTATCGCGTCGAGCACGGTATCTGACCCGCGCCCCGCAATGCGCGAGCAATGCACCATGAGCTCCGAGCTCGACGGCTTCCGCATCGGGGAATGCATCCACTCCGGGGCCATGGGCCGCATTTTTCGCGTTACGGGACGCGACCCCGGCGTCCCGATGATCATGAAGGTGCCGCGCGTCGGACCGGGCGAGTCGGCCGAAAACCTCATCAGCTTCGAAACGGAGGCGATGATCCTGCCGGCGCTTTCCGGGCCGCACGTGCCCCGCTTCGTCGCGGCGGGGGATCTCGCAAGAACGCCGTACATCGTCACCGAGTGGATCGAGGGCGAAAGCCTCGAGCAGGTCCTGAAGCGCGGCCCGCTTCCGGTCCCGGAGATCGTGCGCATCGGCGCCGCGCTCGCCGATGCCGTGCACACGCTGCACCTGCAGGATGCGGTCCATCTCGACCTGAAGCCCGACAACGTAATCCTCAAGGCGGACGGCGACGTTGCGCTCATAGACTTCGGGCTGACGTACCACGCGCACTTTCCGGATTTGCTTGCGGAGGAACAGCGCTTTGCCGCCGGATCCGCGCCGTACATCTCGCCCGAGCAGGTGCTCGGCATCCGTTCGGATCCGCGCAGCGACATTTTTTCGCTCGGCGCAGTGCTCTACGAGCTGGCGACGGGAGAACTGCCATTCGGAGCGCCCGCAACAATGGCGGGGCTGCACGATCGCCTTTGGCTCGATCCGCTCCCGCCGCGCGTGCGGTCGCGGGACGTGCCGCCGTGGCTTCAGGAAATCATCCTTCGCTGCCTGGAACCGCGCGCCGAGGACCGCTACCAGTCGGCGGCTCACGTTGCGTTCGACCTGCGCAATCCGGATCAGGTAGCGCTCACGGCGCGCGCCGTCAAGTCCCGGCGAACTGGGGTTTTCGGGCAAGCGCGGCGCTGGTGGCGCACACGCGGTGAACGGGCACGACCGTTGCGGATGCCCAAGGCCCAAGTAGGCACCACGCCGGTCATCATGGTAGCGGTGGACACGACGCACCCGGACGACGAGCGCCAGCCCGCGCTGCAGCGCACGACGGCGCAAGTGTTGTCGCTCTCACCGGAGTTCCGGCTAATCTGCGTGTCGGTCATTCGCGGCGGGCCGGGCGCGGAAGGCTCGAGCGACGCAGGGAGCCCTTCTGGCATCTACCTCGACCATCTCGTGCGGCTGCGCCACTGGGTCGAACCGCTGCGCCTGCCGGTGCGGCGGCTTTCGCTGCATGTGATCGAATCCGCCAACCCGGAAAACACGCTGCTCGAGTTTGCCCGGCGCAACCACGTGGATCTCATCGTGCTCGGCGCGCCCAATCCGGCCCAACTCGGGCTCGCGTGGTGGCGGTCAGTCGCATCCGGCGTGACGGCAAACGCGCGCTGCAGCGTTCACGTGGTGCGCGTGCCCGAGCGTGCAACCGGGCGGCAAGACGCCACCCCTTGAGTCCCGGCTTTTCCCTCAGGTGGCCTGCTTGAGTTGCTCGAGAATCGTCGGGTTCTCGAGCGTGGAGACGTCCTGCGTGATCGAATGCGTCAATCAGATCGAGACACCTCGGTTTATAAATTGGCGAGCATCGCGGGTGTCTGGATCAGGTCATCAGGCTCCGGGGGTCGCTCCCGCGCAGACGACTTTCAGTAGGTCTCAGCCCTTCCTCTGGACGGTGGTGCGAATCATCTCGACCACCTCGGGGTTGGCGAGTGTGGTGATGTCTCCGGTGTCGCTGTTCGTGGAGAGGGCCGCCAGGATCCGGCGCATGATCTTGCCCGACCGGG
>JBGOTT010000288.1:0-5413 GCA_041476585.1 Gammaproteobacteria bacterium | reverse complement strand
GACAGCCCGAGCGCCGTGGCATGGCGGTAGACCATCTCGAGCACGCCGCCGTGCGTGAACACGAGGATCGATTCGCCCGGGTGCCGGGCGGCGAGCGAGCGCACGCAACCGAGCGCGCGCTGGTTGAACATCCGCAGGCTCTCGCCACCGCGAAAATCGTAGTCGAGTTCCTTTTTCCTGAAGCGCGCGTAGTCCTCGGGGAAGCGCTCCCGCACTTCCCGGTAGGTATGCGTCTCGAACATCCCGTAATGGCGCTCGCGCAGCGCCGCGTCGTACCGGATCGCGAGGCCCAGGCGCCGAGCGGAGGGCTCCGCAGTCTGGCGCACCCGCGTCAGGTCGCTCGAGTAGATTGCGGCGAATCGCTCGCCCGCGAGCGCGACGCCCACCGCGCTCGCCTGGGCCGCCCCGATCACATTGAGCGGCACGTCGGTCTGGCCCTGCACGCGGCCTTCCGCGTTCCAGGCGGTCTCCCCGTGACGCACCAGGCATAACAAGGTGCCCTGCGGGGTGGCCATCCTCATTTGGCCGCGCCGAGCGCCATGATGGCACCGACCACCATGAATGCGCCGAACACCTGCAGCGGCGCGACACCCTGCCCGAGAATCAGCCACGCAAGGAACAGCGCCGCGATCGGCTCGAAATTGAGCGCCACCGTGTTGCTCGCGGCACCGATGCGCGGCAGCAGCATGAACAGCGCGGTGAACGCCGAGCCGTAGAACACCGTGAGCAGCGCAAGCCCCAGCCAGCCCATCGCGTCCGCGGGAAGCGCGAAGCCGCCCGCAGCAGCGCCGGCGGCGAGCATTACGACCGCCGACGCGCTCAGCGTGAACAGCGTGCGCACCCGTCCATCCACGTCCTTCAGCCAGCGCGTATTCAGATAGAGCACTGTCGCGAAGGTGACCGCGGCGCCGAGCGCGAAGCTCACGCCCGCACCGATCTCCGCCCACCGCCCGGCGATGTCGCCGCCCGCGCCCAGAACGTCGAGCGCGAATGCGAGCCCGATAAGCGCGACCGGCATCGCAACCAGCGCGCGCCGCGTGAGGCGCTCCGCGCCCGCGGCCGAGTAAATCAGCACGAACAGCATCGGGAAGGTGTTGAACGCGAGCAGCGCGAGCGCGACCGGGATGCGCGCCACCGATGAATAAATGAACCAGCTTTGCAGCGCGATCAGCGCGCCGATCCCGGCCGCGCGCCAGCGGGTGGCCGCCGGCAGCGCGAGAGACACGCGCTGGACGCGCAGCAGCGCCAGCACGAACAGCGCGGTGCCCGCCGAACGCACCGCGACCGCGGTGCTCACGCTCGTGCCGTGGTCGAACGCAACGCGCGCGGAGACGTGGTTGCCGCCGAACGTCGTCGCAATCGCCATCAGGGCCAGCACGCCCAGCCAGCGGGGAAGCGTCCCTCCGCGCACCTCTATGCCAAGGCTTCCGGATTGATCACCCGGATCGGCTTGCCGTCCAGCCAGGCCTCGATGTTCCCGAGCGTGTCGCCGTAGAACGCCGCGTAAATGTCTTCGCTCACGTAGCCGAGGTGCGGGCAGAGCGTCACGTTTTCCATCCCGCGCAGCGGATGGTCCGCCGGCAGCGGCTCGCGGTCATAGACATCGAGCGCGGCGTGCGCGAGCCGGCCGTTCTTTAGCGCGTCGATCAGCGCCTGTTCGTCGACGATCGGCCCGCGCGAGGTGTTCACCAGCATCGCGCCACGCTTCATTTTCGCCAACTCCGCCGCGCCGATCAGTCCGCGCGTGCGCTCCGAAAGCACCAGATGGATGCTGATGAAGTCCGAGGTGGCGAGCAGCTCATCCTTCGGCAGATGCTTCACACCGGCTTCGGCCGCTTTCTGCGGGGTCAAATTCTGGCTCCAGGCGGCCACCTGCATGCCGAACGCCTGCGCGTAGCGCGCAACGCGCAGGCCGAGCTTGCCCAGGCCGAGCAGGCCGAGGCGTTTGCCCTCGAGTACCACGCCGCCCTGCAAGCCCTCGTGCCACCGTCCGGCGCGCATGCCGCGATCGGCCTTCATCAGGTCGCGCGCCGCCGCGAGGATCAGCGCGAACGCCAGCTCCGCGGTCGAAGCATAGGCGTTGCCGCTGCGCGTATTGCTGATCGGGATTCTGCGTGCGCTGCAGGCCCGGGAATCGAGACTCGCCGCACGCATGCCGGTGAGCGAGATGAACCTGAGTTTCGGCAGCCGCTCGATCAACGCGCTCGGAAACGGCGTCCTCTCGCGCATCAGGCTCAGAATCTCGAAAGGCGCAAGCTTCGCGGTCGCTTCGTCCAGCGAGGCAAATGCCCGGTCGAACGCCGTGATCTCGATGCCGCGCCTGCGCAGGCGCTCCCAGTCGGCCGAGCGCAGCGCCATGCGCTGGTAGTCATCGAGGATCGCCAGCTTCATGCTAGTCCGCCTTGATGTTGTTGTCCTTCACCACCTTGCCCCAGCGCGCGATCTCCCCCAGCAGGAACTTCTGCAGCGCTTCCGGCGTGCTCGACTGCACGTCCATGCCGAGGGACTCGGTCAGCGTCTTGTTCACGTCGGGCAGCTTGAGCGCCTTCGCGAGCTCGGCATGGAACTTGTCCATGATCGGCTTGGGTGTGCCGGTCGGCGCAAACACGCCCCACCATGCGAGCGCGGAAAATCCTGGATACCCCTGCTCGGCGAGCGCCGGCACGTCGGGCACCGCGTGCGAGCGCTTGTCGCCGGTGACGGCGATGCCGCGCAGCTTGCCGCCCTTCACCTGCGCGGCGAGCACCGCCACCGACCCGATCGCGAGATCGACCTGCCCGCCGAGCGCGTCCTGGGTCATGGGTCCGCCGCCCTTGTAGGGTACGTGCGTGATCTTGAAGCCGCCGGCCTGCTGCAGCAGCATCATCGTCAGATGGCCCAGGCTGCCGTTGCCGATCGAGCCGACGCTCACCGATTCGGGCTTTGCCTTCGACGCTTTCACCACGTCGCCGAAGCTCCTGTAGGGCTTCGAGGGGTGGGTGACGATCGCCATCGGCGCGGTGCCCACCAGCATCACCGGTGCGAGGTCCTTCACGGTATCGAACGGCATGCCCGGGATCAGCGACGGATTGACCGCATGCGTATCGAACACGAACACAAAGGTGTAGCCGTCCGGCGGGGACTTGGCGGCGAGACCGGTGCCGATCGATCCCGATGCGCCCGGCTTGTTCTCCACGATGAATGGCTGGCCGAGTGAGTCGCCCAGCTTGCTCGCCAGCAGGCGCGCGAGCGGATCCACCGAGCCTCCCGGCGGGAAGGGCACGATGAATTTCACGGATTTGGTCGGCCACTGCTGGCCGAGCACCGGCATTGCAGCGAGCAGGCAAAGCGCGACGCAGAACGGTTTCACGAACCGGCGGATCATGGGGCTCCTCCTCGTGGATATACTGCGTAAACGATACCGCAGAAAGGCGCGTCGCGCGTACCGCACATGAATCCAGTGTTCGAGCCGCTTCTGGAAAGCGCGCCACTTGCGCGCAGGCTGGCGCCTGGCCTGTGCCGCATCGATCCGGCGAGCGGTGAGAGTTGCGCACCCAGCCATGGACTGTGGCAGTACCTTCGGCTCCTGGGCCTCGCCCTCTCCCCGGAGCATCACGCGGAATTGTTCCAGCGCGCGCTCGACGGGGTGGCACCCGCAACCGCGCCGCTACGCGTTCTGGTGTCCGGCGCAGCCGATTATGCAATGCTTGCGCTGGTGCTGGCGGCGCTCGGGCGCCACCACGTGCAGGTCTCGGCGACCGTGCTCGACATCTGCGCAACGCCGCTCGCCCTCAACCGCTGGTACGCGGAGCGCATCGCGCGACCGATCGAGACGCATCGCGGCGACATTCTGGGCTATTCATCGCGCGAGCCTTTCGACGTCGTATGCACGCACGCCTTTTTCGCCATGTTCGCGCCGCCGCAGCGGCCCGCGCTGCTCGCAAAATGGCACGAGCTGCTCCGTCCGGGCGGCATCGCCGTCACGGTCAACCGGGTGCGTCCGCAGGCCGGCGCCGCGCAGGTGGGCTTCAGCGAAGACGAGACGCGGGCGTTGTGTGACGCGGTGCGCACCAGGGCCCGCGCGTTCGGCCCCGCGCTCGGGATTGATCCGGATGCGTTGGCACGCGATGCGGAGAGCTATGCGCGCCGGCAGCACTTCCATCCATTGCGCTCGGCCGAAGAGATCCGGCGCCTGTTCGAGCAGGCGGGTTTCCTGATCGAACATTTTTCACTGGCGCCGATCGCGCAGGATGCGCAGACCGGTGTGTCGGGCCCGACCGTGCCGGGCAGCTCCGACTACCTGCGCGTCATCGCGAGACGTCGCTGACCTCGGAAAAAAAGTCCTCGAATTTTCCGCCCGCGCTGCGGGGAATGCTGTCGCGATACGCGAACCGGACCCGGAAACCGCGCGGCAGCCGCGACAGGATCAAGGCCCGCAGCCTTTCCTCCTGCGCCGGTGTGAGCGGTGTTGCGGTGACCAGGCGCGCTTCGATCAGATCGTAGGCTTTCTGCACGAACTGGTGCTGGATCACCGGTGCGAAATCGATCGCCGTACGCATCCCGAACAGCGGCCAGAAGCGCCCGCCGTCCGCTGTCACGAGCGTATTGCGCACGCGCCCGACGATTCTGCGAAGCACCGGCAACCCGCGGTCGCATGGACAAGGCTCGCCGACCTCCGCGTAGTCGCCGATTTCGTAGCGCAGCAGCGGCATGGCGAAGTTGTGCAGGTCGGTAACGATCACGCGGCCGATCTGGCCGGGCCCGCACGAGCGCTCGTCGTCGTCCAGCACCTCGAGCAGCACGTTTTCAGACTGAACGTGGTAATGCTCGTGCTCCGGGCATTGCAGCGCGATGTACCCGGCCTCCTGCGTCGTGTACATGTCAGTGAGCGGCACACCCCATGCGTCGCGGCACAGCGCACGCGCGTCGGGATCGAGCTGCTCGCCCAGCGTGCGAACCTCGAGCAACCCGGGCAGCGACATCCCGCGCGCGAGCGACGCGCGCGCCAGTTGAGCCACGAGCGATGGATATGTCAGCAGGTACGCGGGGCGCTGCTGCAAGAGCCACTGCAACTGCTCGTCGATGTTCGATTCCGGCGTCAGCATGACCGAACTCCCGGTGGCGACGATACCTTCGGTCGCCGGACCCCAGGATGCCGCTTCGCCCGCCCGGACGCCCTGCCGGATGACCGCGAGCTTGCCTCCCAGTTCGCGGCGGTGCCAGAGATGGTCGCGCAGCGTGAGCGCGTTCCAGAACATCAGGGAGAGCTGCGTCTTGAGGATTCGCACCGGAGCACCGGTCGCGCCGGAGGTGCGGGCCTCGCCCACCGGCCCGTGCCCCGCCGGAAGTCGTTCAGCCTTCAGCGACTCGAAATTGTCCCGAAGTTCGCGACGCGTGAGAACGGGAAGCTGCGCAAGACCGGCGTGCGCCGCCG
>JBGOTT010000287.1:0-5427 GCA_041476585.1 Gammaproteobacteria bacterium | reverse complement strand
GGCGACGCTGGCGCGCTGCGCGTCATAGGCGTCGCGCGGCAGTTGGCGGGCGGGATCGCCTTCGATCGAGATCGAACCCAAGGTCAGCTCCCGAGCCGCAACGCCTGCCGATAGTAGTCGAGCGACTGCTGCGCGATGCCGGTGTCGGTGTAGCGCTCCTCGACCGTGCGGCGCGCCGCGCGGCCGAGGCGTTCACGCAACGACGGATCTTCGAGCAGCCGCTCGATCTGGCGGGCGAACGCCGGGGCATCTTCGCTCTTCGCGATCAGTCCGTTCTCGCCGTCCCGGATCAATTCGGGCAGGCCGCCCGCGTCGCTCGCGACGATCGCCCTGCCGGCGGCCATCGCCTCGAGGCAGGAGTACGGGCAGTTCTCCCAGAGGCTCGGGATGAAGTAGAGGTCGCTCTGGCGCAGGCAGCTGCCGACCTCGTTCAGCGTGAGCTTGCCGAGAAAGTGGACCGAGCCCTTGAGCTGTTGCGCCTTCAACCGCGGCATGAACTCCTTCTCGATGAAGTGGAAGAGGTCGTCGCCCGCGAAAGCGAAGGCGACGTCGTGCTTTTTCAGGATCGTCTCGACGATCTCGGGGCAGAGGTGGATGCCCTTGCGCTTTTCCATCCTGCCGGTGAACAAGATGACGGGCCGGTCCTTCGGCAGGCCGAACTTCGCGCGCGCGTCGATCTGCTCGCTTCGATCGAACAGCTCGAGATCGATGCCGTTCGCGATGACCTCGATGCGCCGGCGCACGCCCATCTTCGTGCGCACTTCGTCGGCGAGGAAGCGGCTGCAACTGGTGTAGGCGTCCGCGCCGCGGATGCCGATCTTCTCGTACGGCGGGTAGGGCCGCGTGAGCGCGTCCTGCAGCGAAGCGCCGTAGCTCTCCAGGCTGTTGTAGCTCACCGCGAGCGAAGCCTGCGCGTCGCTCTGGTAGCCGAGCGGCCCCATCCTGAGCGAGGTCGCCCCGGGCCGGTACAGCGTGCCGGATTTGAGTGCCTTCAGGTCGTGGGTGCGGCCGGCGACGAAGCTCGAGCACACGGCGGGCGACGCGCCGAACAGGTACAGCAGCAGCCACGAATGGCGCCTGAAATTCCGGATCAGCGAAAAATACCCGTCGTTCGAAACCCCGGGCAGCGAAAAGTTGTAGTGGATACCCGAGATGGTCTGCATGCGCCGGCCGTAGCGGTGCGCAAGGCCCATGCGGTACACGGTCTTCGCGCGGCCGACGTTCGACGTGCCGTAGCGGCCGAGCGGAATCGCGTCGTCCGCCGGCAGACCGCAGGGCATGCTCGAACACCACAGCATTTCGTCGCCGATCCGGCGATACACCACCTGATGGACCTGCGTGAGCTCCTCGAGGCAGGCCTCCACGCCGGCGTGCACGCCGGTGATGAGTTCGAGCTGCGACTCGCTGAAATCGGTGGTGATGTGCGGGTGGCTGAGCGCCGAGCCGAGCGCGGCCGGATGCGGCCGGGTCGAGAGCTTGCCGTCGGGGCGCACGCGCAGGCTCTCTTTTTCGATGCCGCGGCGGATGCCCTTCAGCGTATCGGCAGGCAGTGCGCGCAGGCGTTGCTCGAGGTTGCTCATGCGGGTGCCCCTGGATGGTTCAGTTCTGCCGCGGGCGGAAGTCCTCCCGCTCCAGCAGCCACGTGGCCGCGAATCCGAAGATCAATCCCCAGAACGGCGCGCCGATGCTGAAGATGGCCACATCGGCGACGGTGACGAGGAAGGTTACCAGAGCGCCAAGGGTGTGGCGCCCGCTGCATGAAATATTGAACGCGAGGTGAAGGGTTCGTCGACGTTGACCGAGAGACGGTGAGAGACGACTTCGGTGATCTTCATGCTCAGGCGACCCCGAGCAGTTCCACCTCGAAGATCAGGGTCGCATTCGGCGGGATCACGCCGCCTGCGCCGCGCGCGCCGTAGCCCAGCTCGGGCGGAATGGTGAGTTTTCTGGTGCCGCCCACCTTCATGCCCTGCACGCCTTCATCCCAGCCCTTGATCACGCGGCCTTCGGCGAGCGGGAACACAAACGGGTCGTTGCGGTCCTTGCTCGAATCGAATTTCTTTCCCGCGGTGCCGCCGTACATCAGCCAGCCGGTGTAGTGCACGGTGACATTCCGGCCGGCACTGGCGGTTTCGCCTTCGCCGATGACGACATCATCGATGATCAGGCCGCTGGGGGCGGTGGTGGGCGGCATGGGGAACTCGTTGCGTTATTGGAAAGCGGCATTGTAGGCGAGCAGGGCGGGCGCCTGCGCGCAACCAGCGAATTGAATGCCTTACTTGCTGCGGAAGTGCTCGCGCAGCAGCCGCTTGGTGTGGCGAGCAGTCTCACGGGTGGGCCTGGTCCGTGTGTTGCGCTCGAAGAACTCTTTGCCGAGGTCATAGGGAGACGGCTTCGTGAGGTTCTGCTTGGCGCGCGGCGCCAGACGGACCGATTTCACCAGATCACCTCGAGCCCGCGGGAGCGTCGCAGCTCGGCGTCAGACGTAACCAAACGGGCGCGGTGCGCGACCGCGGTAGCGGCGATGATGCGGTCGGCAGGATCGCGGTGCGGGAAGTCGTCGGACTGGGAGAGCATGGCGATGCGGGGAGTGATCGGCAACACCCGGATTGCTCGCCCTTCGAGAATCTTTTCGACGAAGAGGACTCCATCGGCGGCAGGATCGATGCGTCCCTTCGCGATCAGCATGGCGATTTCCCAGATGCTGATGTCGCTCACGGCGAGCGGCCCATGCTCTCCTTCCAGCGCGGCGCGGGCGCGACGCGAAAGCTTCTGCGGCTCCAGCGCGTCGTGAATCAGGACGTGGGTATCAACAACGACCACGCTCGGCGTTCCAGCGAGCGCCCGTCGGGCTGATGACGTCACCCACGCGCGCCTTGCCGCGCAACGATTTGAGCCATTCGCGTGCCTGGGCTGCGCTGTCTCCCTCGGGAACGATCCGGGCAATCACGCGGCCGTGAACCGTCACTTCGATTGCCTCGCCTTTCTGAACCCGAGCGAGGTAGGTCGGGAGGTTCTGGCGCAATTCGGTGATTTTGACTTTGGACATGGTGGCAGGGAAATATGTACAGGTGAAGCGTACAGAACGGGCCGCGGATGGTCAAGCCGCCATCGGGCCAAAGGCCGCGCACGTGCCTTACAATGCGCCCCGCCGAATGACACCCACATGATCCAGTTCCGCAACCTCGCGCTCGCGCGCGGCGCCAAGCGTCTGTTCGAAGGCGCGAGCCTGCAGATCCATCCGGGCTGGCGGGTGGGCCTCGCCGGCGCCAACGGCAGCGGCAAGTCGAGCCTGTTCGCGCTGCTGCGCGGCGAGTTGCACGCCGAGCAGGGCGACTGCGAAGTGCCCGAGCGCTGGCGGATCGCCTCGGTGGACCAGGAAACGCCGCCGCTCGACGACGCGGCGATCGAGTTCGTGCTCGACGGCGACGCGCCATTGCGGGAGCTCGAGCGCGATCTTGCTGCGGCCGAAGCGTCGCACGACGGAGCTCATCTCGGGGAGTTGCACGCCCGCGTGCAGGATATCGACGGCTACGCGGCGCGCGCACGCGCCGCGGCGCTGCTCGCAGGCCTCGGCTTTGCCGATGCCGACCTGGAGCGGCCGGTGGCGAGCTTCTCCGGAGGCTGGCGGATGCGCCTCAACCTCGCGCGCGCGCTGAGTTCCCGCGCGGACCTGATGTTGCTCGACGAGCCGACCAACCACCTCGACCTGGATGCGGTGGTGTGGCTGGAGAAATGGCTCGCAGGCTATCGCGGCACGCTGATCGTGGTTTCGCACGACCGGGATTTTCTCGACGCCTGCGCGACGCACGTGCTCCACATCGGCGGCGGAAAGCTCGCGCTGCATACCGGCAACTACTCGGCGTTCGAGGAGCAGCGCGCGGCCCAGCTTGCGGTGCAGCAGGCGATGCACGAAAAGCAGGTGCGCGAGATCGAGCACCTCGAAGCCTTCATCGTGCGCTTTCGCGCCAAGGCCACCAAGGCGCGCCAGGCGCAGAGCCGCCTGAAGGCGCTCGATCGCATGGAGCGCATCAGTGCCGCGCACGTGGATGCGCCTTTCGATTTCGAGTTTCTCGAGCCGGGGCGCGCGCCCGATCCGCTGCTCACGCTGACCGGGATCTCGGCCGGCTACTGCGGGACGAGCGTGCTCGCAGACGTCAGGCTCGAGCTGCGCGCCGGTGCGCGCATCGGATTGCTCGGACCCAACGGCGCGGGCAAGTCCACTCTGGTGAAGCTGCTGGCGGGCGAGTTGGCGCCGCTCGCCGGGCGGCGCGTCGAAGGCAAAGGCCTCGCGATCGGTTATTTCGCGCAGCACCAGCTGGAGCAGTTGCGCGCCGAGGAATCGCCGCTGGAGCACCTCCAGCGCGAGCACCGCGGCGCACGCGAGCAGGAGCTGCGCAATTTCCTCGGCGGCTTCGACTTTCGCGGCAAGACGGCCGATGCACCGGTCGGGCCGTTTTCGGGCGGCGAGCGCTCGCGGCTCGCGCTGGCGCTGTTGTTGCGGCGCCGGCCCAACCTGCTGCTGCTCGACGAGCCCACAAACCACCTCGACCTCGAGATGCGGCATGCACTGACGCGCGCGCTCGCCGGCTACGAGGGCAGCATGGTGCTGGTGTCGCACGACCGCGCGCTGCTGCGCACGGTGTGCGATTCATTCCTGCTGGTGGCCGACGGGCGAGTGGCGGAGTTCGATGGCGACCTGGACGATTACCTCGACTGGCTCACTGCGCGAAAGACGACGCGCAACACGCTGGTCAAACCCTCGGGTAAGAGCGGCGACCGGCAGGACCGGCTCGCGCGCCGCCGACCGCTGGTGAAAGAAGTCGAAGCGATCGAGCGGCAGCTCGCAGGGTGGCAGGCCGAGAAGCGGCGGCTCGATGCGCAGCTTGCCGATCCGGCCTTGTATGCCAGTCCCGATCCGCAGCAATTGAAGACGCTGACGCAGCGCCAGCAGGAACTCGCCAGCCTGATCGAAGCGTCCGAAGCGAGGTGGCTCGCGGCGCACACTGAGCTGGAGGCGATAGGCGAGGCGTAAAGCGATAGGACAACTTATCCCGCCCCGGCGCGCCCTTGGCCCTCGCGCGGCGCGAAGCGCGATCCTGGCAATGATCCCTGCGACTCTCGCTGCGCGTTTCGTACGGTTGGGATAGGCCATGAACACACGTTTCATCGCGGTTACAAGTATCCTCCTCTCGGTTGCTGCGCAATGTGCCTTAAACACCTCCGAAACGCTTTGCCAGCCAGGGAAGCACCGATATTCACGACAGCACCTGTAGAACAGTTCACGTAGATGAATACCCACGCCTCGCAATCCAAACCAATCGTCGACGCGTTGCTGCTGGCTGCGGGCACCGTCCTCGCGCTCTTCTTCTGGGAAAGCCACCAGGGATTCAGCCTCTGGGACGAGGGTTTCCTCTGGTACGGGGC
>JBGOTT010000286.1:0-5468 GCA_041476585.1 Gammaproteobacteria bacterium | reverse complement strand
CCGGCCATTTCGATTCGCGCACCGGATTGCCTTCGATGTCGATTAGCACCAGGCTCGAGGCGGTGATTTCGCGGTAGTGCAGGCCGAACGGATTGATGAGGAACAGCCGCTCGCCGCCCGGCACGCGCAGCGTGATGTGGTTGAAGATCATCTCGGTCCAGCCGAGCATGTCGAAGACGCGGTAGGCCGCGGCAAGCTGCACGCGCGCCTCTGTTTCTGCTTGTCCGATCGGAACTTCCTTGGTTGCGCGCGCGGCGCCGGTCCAGTAGATCGTCATGACACCCTCACGGGGAGGCGGCGGAAGCCGCGGAAGCGTATGCGCCGGTCGCGCTCGGGCGCGCCGGCAAGCTCGATTTTCGCAAAGCGCGCAAGCAGTCGGCCGAAGGCGATGCGCGCCTCCATCCTCGCGACGTTCATGCCGGAACAGGCATGGTCGCCCTGCCCGAACGTGAGATGGCGGTTGGGCCTGCGCCCGACGTCGAATCGCCCGGCATCGGGGAACTGTTGCGCATCCCGGTTTGCAGCGCCGATGCCTATGGTGATGTAGGTGCTCGCGGGCAGGGCGCGGCCGCCGAGCTCCATCGGTGCAGCCAGCCGGCGGTTGTTGAGCTGTATCGGCCCTTCGTAGCGCAGCATCTCTTCGATCGCGGTGTTGAGCAGGCCCGGGTCAGCGCGCAGCCGCGCGAGCTCGCCCGGGTTCTTGAGCAGCAGCCAGGTACCGTTGCCGAGCAGATTGGTGGTGGTCTCGTGCCCCGCGTTCAACATGAAGATGCAGTTGTGGTAGAGCTCGTTCTCGGTCAACTGCTCGCCGTCCCGCTCGCCCTGAATCAGGCGCGTGAGCACGTCGACCTCGGGGTCGCCGGGCGTGCGCTTGCGCTCGGCGACGAGGCCGCGCAGGTAGTCCTTGAACTCGCTCACCGCACGGTTGCCGCACTCGAGCAACTCGGCGCTCGGCGCCGGCTCGAGTCCGGAGAGAATCGCGATCGACCAACCACGCAGCGGCCTGCGCTCGCTGCGCGGCACGGCGAGCAGGTTGCCGATCACCTCGATCGGAATCTGCAGCGCGAAGTCTTCGATGAAGTCGGCCTCGCGCGCTTCGTCCAGGCCGGCGAGCAGCCGGTCCACCAGCGTGACGACGTCCTGCTCCATTCGCGCAATGGCCCGCTGATTGAGCGCGCCCATGATGAGCCGGCGCACCCGCGTGTGCAGCGGCGGATCGCTGAACACCAGGCTGGAGGTGTGGTGCTCGTAGAGCGGGGAATCGCCGAACTTCGGTCGGAATTCCTCCTTCTTGTCCGAGCTTGCCTGCGGATTGCGGTACACCGCGAGCGCGTCTTCGTAACGGCTGAGGAACACCCCGCCTGTTTCCAGATCATGCACGGGGTCGTGCGCGCGCAGCGCCGCATAATAAGGGTATGGGTCGTCGATGAAATCGGGCGGGAGGCGCGTCAACTGGAACGCGCGCGCGGCCTCGGCGCCGCGGCTCAGCGCAGCGGCATCTGCTTGAGCCACTTCTCCACCTCGCGGGCATCGCAGAAAAGCGTCTCGAGCTCGTTGCGCGCCTCGTCTTCGCCCTGCAGCACCGACTCGACCACGTTCATGCGCTCGTCGGCGATGCTGGTGGCGAGCTCGAGGCGAATGCCGTTCGGATCGAAAAAGTACGCCGACCAGAAGCGCCCGCCGAGCGGCACCGGCCCGATCACCTTCACGCCGCAGGATTTCACGTGCTCTACGAAAGCGTCGAAACGCTCGCGCGGCACGTGGAAGGCGATGTGCTGCATGCCGCCAGGCAGGTCGCGATTCTGTCTTGCCAGCCCCTTCGGGTACTCGAAGAATGCGAGCAGCGAGTCGCCGCCCATGTTGAAGAAATAGTGGCGCAGGTTGTCGTAGGGCGGCTGGCCGCGGTCCCGCTCGAACGGGACGCGGCGCACGTGCACCAGCTGCATGCCGAGCACGCGCGTGTAGAAATCCATCGTCGCCGGCAGGTCGTCGGTCACGAAGGCGAGGTGGTCGATGCCGCGCGTCTTCACCGGTGCAAGGGGCGGCAGCTTGGTTTGCGGCTCGTTTGCGACGGCTTGGCTCATGGCGCCTCCAGGAACGCGCGCGTTACCCGGATCACGGCGTCCGGATTGTCGAGCGCAATATTATGCCCCGCGTCGATCTCCACCAGCTCGATGCGTGGATTGGCCGCTTTGACCTTTGCGACGGTTTCCGCGGCAAACAGGTCCGAGCGCGCGCCGCGGATGACCTTGACCGGCACCTGGAGGCGCCTGAGCGCCTCCCACAGGTCCACGCCGAGCCCGGGGCGTTCGCCGGTCTCGAGCGTCTTTCTGAACTGGTCGCGAAAGAACGTATCGCGCTTCACCGCGAAGCCGCCGGGAACCGGCTTCAAATAGGTCTCGAAGCGCGTGCGCCGCTTGCGGCCGTCGCTCGACGCCGGATCCACTTTGAAATAACGCATCGCGTCGTCGACCGAAGCAAACACGTCCGGCGTGTTCGCGACGCTCTGCGCGACGCGCTGCGAACCGGCCGGCGCGTTCTCCGGTGAATAATCACCCAGCACCAGGCCCGCGATGCGCTCGGGGTTCTCGGCGGCGCACCAGGTGCAATGCCGCCCGCTCATCGAGTGACCGGACAGGAAGAATTTCTTCCAGCCGAGATGGCCGGCGAGCGCGAGGATGTCCTTCGCGTTGGTCGGTACCGTGTAATCCTTCGCCGCGCTCCAGCTCGAATCGCCGAAGCCGCGCAGATCCATTGCCACGACTTCACGATCGGCGGCGAGTGCGGTGGCGATTTCAATCCAGTCGAAGGAAGAGAACGAAACGCCGTGCAGCATCGCGAGCGGCGTTCCGCCTGGCTTGCCGAAGCGGCGGTAGTGAAGCGTGACGTCCCCCGAGGGGCAGGTTCCGGTCCGGTGGGCGGCCATGCACGCATCGTACAATGCATAAACATCTTGCGGAACATCATGCGACGCGTCCCCCTTGCCGGTTTCGAACCGGCGCTGCAAGAGCGCCTCGAGGCGTTGTGGGGCAATCCGGTCAATCTGTACCGCGCGCTGGGCAACGCGCCCAAGCTGGCGGCGGCCTGGACCGAGTTCGCGCAGGCGATCCGCGCCGACAGCGCGACCCCGCGCAAGCTGCGCGAACTGATGATCTTGCGCGGCGCCCAACTGGTGAATTCAGAGTACGAATGGGCGCAGCACCTGCGCATGGCGCGCACCGCCGGGGTGAGCGAGGCGCAGATCGCCGCGCTTAGCGGGTGGCGCGACGCAACGCTGTTCGATGCGCGCGAGCGCGCCGCGCTGGCGCTGTGCGAGGCGGTGACCGCCGGCACGGTGCCCGACGCGGTCTACGACGAAGCCATGCGGCAGTTCAGCCACGCGGAATACGTCGAGCTCTCGCTGGTGGCCGCGTTCTACGCGATGGTGGCGCGGGTGCTGGATGCGCTCGGCGTGCCGCTCGACGACGACATCGTCGATCATTCGCCCCGGCTTCCATGACCGCCGGACAGCGCAGCTACCGCTACTACGATTTCGTGATGGCGGCGTTTGTGACCGTGCTGATCTGCTCCAATTTCATCGGCGCGGCCAAGCAGGCCCTGGTCGACCTGCCCGTGCTCGGCCCGACGCCGTTCGGCGCGGGCGTGCTGTTCTTTCCGATTTCGTATATTTTTGGCGACATCCTCACCGAGGTGTACGGTTACGGGCGGGACCGGCGCGTCGTCTGGGCGGGCTTTGGTGCGCTCGCGTTCGCGTCGTTCATGGCCTGGGTGGTGGTCAGCCTGCCGCCGGCGCCGTCCGAATACATGAAAACCTATCAGCCCGCGCTGGAGAGCGTTTTCGGCAACGCCTGGCGCATCGCGGCCGGCTCGATGATCGCGTTCTGGTGCGGCAGCTTCGTCAACAGCTACGTGCTCGCCAAGATGAAGCTGTGGACCGAAGGGAAATGGCTCTGGACGCGCACCATCGGGTCGACCATCGCCGGCGAGTTGGTCGATTCCGTGCTTTTTTACGCCATCGCTTTCTACGGCATCTGGGCAACGTCCGACATCGTCAAGGTCGCAATGGCGCAGTATCTGCTCAAGACTGGCTGGGAGATCGTGATGACCCCGATCACCTATCGCATCGTCGGCTTTCTGAAACGCGCCGAGCACGAGGACTACTACGACCGCCACACCAACTTCAACCCGTTCGCGCTGAAGGCCTAGTGGCTGTCGTCTGCGCGGGGGGGGGTGCACGCTAGCGCGTCGCGGCGCGAATCTCACCCGCCCGGTAGGCTTCGAGCAGCCGGCGCAGCTGTGAGCGCGTCTCGCTCGGCACATCGTCCATCAGCGCGCGACCCTCGATCTGCATGAAGAACAGGCCCGCGTAACGGTGGTCCTGGGCGAGGTACCAGATCAGCAGGGTATGCGCGCCGATGGTGATTTCCGCGGCGAGCCGGTTCTCGGGATAGGAATACTGGGAAAACACGCGGCGGAACTCTTCCTCGCCGACCTCCTGCTGGTAATCCTGCAATACCGCATAGCGGCGTTTTGGCGAGTTGGAGAGCAGCGCCGCATCCTCGATCTTCCCGGCCGCGAGGTACTGGTTCAGCAGTTTGGCGGTATCGAGCGCGCTGCCCGGGGAGAGTTGCGCCGCGGGATCGAAGGGATGCGCGAAGCGATGCGCGTCGGCGGGATGGGTGCGCAGCGTATAGCGCAGCGTTTCGCCATCGATCTCGAAACTGCGCTCCTCGGCAGCCTGCGCCGCCGCCTGCGTCGATACGAAAACTGCCGCGAGCGCCGCGGCGAACGCCAGCGATGCCACGCGCATCGTCGCCGCGATCAGGCCGCTTTCGCCACCGCCGCCGCCGCACCGCGCCAGCGCGAGAGCGACTCGCCGAGCTTGCTCTTCGCTGCGCTTGCCGACTTCGCCTTTACGTGGCCGTAGCCGCGGATCTCCTCGGGGAGCGACGCGATCTCGACGGCGAGCGAGAGCTTCGCGGGCGCCAGCCCGGCCAGCAGCTCCTCGACCGTGCGCTCGTATTCGGCGATCAGCGCGCGCTCCATGCGCCGCTCCTCGGTGCGTCCGAACACGTCGAGCGCGGTGCCGCGCAGGCGCTTCAGCTTCGCGAGCACGCGGAACGCCGGCATCATCCAGGCGCCGAATTGCATCTTCTTCGCTTCGCCGGTGCGCGGATCGGCTTTCGCGATCAGCGGCGGCGCAAGGTGGAACACCATCTTGTAGTCGCCTTCGAACATCGCGGCGATCTTTTTCTCGAACTCGCCGCTGGCATACAGACGCGCGACCTCGTACTCGTCCTTGTACGCCAGCAGCTTGGCGTAGTACCGCGCCACCGCCTCGGCGAGCTTCTCGCTCCCGGTGCGCTGTTTCTCGACCGAGCGCACCCGCTCGACCAGCGCCTGGTAGCGCGCGGCGTAGGCGGCATCCTGGTACCCGGTGAGCAGTTGCACGCGCCGCTCGATGATCT
>JBGOTT010000285.1:0-5473 GCA_041476585.1 Gammaproteobacteria bacterium | reverse complement strand
CGACGCCGCCTATGTCGCCGAGGCGCTGAAGCGCAGCGTCATCGTCTGGGACGTGCGCCCTGCCGATGCGTATGCCAAGGGCCACATCCATGGCGCCGTCAGCATCGGCGACGCGCCAAAAGTGCTGCGCGACGACAACACCGAAGACTTCATCGAAACGTCCCGCATCGAAAAGATTCTCGGTGATGGCGGGATCGAACCCGGTCGGGAAATCATCGTATACGGCAATCGCGGCACCTGGAACCCGTATTTCGGCTTGTACGCGATCCAGTATTTCGGCGGCAATGCCGTGCGCGTCTACCACGGGGGGATTGAGGACTGGATGGCCGCCGGCCATCCGGTGAGCCGCGAGGCGCAGCGGCTCCCGGCGGTCGCGCTCAGGCTGACTGCGAATCCCGCCGTGGCGGTCAGCACCCGCGAAGTCGTCGCGCGGCTCAACGACCCGAACGTGCAGATCCTCGACGTGCGCACCCCCAAGGAATTCAGCGGCGAGGATATCCGCTCCATCCGCGGCGGGCACATCAAAGGCGCAATCAACATTCCCTACGAGCACAACTGGGTGGACCCCGACACGCCCCTCAAGCTGTCGCGCAAGCAGGTGGCGGACACCTCGGGCATGTCGCTCAAGCCCGTAGCCGAACTGAAGCAGCTCTATGCCCGGCTCGATCCCGAAAAGGAAACCATCGTTTACTGCCAGAGTGGCGCACGTGCTTCCGAGAGTGCCGGTGTGCTGAAACAACTGGGCTTCAGGAACGTGAAGGTTTACGATTCTTCCTGGCTGGGCTACGGCAACACCCTCGACGCGCCCGCCGAGAACGAGACCTTCTTCAACGTCGGCCTGCTCAATTCACGCATGGCCGCGCTGCAGTCGCGCATTGAGCAGTTGGAGAAGGAATTGGCTGCCTCCAAGGCTGGAAAGTAGGCGGCTCCATGCCTTCGCGAGTTGATCGCCTTCTCCGCCTGGCCTGCGTTATCGCAATCGCCGCACTGAGCGCGACCGCCTCCATGTCCGCGCCGGCCCGGGAGTTTCCGTCCAAGCCGGTAACCCTGATCTGCCCCTGGCCGCCCGGCGGCTCGAGCGATCTCGCGCTGCGCGCGCTCGCGGAGGCCACGTCGAAATACCTCGGGCAGCGCGTCGTGGTGGAGAACCGGCCCGGCGCGGCGGGAACGCTCGGCGCGCAGGCACTGGCCGTCGCCGGCCGCTCCGACGGCTACACCATGGCGCAGATCCCGATCACGGTGTTCCGCTACCCGCACATGCAGAAAGTCCAGTTCGATCCGTTGAACGACCTTACGTACGTTCTGGGAGTGTCCGGATACACCTTCGGCGTGGTGGTGCGGTCGGATTTTCCGGCCAAGAACTGGAAGGAGTTCATCGACTACGCCCGCGCCAACCCGGGCAGGATCAGCTACGGGACGCCCGGCAACGGCACCAGCCTGCACATCACGATGGCACAGATCGCGGACAAGCTGGGGCTGCAGTTCCTGCATGTGCCGTTCAAGGGGGTGGCTGAGTCGATCCCCCAGCTGCTCGGCGGCAATATCCTCGCGATCTCGGACTCCACGGGATGGGCAGCGCACGTCCAATCCGGAAAGATGCGCTTGCTGGTGACCTGGGGAGAAACCCGCACCAAACGCTGGCCCGAGGTTCCGACGCTGCTGGAAGTCGGGCTCGGCATCGTGCAGAACTCCCCTTACGGCATCGGCACTTCGAAAGGGACCGATCCCGGGGTGCTCAGGATCCTTCACGACGCCTTCAAGAAGGGCATGGAAGACCCGATCCACGTGAAGATGCTCGGGCAGCTCGACCAGGAGCTCTGGTACCGGAATTCAGAGGACTACACGCGCTACGCGCGCGAGACTTACGCCGAGCAGAGAGTGATTCTCGAAAAACTCGGCCTTGCGCAGAAGTAGGCGGCTACGCGATCTTGTCGATCAACAGCCGCTCGACGACCTTCCCGTTGACCACGTGGCTCTGCAGCACCTCCTGCGCATCCTCCACCGTAGGCACGTGGTACCAGACCGCTTCGGGATAAATCACCACCGTAGGGCCATGTTCGCAATGATCCAGGCACCCGGCGCGGTTGATCCGCACCTCTGCCTTCAAGCCGGCCTTTTTTGCGCCGTCCTTCAACACCACGAAAATTTCCTCTGAGCCTCTTTGTTTGCAGCAGCCGCGCGGATCCGAGGGATCGCGCTCGTTGAGGCAGACAAAAACGTGACGCTTGAAGCCGGCCATCGGGATTTCCTTGCAGAAGGCAAAGGTGCGCGAGCCATTATCGTGCCTCGCGCTACGCCTGCGCGAGAACGATCGCAGCAGTAGCGACGATGTCCTCCACGCTCGCGCCGCGCGACAGATCGCTGATCGGGCGCGCGAAGCCCTGCAGCACCGGGCCGATCGCGCGCGCGCCGGCGAGGTGCTGGGTGAGTTTGTAGGCGATGTTGCCCGCGTCGAGATCCGGGAAAATCAGCACGTTTGCGCGGCCTGCGACGGAACTCTCGCCTTTCACTTTCTTCGCCGCCACGGCCGGAACCAGCGCCGCGTCGGCCTGCAGTTCGCCATCGATCGCCAGCTGCGGGGCGCGTTCCCTGGCGATCTCGAGCGCGCGCACCACCTTGTCGACGTGCGCGTGCCTGGCGCTGCCCTTGGTGGAGAACGAGAGCAGCGCCACGCGCGGCTCGTCGTGCAGCAGCCTGCGATAGCTCCCGGCCGACGCGAGCGCGATATCCGCGAGCATCTCCGGGTCCGGATCGACGTTCACGGCGCAGTCGGCGTATAGCAGGACCTTGTCAGGCAATACCATCAGAAAAAAACTCGAAGGCGTGCGTATGCCTTGCGCGAGCCCTACGGTCATCAACGCCGCCTCGATCACGCGCGCGGTCGAGTGCGCCACGCCGGCGAGCATCGCATCGGCGTGGCCCGCCTTCACCATCATTCCCGCGTGGAACAGCGGCTTTCGCACCAGCCGCTGCGCGATCGCAGGTTTCGTGTCCGGGCGCCCCGCTAGATAGAGCTCCACATAGGCTGCGTTTCTGTCGCTCTTTTCGGGATCGATCGCAGCGATGCCGTCCAGCGAAACGCCCGCGCTGCCGAGAAGTATCGGGCGCGCGATGCCCTCATCGTGCAGCCTGCGCGCAGCGCGAAGGATGCGCTCGTCGCTTCCCTCCGGAAGCACCAGCCGCTTTCCAGCACCGCGCAGTTGCGCGCGGATCCGCTCGATCGGGTCCATGGCCTCACGCCTCCGCGCGCGCGTCCTCGAGAATCATCTCGGATGCCTTCTCCGCAATCATCACCGCCGGCCAGTGGATGTTGCCCGACACCAGCGTCGGCATGATGGAGCAATCCACCACGCGCAGCCCCTCCACGCCGTGCACGCGCAGGCGCGCATCCACCACCGCCAGCGGGTCGCTGCCCATCTTGCAGGTGCCCGAAGGGTGGAAGATGGTCGCCCCGTACTCGCGCGCAAACGCGAGCAATTCGTCGTCGCTCTGCACGCCCTCGCCCGGACGAAACTCGGCGGCAACATAGGGCCGCATCGCCTCGCTCCGCGCGATGCGCCGCGCGCAGCGGACCGCTTCGCGCGCGCAGCGCCGGTCGAGTTCGGTCGAGAGGTAGTACGGCTGCATCGCCGGCGGCTCGAACGCGTCGCGCGACTTGATGCGCACGTGGCCACGCGAACTGGGCCGCAATTGGCACACGGACATGGTGAACCCGGACCACGGATGCGGCTTTGCGCCGGCGAGATCCGCCGAAAGCGTGGCGAAATGGAACTGGATGTCCGGCGTCTTCGATTCCGGCAGCACGCGCGTGAACAGGCCGCCCTGGTTGATGCCGATGGCGAGCGGCCCCGAGCGTGCGAGCAGCCACTGCAGAGCGATCTTCATCCGGCCCGACAGGCTGTTGAGTTCGTCGTTGGTGGTAATCGGCTTGGCGCAGCGGAAGATCAGGCGCAGCTGCAGATGGTCCTGCAGGTTCTCGCCGACGCCAGGCAGGTCGCGCAGCACCGGGATGCCGTGCTCGCGCAGCAGCGCCTCCGGACCGACGCCGGAGAGCTGCAGCAGTTGCGGGCTTTGCAGCGCGCCCGCCGCAACAATCACCTCGCGAGCGGCACGCGCGGTGAGCAGGCGCCCGCCCCGCCGAAACTCGACGCCGGTAGCGCGGCCCGCGCCGAACAGAACGCGCGTCACGTGCGAATCGGTCCCAATCGACAGGTTCTCCCGTCGACGCGCCGGTTTCAGATACGCGACGGCGGCGCTGCAACGCAGGCCGTTGCGCGTGGTGAGCTGGTAGTAACCGGCGCCTTCCTGCGCTGCGCCATTGAAATCGTCGTTTCTCGGGATGCCCTGCTCGGCGGCACCGCGGATGAACGCCTCGACCAGTTCATGCTTCGAGCCGATATCGGACGCAGCCTGCGGGCCGTCCGCGCCGTGGTACTCGCTCGCGCCGCGCTGGTTCGCCTCGGAGCGGATGAAATACGGCAACACTTCGCTCCAGCCCCAGCCACGGCTGCCGAGCGCCGCCCAGTGCTCGTAGTCTTCGCGCTGCCCGCGAATGAAGATCAGCCCGTTGATCGAGCTCGAGCCGCCCAGCGCGCGCCCGCGCGGCCAGTAGATGCGCCTGCCGTTCATGCCGGGTTCCGGCTCGGTGTGGAAACCCCAGTTGTAAACCGGGTGGAACATGGTCTTGCCGTAGCCGATCGGCAGATGGATCCAGACAGATCCATCCGACGGCCCGGCCTCGAGCAGCAGCACGCGATGCTGCCGGTCCGCGCTGAGCCGATTGGCCAGCACGCAGCCCGCACTGCCCGCGCCGACGATGACGTAATCGAAGTTCATTCCTGACCGCGCTGTTTTCCTGATCAGTTCGCGACGTCGCGCAAATGGCACGCAACAAAATGTGCGGGGCGGACTTCCTTCATCAACGGCTCTTCGGTTCTGCAACGCCCGAACGCATACGGGCAGCGGGTGTGAAAACGGCAGCCGGGCGGCGGGTTGACCGGGCTCGGCACGTCGCCCGAAAGGATGATCCGCTTGCGCTTCGCCCGTGGGTCGGGGACCGGCACCGCGGAGAGCAGCGCTTCGGTATACGGATGCTGCGGATCGGCGAACAGCGAGCGCTTATCGGTCAGTTCGACGATCCTGCCAAGATACATCACCGCCACGCGATGGCTGATGTGCTCGACCACGCCGAGGTCGTGCGCGACGAACAGATACGACAGCCCCAGTTCGTCCTGCAGGTTCATCAGCAGATTGATCACCTGCGCCTGCACCGACACGTCCAGCGCCGAGACCGGCTCGTCGCACACGATCAGCCGCGGGTTGGGCGCAAGCGCGCGCGCGATACCCAGGCGCTGGCGCTGCCCGCCCGAGAACTCGTAGGGATACTTCACCATCTGGTCGGTGCGCAGGCCGACTTTCTCGAACAGCGCCGCAACGCGCTCGCGGATCTCCCTCTCACCGGCCGAACCGAAGT
>JBGOTT010000284.1:0-5482 GCA_041476585.1 Gammaproteobacteria bacterium | reverse complement strand
GTGGCGATGATGCCGGGGGTGCTGGAAGTCGCGGCCATCGGCGTGCCGGACGAGCACTCGGGCGAGGTGCCGAAGGTGTTCATCGTCAAGAAGGATCCGTCGCTGACCGAAGCTCAGGTGCTCGCGCACTGCAAGGAGCAGTTGACCGGGTACAAGCAGCCGAAGCACGTCGAGTTTCGCGCAGACTTGCCCAAGACCAACGTCGGGAAGATCCTGCGGCGCGCGCTGAGAGACGAGAAGAAGGCGGCGTAGCAACTTTCTTGTCGCTCCCGCGGAAGCGGGAGCCCAGGATGTCGGATGTAGTTTCACCGAACTCCCTCACGCGCAGCGCGAAGCCGCGTAAGCTCTGCGCCCGTGAGTTCCCCGCCCCACCTGCTGCGCGGCCTCGGCTGGATCTTCCTGTCCATCCTGTGCTGGGCGCCGATGTTCTCGATCGGAAAGCGCGCGCTGTCGGTCGTGGATGCGTTCGGCCTCGCGACGCTGCGCTACATCTTCGGTTCGATGCTGCTGGTCGCGCTGCTGTGGGCGATCGAAGGCCGGCACGCGCTGCGCTTCGAAGGCCGGCTCGTTCAGGCGACAATCTTCGGCTTGATCGGCATCGCCGGCTTCAACCTGCTGGTTTGGAGCGGGCTCACGCTTACGCGGCCGGAGCACGCCGCCATCATCATGGCGATGCAGACGCCGCTGATCGCGCTCACGGTGTGGCTGACGCGCGGCCAGCGGCCGGCGCCGTTCGTGATCGGCTGCGTCGTCGCGGTGCTCGCCGGGGTGATCCTGGTGGTGACCAAGGGCGATCCCGCGCGTGCCTTCTTGGGCGGCGCACTGTTCGGCGATGTACTGGTGTTTCTCGGCGCGGTCAGCTGGGTGATCTACACGCTCTCGGCCGCGCGCTTCCCGGGCTGGTCGCCGCTGCGGCTCACGGTGCTGACGTGCATTCCGGGCGCGGTCGGCCTGTTCATCGCCAACGGCGTCGCAATCGCGGCGGGTATCGCGACGCTGCCGAGCGCGGCGGCGGTCACCTCGATCGCCTGGCAGATCGTCTATTTCTCGACCTGTACCGTGGTGCTTGGGATTCTGGGATTCAACTTCGCCAACAAGTATCTCGGGCCGCTCAACACGATGCTGTCGCTGAACCTGATTCCGGTGTGCGTGTTCGCGATCGAGGCGGCGCTCGGGCGCAGCTTTGCGGCCATCGAGATTGCGGGAGCCGCGCTGGTGATCGGCGCGCTGGTTGCCAACAACCTCCACCTGCGCCGGGCTACTTCGCAGGGATGAGTTTCAACCGCCCGGCGGCGGCGCGCTCGATGCGGCCGCGGTCGGTGCTCATCGGGACGTACTCTCCGCGCGCCCAGGCCGCGGCGAAGGACTCGTAATGCGGCGACATGCGGTTGCCCGACTGGCCGCCCGAGTGGATGAACAGCGATTTCTCCAGGTCGGCCAAGTCGTAGATCGCGCGCAGCGATGCCGCGTGGTGATTTTCGAACGGTTCGTCGTCGCCGAAATTCATGCGTCCGACGTTGACCGTATAGTTGTCGCCCGGTGTCGGCACCACGATGTCGAACCATTTCGCGAGCAACTTCTGCCGGCTGAACGGGCGATGCTCGTGGCGCGCCGGGTGCGCCGGTCCCCATCGCCATGCGGACATGTCCGTCCCGTAGCGCCTGCGCAGCTCGGCGAGCGCCGCTTCGAGCGATTCCGCGAGCAGTTCCGCGCAGCCCTCCACCGGGGCGGTGTTCACGTTGTCGCACCAGCGCGACTGGCCGTCCTTGTCGTTGAGCACGTTGATGAGGAAAGGGGCGCGCGCCATCCAGTTGCCGGCGAAGGCGTCGCCCATTTCGTCAGCGTAGATTGCGCGCGTCAGCTCGCGCCACCACGCCCACAGCACCAGTGGCTCGGTGCGGCCCGCCAGCATTTCGCCCTGCCAGCTCTCGAACAGGTGCAGCACGTGGCGTGCCTCCTCGCTCCTGGGCCGCGTTTCGCGCAGCCGCGGCAGCAACTCGCGCGCGGCGAGCGAAACCACGTCGGCGTGCATGCGCGCGAAGCTGCCCTGGTTGTGCTTTGCCGTGGCCTCGATCATTTCCCCGATGCGCTTCGAGCGATACGGCTCCTGCCATTCACTGGTGATGTAGTGCGCGTAATCCTCCGGCACGATCTTCTCGTTGGCGGTCCACAGCCGTCCACTGGCGGGGTTATACGCGCGCGGCAGCTCTTCAAACGGCACGTAGCCCGTCCAGTCGTAACGCGCATCCCATCCGGGTGCCGGTGCCAGGCCATGCAGGTCGTTCTCGGGCTTTCTCACCGGCACGCGCCCCGGTGCGATGTAGCCGATGTTGCCGTCGATGTCGGCATACACGATGTTCTGCTGCGGCGAAGCGAAATCGCGCAGTGCCGCGACGAACTCATCCCAGCTGCGTGCGAGCGGCAGGCGCGCCACCGCCTGGATCGAGAGATCGTCCTCCGCGAGCGTGGTCCAGGCAAACGCGAGCGCGTAGCCGCGCGGCGTGGCATCGCGCGCGGGCTGCAGTACGTCGGAGATGATCGGGCCGTGGCGCGAACTGCGCACGACGATGGGCACGTCTTCGCCGTCCTTGACCTTGATGCGCTCTTCGCGTGTCGCGAACGGCTGCGTGCCGTCGGGCGTCGCGTAGCTGCCGGCGCTGTCGAGCTTTTCGAGGTACAGATCCTGCACGTCGGCACCGGTATTGGTGAATCCCCAGGCGATGCGCCCGTTTCTGCCCAGCACCATCATCGGCACTCCAGGCAACGTCGCGCCAATCATCCCCGCGCCCGGCGCGTCGAGGTGCGCGAAATACCACACGGCCGGCGCGGTGAGCCGCAGATGCGGGTCGTTGGCGAGCAGCGGCTTGCCGCTCTCGGTGCGGCTGCCGGCGACCACCCAGTTGTTCGAGCCGAGCCCCTCGCCCGAGGGCAGCGCGAGCGCGGCGACATGCTCCGACAGGTCTTCGGCGAGCTGCACGGCCTCCTTTTCCAGGTTGCCGTAGAGCGTTCGGAGGTCCGGCAGCGGCACCGGCGGGTCGCCCGGGTACGGTGGCAGGAATTCCTGTATCCGCGCGACCGGCATGTGTTTCGCAAGGCGCAGTCGCAGCAACTCGTTGCGCCAGTTGGCGGAGAGGTCCCAGGACATCATTTTCAGCCAGGCGATCGAATCGACTGCAGTCCACGGCTCGGGCCGGTGGCGCAGGATGAAGAACTCGGGCGGCAGCACCGGATCGGATGCGAGAAAAGCGTTGATGCCGGCGGCATACGCATCGAGCACGCGCCGGGTTTGCGCGTCGACGCGCTGGTAGGCGGACTGCGAGACACGATGCACGCCGAGGGTGCGCAGAAAACGGTCGGTTTCGAGCGCCGGCGCACCGAGCAGCTCGGCGAGCCTCCCCGAGGCGATGCGCCGGTTCACCTCCATCTGCCACATCCGGTCCTGCGCATGCACGTAGCCGAGCGCGAAGTTCGCATCCTCGAGGTTCGCCGCGTAGATGTGCGGGATGCCGTAGGGGTCACGCAGCACGTCGACCGGGGCCGAAAGGCCCGCCAGGTGAACCTCGCCCTCAAGTTTCGGCAGCGATTGCCGCAGGTAGATATACAGGCCGCCCGCCCCGAGCACGATCAGGGCCAGCACGACGGCGAGCAGGCGCAGCACCCAGCGCATGGAACCGAGCATACCTGACGAGGATATGCGCGACGGGAATACAAGTTGACAAAGCTGCTTGTGCAGCGCGGAAAAATTTCTGATATAACCGAACAGTTACATTCTGCGGGGAACGGGTTGCTCTACGACCTTTTCGAAGCACAGCACACTGCGCTTGCGCCGATGCGCTATGCCGCCGAACTCTCGCGCGGCTGGTTCGGCCATCCTTTCAGCCCGTTTTCCTATGCGCCGCTGGCACGGCGCATCAGCGCCGGCAGCGACCTGTTCCTGCGCGTCACGCAGCGCTACGAGAAGCCCGCCTGGGGCATCGATGAAACGACGATCGGCGGCGAGAAGGTCGCCGTCCGGCTGGTCGATGCGCACGTGAAACCGTTCTGCCGCCTGGTGCATTTCGAGCGCCAGCTTGCCCAGCCGCGCAGCGATCCGAAAATTCTGCTGGTCGCGCCGCTCTCGGGGCACCACGCGACCCTGCTGCGCGACACAGTGCGCACGCTGCTGCCCGAGCACGACGTCTGGGTGACCGATTGGGTCGATGCGCGCATGGTGCCGGTCTACAACGGGCCGTTCCACCTTGCGGACTATGTCGATTACATCCGCGAGTTCATCCGCCTCCTGTCACCGGATCTCAACGTCGTCTCGGTGTGCCAGCCGACGGTGCCTGTCCTGGCGGCGCTCTCGCTGATGGCGGCGGCGCGCGAGGCGAATCCGCCGAAAACCATGGTCATGATGGGCGGGCCTATCGACGCGCGCAAGAGCCCGACTTCGGTCAACAACCTCGCCACGAAGCGCCCGTACTCGTGGTTCGAGCAGCACCTGATCCACCGCGTGCCCTCGAAGTACCCGGGCGGGACGCGTCGGGTGTACCCGGGCTTCCTGCAGCACCTGGGTTTTGTGGCGATGAACCCGGACCGGCATTTCGATGCGCACGGGGATTATTTCAACCACCTGCTGCGCGGCAACGACGAATCGGCGGAGAAGCACCGCGATTTCTACGACGAGTACAACGCGGTGCTCGACATGCCGGCGGAGTACTACCTGGATACCATCCGCACCGTGTTTCAGGATTTCGCGCTGCCCAAGGGCCGCATGTTCGTGCGCGAAGAACTGGTGCGGCCGCAGGCAATCCGCGACACGGCGCTGCTCACCATCGAAGGCGAACTCGACGACATCTCGGGCAACGGCCAGACCGAGGCCGCCCACCTGCTGTGCCTGAACATCCCGCGCGAGCGCCGCGAGCATTTTCTGGTGCCGAAGGCCGGTCACTACGGCATCTTCGCCGGCAGGCGCTGGCGCGAGGTGATCTACCCGCGCTTTCGCAACTTCGTGCGGGTGCACGCCTAGCTAAGCTGCACCACCCGCTGGTCGATCGCGCCGAAGATCGACCGCCCTTCCGCGTCGAGCATCTCGATCCGTACGCGGTCGCCGAACTTGAGGAACGGCGTGTCCGGCTTGCCGTGCTCGATGGTCTCGATCGCGCGCTTTTCCGCCAGGCAGCCGCAGCCGGTGGAGTGGTCGCGATTGGAGACGGTGCCCGCGCCGAGCACGGTGCCGGCAGTGAGCGCGCGGGTTTTTGCCGCGTGCGCGATCAGGCGCGGGTAGTGGAAGACCATGTCGGCGCCGCAGTTCGGTTTGCCGAGCAGCTCGCTGTTCACATGGCTGACCAGCGGCAGGTGCGCGCGTTTTCCGTCCCAGGCTTCGCCCAACTCGTCGGGCGTCACGGCCACCGGCGAGAACGCGGTCCAGGGCTTGCCGTTCAGGAAGCCGAAGCCCTTGGAGAGTTCAGCCGGGATCAGGTTGCGCAGCGAGACGTCGTTC
>JBGOTT010000283.1:0-5536 GCA_041476585.1 Gammaproteobacteria bacterium | reverse complement strand
GTTGGGGCTTCAGGTCCACCTCAAAACGTACACGCGGGATCAGGCGGCGAAGCGCAGGATCATTTCCTTGCCCGCGGCGTTCGACACCACGCGCTTCAGGATGCCGTCGAGAACGAAATATTGCTGCATCGACGAGTCGCCCTGGTTCTCGAGCAACGCGCCCTTGGCGTAGTCTGTGATGTCGAGCAACGGATAGGCATTTCAATCACGCGAGTATTGGGGGTTCGGTCGTGCGGGTCAACCGTCGGTTATTGGCGGCAACAGGCTGATCCGACGGATAGGCTGCAATCTTTGCCTTCTTGCCGTCATCAATTGAGTGCTTGGCAAACAGGGGCGACCATGTATGTGTAAGAACGCCCAACCCAGCCCGCCACACGACGATTTCTCTCGGCTCAGTTTTTTGCGGCGTGTCGAGCAGGCTCGGTAGATGCCGATACGCCAACTTTTGAACGACAGAAAAATCGAGCGCCCGCGTTTTCACACAGCCTGGACCGCAACCGGACACTCAAAGCGCTGGAGTTCCCGCCTGAGCAGCCGGGCGCGGTAATATCCACAGGCTACACGGCCCGGGGAGGGACCGAAACCGGTGAGCGGTTCTAATCTCATGCAGCGCCTGGCGGCGATTTTCGCTGCCGATGTGGCCGGCTATTCACGTCTGATGGCAGCGGGCGAGCGTGCCACGGTGGCTTCCCTCGACGCGGCCCGCAGTGTCTTTAAGTCGGGGATCGAATCCAATCAGGGCCGCGTCATCGACATGGCTGGCGACTCGGTGCTGGCCGTGTTCGAGACGGCCAGCGGGGCCGTTTCGGCAGCGCTTTCCGTTCAGCAGGAACTCAAGACCCTCGATACCGACGTGCCCGAAGACCGCCGCATGCGATTCCGCATCGGCGTTCACCTCGGTGACGTGATCGAAAAGGCGGACGGCACAGTCTATGGCGACGGGGTCAACATCGCAGCTCGCCTGGAAGGACTTGCCGAGCCGGGCGGCATCACGGTGTCGGAATCGATCCGTACCGCGGTGAAGGGCAAGGTCAGCGCCACCTTCGAAGACCAGGGCGAACAGACGGTGAAGAACATCGCTGAGCCGGTGCGTGCGTACCGGGTTGGCACGGGGGGCGGCGCGGCATCCAGGCCGACACTTGCCGTCGGCGAAATCGACCCATCCCGGCGCGGACCATCTCGAGCGAGCCCTCGGGTTGGCACGCAAGGCCTGCAAAGCGAGCGAATTCGAGCCGGGATCATATCTAGCGCTTGCCATCGCCCTGATGTGGCTTAGACAACTGGACGATGCAGAGTGTGCCGTGCAGCGCGCGATCGAACTCGATCCCAATCTGGCCGAAGCCTATGGGATCCTCGGAAACGTGTTGGATTTCGCCGGGCAGCATGAGAGGGCGATCAAGCTCTTTGAGCAGGCGATGCGGCTTGACCCGCAATTCGACCTGTGGATCCAGGCTGGTGGCCGAGCCCAATTCGCACTGGAACGTTTTGACGAGGCCGAGGCGTCGTTCAAGCGTCGCCTGATCCGCATGCCGCACTCGGACGTAACACGCGCCTACCTCGCCTCGCTCTACGGCCATATCGGTCGCCATGAAGAAGCCCGGCAAATGTGGCGAGAACTGACGGAAATCAACCCGAAGTACTCTTTGGAACACATGCGGCGGGTTATGCCCTACAAGAGCCCGGCGACTCTTGACCGGTTCGTCGACGGCCTGCGCAAGGCCGGCCTGTCGCAGTGAGACCGGACAAACACGTGAAAACCGAGGTGCCAAGGCTCACCCGACCGCCGTTCGCGGTTGTGGGTTCGCTCGGCCCGCCACAGGTTGGCGCCGAGATGGTAGCTTGTTTTGCGCAGCTCGGCGCTCGGCCCGACCGCCTGGAACACGCCCACACCCTGGCCTCGCGCAGCATCGGGCTGCCCGACATCGATCCACTACTGCGGGCGGGCCGGGCAATCGCCCGCGACATCGACCGCGGCATCGGCGCAGGCGTCGCCGCCGGCTACCACAACGGCCAGCACTTCCTCGAGGTCATGCTCAGCGCGCTGTATCTCGCCCGCCTGGTGCTGCTCGATCCGCGCCGCACCGCACGCGTGGTGACCGCGGCGCTGATGCACGATTTCCATCATGACGGCTCGAGAAGCGCCTCGCCGCCGTTCCGCCTCGAACTCCTCGCGGTACAAGAAGCGCAGCCGTATCTGCGCGCGGCCAGGGTCGACGACGACGAATGCCGCCGCTTGCAGACGCTGGTGCTGGCCACCGAGCCGCGCGCCGGAGTGCCGTTCGCCCGTGCGTGCTGGGCCCGCCATACCGCCGGCGGGCCGGCCACGCCGCTCGCCTCAACGCTGCCACCGCCGCTCGAGCGATTGCCGGTCGAGCCGCACCTGGCGCACGAGGCCGTGCTGCTGGCCGAGGCCGACGTGCTGCCCTCAATCGGGCTGACCTTCGAACACGCCGAGCAGCTCCAGTCCAGGCTGGCCTTCGAGTGGGGCACCACCCTGAGCCGCGACGACAAGCTGCAGTTCATCGACCGCATGGTCGGCGACATCTCGGTGGCGACCTTCTTCATCCCGAACATTCAGACGTTGAGGCAAGCCTACCTGGGTGCGGGCTGAGCGCGCATGGTTCACAAATCGCAGCACTTCATTGGATCACCTCATCCGCCCGCATGAGCAGTGACTGGGGGATGGTGAGACCGAGGGCCTTGGCGGTCTTGAGGTTCACCACCAACTCGAACTTCGTCGCCTGCTCAACGGGAAGGTCGGCGGGCTTGGCGCCCTTCAGGATCTTGTCCACATAGGTGGCGGAGTGATGGAATTGGTCCGAAAGATTCACGCCATAACTCATTAGGCAGCCAGGCTCGAGATACTCCCGGGACGCGAAAATGGAGGGCATTCGATTTCTTGATACCAGTTCTGCGATCTGACGTTTTTGCTGGAGAAAGAACGAATCAGCGTGAACTATGACGGCCCCGGTATGCTCCCGGCTCATGACTGCAAACGCATACTCGATCTCAGCTGGAGCCTGCGCTTCCATCAGAACTAGTTTCACGTTCATTTTCTGCGCCACGGTCTGGAGGTTCAGAAAATTCCCACGGGTCGGGTTGGAGGGATTCCGCAGTAAGGCCACGCGAGATAGCCCGGGAATGACTGTGAGCAGCAATTCGATCAGCTTGGGCTGCGTGTCGACATTGAGGTTCGCAAACCCCGTGATGTTTCCTCCGGGCCGCGCCAGGCTCTTGACCAATCCGCTGGCAACCGGGTCGCCTAGGGATGTCATGACAATTGGAATCGTGGTCGTTGCGTGTTGCATCGCGAGGGCGGTGGCCGTAGTTGTTACCACGATAACGTCGGGCTTGAGCGCCACAAGCTCCTTCGCGAGATCCGGCAGTCGCTCGGCTTTTCCCAACGCCCAGCGAAATTCAAATAGGACATTCTTGCCCTCGATATAGCCCAGCTCGCGCAGTCCTTGCTTGAATGCATCTATAAGATGTCCGACAGCTTCGGGGTTGCTAAATCCCAGATACGCAATGCGAGCCGGCTTCGTGGGCGGCTGTGCGAGGGTGGCAAGTGGCGCAGCGCCGAGCGCAAGGAGTGCAAGTACCGTGTCACGCCTGTTCATTCGATCCCCCTCCGATCGTTACGACGCAGCGCAAGCACCGGAATCAGCAAGCGGAGAGCCCAGTCAATCCTAGTCGGAAGTCAGTCTACGCTCGAACGACCGCTCTGGATCGTGAACCGACCATCGGCGGACAGTCGCTTCCCTGCCAGGACCGGATACTCATAACGCCGGTGTTCCCGCCTGAGAACGCGGTCGCGGTACTATCCATCAACGACGCGGCTCGGGGAGGGGCCGGCACCGGTGAGCGGCACCGAACTCAAGCAGCGCCTGGCGGCGATCCTCGCGGCAGATGTAGCGGGCTACTCACGCCTGATGGCGGCGGACGAGCGAGGCACTGTGGCGGCGCTGGATACTGCGCGCGCGGTGTTTCGTACACAGATTGAATCTAACCATGGCCGCGTGATCGACATGGCCGGGGACTCGGTGCTGGCCGTGTTCGATATCGCCGCCGGAGCCGTGACTGCCGCACTCGCGGTGCAGCAGGAACTCAATGCTTCCTCTGGCGCGCTGAGCGAAGACCGCCGAATGCGTTTTCGGATCGGCGTTCACATGGGCGACGTGATCGAGAAGGTCGACGGAACCATCTACGGCGACGGAGTGAACATCGCGGCCCGGCTGGAAGGGCTGGCCGAGCCGGGCGGGATCACTGTATCCGACGCAGTGCAGGGCGCAGTCCGTGGCAAAGTGAGCGCGACCTTCGTCGATCAGGGCGAACAGCAGGTGAAGAACATCCCGCACCCGGTGCGCGCGTTCGCGGTACGCACAGACGGCAGCGCCGCCGCGCCGGCCATGGCTTCCACCCGCGCAACCCCGCCGCTTCCGGATCTGCCTTCGCTTGCGGTGCTGCCCTTCAGCAACCTGAGCGGCGACCCGGAGCAGGACTATTTCGCCGACGGCATGGTCGAGGAGATCATCACGGCACTGGCGCGCATGGGGGCGTTTTTCGTCATCGCGCGCAATTCGACCTTCGTCTACAAGGCCAAGGCGGTGGACATCAAGCAGGTCGGCCGCGAGCTCGGGGTGCGCTACGTTCTTGAAGGAAGCGTCCGGAAATCCGGCAACCGCGTCCGCATCACCGGCCAGCTCATCGAGGCGGAAAACGGGCGCCATGTCTGGGCGGACCGCTTCGAGGGCACGCTCGAGGACGTGTTCGAGCTCCAGGACCGGATCACCGAAAGCATAGTGTGGGCGATCGAACCGAGCATCCGGCGCGCCGAATTGGAGCGCACTAGGGTGAAGCCGACCTCGAACCTTCAGGCCTACGATCTGCTGCTGCGCGCCCTTCCTGGACTCATGCCCGGTTCGACAAAAGCGGGCAAGGACGAGGCGTCGTCGTTTATTCACCGCGCGCTGGAGATGGACCCGCGCTACTCCCTAGCTAAGGCGATGGGCGCCTTTGCATGCCTGGAGCGTGTTATTAACGGCTATGGCAACGCCGACGATGTGAAAGGGGGGTTGCGATTGGCGGATGAGGCCCTTGCGGACCACCAGGACAATCCCACGATCCTGAGCTGTGCAGGCCTTGTGCTCGGCTCGCTCGGTTACCGCGCGCTGGGTTTTCGCGTCCTGGGGTTTCGCTATGACGAGGCGCAGCGCGCCATCGACCGTGCCTTGAGCCTGAGCCCGAATCTGTTCATGGTGCTGTTTGCCGCGGGAATGGTCAGTTCCTTCGTCGGCGAGGGCGATGCAGCGATCGGACATTTCGCGCGCGCCATGCGTCTCAGCCCGCTCGATCCGGGGATGAGCGCGCTCATCGTCGGCACTGGCGTGGCGCACGCGATATCCGGTAGGTACGACGAAGCCCTGGCGGCGGCGCAGCGCGCCGTACAGGAGAGCCCGAACTTCGCCAGCGGTCATCGGCTGATGGTGATCGCGCTCGGGAACCTCGGCCGGATCGACGAGGCGAAGCTCGCGGCGCG
>JBGOTT010000282.1:0-5548 GCA_041476585.1 Gammaproteobacteria bacterium | reverse complement strand
TCTCCCAGCTGAGCTATACCCCCAGAGCAGGGGCCGCATTATAGCGGCGCGAACCTTGATCCGCAAAGAAATTTCTAATCCGTATCAAGGTGATGCGCAAGCCGCGCCAGCACGGTTTCGCGGCCGAGCAATTCGATGGTCGCATCGATCGACGGGGTCTGCGTGCGCCCGGTGAGCAGCACGCGAAGCGGCATGGCCAACTGGGGCATTTTCAGACCGGTCGCGGCAAGCACCTGCTTCACTGCTGCGGCAATCGCCGCCTTGTCCCAGACGCATTCCGCGAGCCGCGCCTTCAGCATGCGCAATGCAGGGCGCACCGTTTCGGTCAAGTGCTCCGCAACCAGCGCGGCAGCCGGCGGGTGCTCGCCGTAGAACAGCATCGCGCTTTCCGCGAGGTGGTTGATCGTCGTCGCGCGGTCTTTCAGCAGCGCCACCACCGCTGCCAGCGCCGGCCCGCGATCGAGCGGCGCGCCGAGCGCGCGCAGTTGCGGCTCGACCAGTTCGGCAAGGCGCGCAGCGGAACTCGCCTTGATGTAGTGCTGGTTCAGCCAGGTGAGCTTTTCCGGGCTGAACTGCGCCGGCGAATGGCTGACGTGCCTCAGGTCGAACCACTCCACCAGTTGCTGCATCGAGAAGATCTCCTCGTCGCCGTGCGACCAGCCCAGGCGGGCGAGATAGTTGCCGAGCGCCTCGGGCAGATAGCCTTCGTCGCGATACTGCATGACGCTCACCGCGCCGTGGCGTTTGGACAGGCGCTCGCCGTCGGCGCCGAGGATCATCGGCACGTGCGCGAACCGCGGCAGCTCGGCGCCCTCAGTTGCCATCAAGCCGCGAAAGATGTGGATCTGGCGCGGCGTGTTGTTGACATGGTCGTCGCCGCGGATGACGTGGGTGATGCTCATGTCGAGGTCGTCGACCACCACGCCGAAGTTGTAGGTCGGCACGCCGTCGGCACGCAGGATCACCAGATCGTCGAGTTCGGCATTGGGAAACGCGATCGGGCCCTTCACCATGTCGTTCCAGCCCGCTTCGCCGTCCTCGGGCGTGCGAAACCGGATCACCGGCGCGCGGTCCTTCGGCGGCGCGAGGCCTGCCGCCTTCGCGCGCTCGGGACGCCAGCGCCCGTCGTAACGCGGTTTTTCGCCGCGCGCGCGCTGCTGCTCGCGCATTGCTTCGAGTTCGTCCTTCGTCGCCCAGCACCGATAGGCGTGTCCCGCAGCGATCAGCCGGTCGGCGGCCTGCTTGTAGCGCGGCAGGCGTTGCATCTGGAATTCCGGGCCTTCGTCCCAGTCGATGCCCAGCCAGCGCATGCCGTCGAGGATCGCCTGCACCGAGGCTTGCGTCGAGCGCTCGAGATCGGTGTCTTCGATGCGCAGCACGAACTTCCCGCCGTGCCCGCGCGCGTACGCCCACGAGAACAGCGCGGTGCGCGCGCCGCCAATGTGCAGGAAACCGGTCGGGCTCGGGGCGAAGCGGGTGCGGACCATCGGGAGCGATCGAAAAGGGATTGCGATTCTACTGCCTCGGCGCGTTCAAACTAGATCGAGGCGATCCGCCTCACCGGCGAAACCGAGAATTCCTAGTAGTCGGTACCGCCTTCGACGCAAAACCCCTGCGCATTCCAGCGCAGCATTCCGCCAGTGAGATTCGCGACCTTGTCGCGCCCCGCCTTGCTCAACAGCACGCTCGCCTGCGCGGAGCGGGCGCCCGAGCGGCACACCGTCACGATCGGCAGGTCCGGCGCGAGATCCCCTGCGCGGGCCATGAGCGAACCGAGCGGGAGCAAGTGCGCGCCCGCGATGTGGCCGAGCGGGCCGTCGAACTCCGCCGGCTCGCGCACATCCACGATCTGCACCTCGCGCAGATGCTCTTCGAGCCATTGCGGCTGCACTTCCCAGATTCCCGCGAAGGTCAGCGTGAGGGGCGCCCAATCGGAGTCCTCCCCCGCTGCGGAGCCCGGCGGAGGCTCGCCGCATTTCAGGTTTGCCGGCACCGCGACATCGATCTGCTTCGGGTGCGGCAGGCCGAGGTTGTTCATGTAGCCGGCGAAGTCCTCGACGCCGATCTGGCCGCCCAGGCGGGGGTTGTAGCGCTTCTCCTCGCCCACGCTGGTCACGGTCAGGCCACGGTAGTCGTGCGCCGGATACAACAGACAGTCCTCCGGCAGGCTGAAGATGCGCTCATGCACCGAGCCGTACAGCCTGTGCGCGTCGCCTTGCTGGAAATCGGTGCGCCCGCAACCGCGTATCAGCAGTGCATCGCCGGTAAGCGCGAGTGTCCGGTCATCGAGCACGTAAGTCATGCAACCGTCGGTGTGGCCGGGCGTGGCTCGCGCCTCGAGGCAATGGCGGCCGAACGCGACCCGCTCGCCGTCGCCGAGATAGCGGTCGGCGCCGTTTGCACCGCTCGCGCGCGAAAGCGCGATGCGGCTGCCGTTCCGCTGCCTGAGCAGCCATGCGCTCGTGACGTGGTCCGCGTGCACGTGGGTCTCGAGCGTCCAGCCGAGTTTCAATCCCAGTTCCTCCAGCAGCGCGGCGTCGCGCCGCACCTGCTCGTACACCGGATCGATCAGCATCGCTTCGCGCGTGGCCGCGTCCGCGAGCAGGTAGGTATAGGTCGATGACTGCGGATCGAAAAGTTGCCTGAAGATCGGCATGCCCGTCTCCCGCGCTAGAATGCGCAGACCGACGCATGACTTTACTCCCGTTTCCGCGCTAGAATCCGCGGTCCGCAGCATGGGGCGGTTAGCTCAGCGGTAGAGCACTGCTCTCACACAGCAGGGGCCGCAGGTTCGAACCCTGCACCGCCCACCAAAAATCAATGACTTAGGCGCGCCAAGCCAGCATAGTATGAAAAAACTATGAAACGATGCCCGGCGCTCACCGAACTCCGTCTCTGGTACCGGATCATCCCCGCCGAGCGCGCCGGCAAGCTCGTGCGCACGATGTGGCACATGACGGAGGATGCTGCCCGCCAGCGCGATTCGAGGCGCTGCGCCCGGCCGGAATACCGACACCTACTGCGACTGCACTCGTTGATGATGAATCGGTCAGACCGGCGCCCGGAAAACCTGATCAAGCACGAAGGCGGCAATCGAAGCCGACTAACGAGCGAGGACCGGGCGTGCGGCTTTCATCAGGGCCAGAGCAAAGAATTGCTCGCAAACAGGCCGGATATAGTGACGCAGTCCGACCTTCCATCGTCATCACCGATTACCTTGCGCAATAATCGGGGACAGACTGCAATATTTGGAGGCTGATCGTGTCTCGATCCGTACGTTGCATCGCGGTCGCCGCGGGGCTCTTTACGACGTTCCCATCGCTGTCGCCAGCACTGGCGCAGTTCCCCGATAAGCCCATTCGGTTCCTGGTCGGTTTCGCAGCCGGCGGGCCCACTGACTTGAGCGCGCGCGCGTTGGCGAAAGTCGCTCCCCGGTATCTCGAGCAGCAGGTTGTGGTAGTCAATATGGCCGGCGCGGCGGGGGCGCTTGCGATGCACGAACTTGTCAATGCCGCGCCCGACGGGTACACGATCGCGATGATGACGACATCCTATAAGGCTCTTGTCACCCACCAGCAAAGGCCGCAGTTCGATTCAACCGAACTCAAAACCCTGCTCGGATACGCGGAATTTCGGCAGCTTCTGTTCGTGAAAAGCGATTCGCCCTATGCAAGATTCGATGACATGATTGCTCTGGGCCGCAAGAATCCGGGTGCGATAAAGTTCGGGCATTCAGGAACGGCAACGGCCAGCCTTCGGGCGCCTGCGATCAGGCGCGCCTACGCATGCTCAGGGCGGAGGAGTTTGGGTGGCCGCCGGGGCATCAGGCGGCGCCGCCCCGGAACTGGCGACGACGTCCACCCCAATGACCGAGGCGACCCCGTTACTTCCTAGCCCGAGCTAATCGACCTCGTCTTCCCAGTCGTAGCGCTTGCGCGGCGGTATATCGAGGTTCCGGAAGAAAACTGCCAGTATCAGCCCGATAAGCGCGGCAGCCAGATGGGTTTCCCAGGAGATCCCGGGCTTGATCGGGAACACTCCCCACGCCAGAGTGCCGTATAAGAAATACACCAGCAGGGACGCGGCAACAGCGCGCCTGTCGCGTCGGATCACGCCCGCCACGAAGACATAGCTGACCAAGCCGTAGACAAGTCCGCTCGCACCGATATGAACCGATGCGCGGCCGAATAGCCACACTGCGACGCCGGGTCCCAGATAGACCGCTGGAATCACCTTGAGAGCCGAGTTTGGATAGAGATACAACATTCCCGCGCCCAGCACCAGCAATGGCAGGGAGTTCGCAGTGAGATGCGAGAATCCGCTGTGCAGCAAAGGCGCGACCAGAACGCCGGGAAGCCCGCCCAACTGGCGCGGGCGGACGCCGAAGCGCTCCAGCCCTAGGTCCAGACCCGAATTCAACAACTGTACGAGCCAGATCAGGGCGACAAAGCCCAGCGCAATCTTTATCGCGAGCCGGAAACTCGCACGGGCCTGCACAGAACTGGTGTAGGCCGGGTCGGGAACATGAATCTGCATGGCTGAATAAGATACCAGCCTCATCCAGCTGTGGGCCGAGGGTCGAGATATATGCGGGCGAGGCAGGAATTCATTCCCGATCGCTACGAGCACCTGGTGCGCTACTGCGGCCGGTATTCCTACCGCAGCCGCGGGGCGCGGGCGGCGAAGGTCGTAGCTGCGGGGACGATCTCCGGCGGAGTCGCCGAAGTCTTGAGCGATTTCGCGCAGCGCGCCAAGGCGGCTTGGGCGCGGCTGATCGCCCTCGGCCTAGCCGGCCTCGGATTCAGCAGACGCAGAAAGTCCGCACAAGCCTGATTGAGTCTCGCAAGGACATTGCGACGGGAGCTTCGGCTCCCGTTTAGTTTTCGGTCCTGGTTGAACTAAGGCCGGTGCCGCCGTGGGAGTCGCGGGGTAGTGCGAGGGAACGACGCTGACGGGGGATGTAACGAGGTGGCTGTTACCCAGCGCGGCACGCACGAACTAGAGCTTGATCTTCTCCAGATCGGCGTCCGACGGGAACCGTCCCGTCTCGTAGCGCGAGTAGACGAGCTTTTCGTCGATGACGACGTCGAACTGGCCCGACTTTCCCGGCTGGACGTCAACCGGTCCGCGCCCGCGAGCTTCAATCCAAGCCTTCACACGGAGGGCTTCGGGTTTGTAGCCTCAGCCAGAGCAGTAATGAATGCGGATCGCCATGGTCATTACCTCGTTGGCGGCAACCTTGCTTAGCCGCAAGTGATCAGTTTACCGGTTGCGCGCGAAAAAATTAGTTCGTAGGGGAGGTGAGGGTCGGAATGCTCTTATTCGCGCGCTTTGGGCCGATTCTGATCCGTGCCGCCGTGGGATTGGCCACGCTGCTGCTCAGGCTGGGGAGGGCATGGGGCGGAGGCGCCCGCTTTGAACCGCACGTTCTCTTGAAACACCCGCTTTGCCAAATTCAGGCCAATCGTCGTAATCTTCATCTCGAGCCCTCCTTACCCTCTGTGGTCAATCAACACCACCGCTTTGGCACTTCGATGCCGTCGGGTAT
>JBGOTT010000281.1:0-5553 GCA_041476585.1 Gammaproteobacteria bacterium | reverse complement strand
GGTCCGACCGGACGAATGCCTCGAGGAAATTCACTGGCCGGTGTGGCCCGAGCGGCGCACCGGATCGGCCTTTACCGAGATCAGCGTGCGCCACGGCGATTTCGCCATGGTCGCGGCCGCGGCGCAGATTGCGCTCGATGAAGACGGGCGCTGCGCACGCGTGGCGCTGGGCCTTGGCGGCGTCGGTCAGACGCCGCTCGCGTTTCCGAAACTCGCCGCGCGTCTCGCCGGCACGCGGCTCGAGGAAAACGTAATCGAGGATATCGCCCACTCCGCGGCCGCGGAATCGGAGCCGAGCAACGACCTACACGCCAGCGCCGAATACCGCAGGCACCTGGCACGCGTGCTCGCCGTCCGGGTACTGCGCGCGGCCCGCGAAAAGGCAAGCGCTATCCAGTGAGCGAAGCGCTGCATTTGATCACTGTCGAAGTAAATGGCGTACGGCGCACGGCTCGGGTACCGGCGCGCCTGTCGCTCGTCGACTGGCTGAGGGACGAACTGCGCCTCACCGGCACGCACATCGGCTGCGAGCATGGCATTTGCGGCGCCTGCTCGGTGATGCTCGACGGGGAGCCGGTGCGCTCCTGCCTTATGTACGCGGTGCAGGCGAACGGCCACCACGTGACCACGGTCGAGGGACTCGCGCACCCCGATGGCTCGATGAGCGTGCTGCAGGATAGCTTTTGCGAAACGCACGGACTGCAATGCGGCTACTGCACGCCGGGCATGCTGATCGCCGCGCAGGCGCTGCTCGCGGCGAATCCTGACCCTTCCGAAGCGCAGATCCGCGACGCCATCGCCGGCAACCTCTGCCGCTGCACTGGCTACCAGCAGATCGTAGAGGCCGTGCGCCTCGCCGCGGCGCGCATGACGGAAAACAACCAAATGAGCACCGCGGAAAAAAATCCCTACGGTTACCGCTACATAGGCGCGAAGCGCAGGACCAAGGAAGATCCCCGCTTCGTTGCCGGCCGCGGGCACTATGTCGCCGACGTGGCGCTGCCTGGAATGAAGCACGTGGGCCTGGTGGCCTCGCCCCATGCGAGCGCGCGCATCGTGTCAATCAACACCGATGCCGCGCTTGCCATGCCGGGTGTGCTGTACGTGCTTACCGGCGAGGAGTTCTGCGCCAACACCGATTCGCTCGCAATCGGCATCGATGCGCCCAAGGTGACGCGCTGGGCATTGGCGAGAGGCGTGGTGCGCTATGCCGGCGAATGGGTGGCCGCCGTGGTGGCGGACTCGCGCGCGCTCGCCGAGGACGCCGCGGAACTGGTCGAGGTCGAATACGAAATGCTGCCGCACGTGATCGATCCCGAAGCGGCGCTTGCGCCGGACGCGCCGCTCGTGCACCCGGCGCACGGTTCGAATGTTCTCTATCACCGCAAGTTCGTCTGGGGGCCGGTCGAGGAGATGTTCGCCAAGGCGGAGCGCAAGCTCTCCTTTCGCGCGGCGTGGGGCCGCAGCGCCACGGTACCGATCGAAACTTTTGGCATCGCGGCGCAATGGGACGCCGGCACGCAGATCCTCGATATCTGGGCTTCGATCCAGATGCCGAAGTATCCAGACCAGACGGCGCGCGCGCTGCGCCTGCCCGGGAATGCGGTGCGCGTGCATTTCGACGTGGATGTTGGCGGCAGCTACGGCGTGAAGCGCGGTATCAAGCACACGGTGCTTGTCGGCTACCTCGCCAAGCGCCTCGGCGTGGCGGTGCGCCTAATCGAGGACCGGCTCGAGAACATGCGCGGTGGCGATATGCAGGGACCCGATCGCTTTTTCGATATGCAGGTCGCGTTCGGACGGGACGGCACCATAGGCGCGATGAAGATCCGCGCGGTGGACGATGTCGGCGCCTACGCCGGCCGCTCGCCCTTCCAACTCGGCAAACCCATATCCGCGATCTGCGGGCCGTACCGTATTCCCACGATCGAGTACGAGCCTACTTCCGTCATGACGAACAAGACGCCGCAGGAGGCGGTGCGCGGTTTCGGCCAGGCGCCGACCAATTTCGCCATCGAGCGGGCGATCGACCGTGTCGCGCGCTGCCTCGGCATGGACAGGATCGAGCTGAGGAAGAAGAATCTCATCCGCAATGACGAATTCCCCTACACCATCCCTAGCGGCTCGACCTACGACTCGGGCGACTACGCTACCGTGCTCGATAAGGCGCTCGCCGCCATTGACTACGCCGGACTGGTGCGCGCGCGGGATGCAGCGCGCCGCGCCGGACGCCTCTCCGGAATAGGCATCTCCGCCTGCCTCGAGCCGAGCGGCGCGAACTCCGCTTTCGAGGTGCTGATGAACCCGAAGAACGAGACCACGACCTGGATGGACTCGTGCTTCGTCCGCGTCGATCTCTCGGGCTCGATCACCGGCGTGATGAATACGTCCAGTTCCGGCCAGGGCCACGAGTCGCTGGTATCAACCGTGCTGGGGGAAATCCTCGAGCGCGATCCAGAGACTATTCGCGTGGTGCACGCCGATTCACTCACCGCTCTGCCCTCCAACAGCCCGGTCGGCAGCCGCATGGCGATCATGCTGGGCGGCGCCGCTGCGGGCGCGGCGAAAAAGATCAAGCAAACACTCATCGCCATCGCCGCGCACAATTTCGAGTGCGCGCCGGCTGATCTCGAGTACTCCAACGGCAACGTCCGCCTGAAAGGCGCTCCGGACAAGAGACTCACCTGGGACCAGATCGTGGAGATCGCGCACCGCAAATTCCACAAGATGCCTCCCGGCATCGAGCCGGGGCTGCAGGCGAAGTTCGTCTGGGAAGTGCCAACGGGCGGTGGGCTGCCGACGCCCGAGGGCCGAATCCAGATGTATCCCTGTTATGCGTTTGAGGCGCATGTCGTATTGGTCGAGATCGATCCGGACACCGGCAAGCCGGCGCTGACGAATTACGTGTGCGGCCACGACTGCGGCGTGATGATCAATCCGGACATCGTGCACGGTATGACCTATGGCGGCATCGCGCACGGCATCGGCGCGGCGCTGTATGAAAAATTTGCCTATACCGACGACGGCCAACTCGCCAGCGGCACGTTCATGGACTACCTCATTCCGAGCGCGATGGAGGTGCCGAGCCTGAGAATCGTCGACCACTGCACGCCTTCTCCCCTCACCACGTTCGGGCAGAAAGGCTCGGGGGAAGCGGGCTATCTTGGCGCACCAGCGGCGATCGCCAATGCCATTAACGATGCTCTCGATCCGCTAGGCGCATCGATCGACACGCTGCCGATGTCGCACCTGGCGATCTGGAAAGCGATCAGCGGGACGCGCAAGAAACCTCCACTCAAGGGCGCAGCATGAAAGACCTGGTCATCGACATTCACGCACACTTCATTCCGAAGCAGTTATTCGAGCGCTTCGACGCGAATGCAGCGAAATTTTCCGGCGTGAAGCTGCTGCGCGACGGCAAGGGGAATCGCCTGCAATTTAACGGCGCGGAGCCAACGCGGCCCATCTCGCCCAAGCTTTCCGATCTCGCTGAGCGGCGCGCCTGGATGGACAAGAATGAGATCGATCATCAACTGGTCGGCGGCTGGCTCGACAGCTTCGGTTACGAGCTTCCGGCCGATGAAGGGTTGGCGTGGAGCCGCTTCATCAACGCCAGCATGCTCGAGGCCCTGGTCGAGGAAAAGCGCTTCACGCCGCTTGCCACCGTGCCGCTGCAGAACGGCAGGCTCGCTGCCCGAGTCTTGGGCGAGGCGATGAAGGCCGGCTATGGCGGGATCATGATTGGCACGCTGCCCAAGGGGACGGGAGGGGTGCTGGATGATCCGGGCCTCGATCCTTTTTGGGATGCGGCTTCGCAACTTGGTGCGGGCGTGTTTCTGCATCCGATGTTCCTGTGCGGCGAGCCGCGGCTGGCGGACTATGACCTCGTCAACGCAATCGGCCGCGTCGCCGACACCTCGATCGCCGTCTCCAGGCTGCTCTTCTCGGGGCACCTGCTCAAGTTCCCCGGCACGAAGCTGGTGCTCTCGCACGGCGGCGCGGCGTTGCCTTACGTGCTAGGGCGTCTGGCCCGCAATTTCACCGTCGCGCAAGGTAAATACGCCGACCCGCGCAAGGGCTTCGAAGCGCTGTACTTCGACTCCGTGGTATTTGACCGCGACGCCTTCGAGTTCCTCGCCGCGAAGACCGGGCCCGGGCGCATCATGCTCGGCTCCGACATGCCGTTTCCGATCGGCGACCCGGAGCCGCAGAAGGTAGTGCGCTCGGCGCAGCTTGTGGAGAGCGAGAGACAGGCCATTCTCGGCCATACGGCGCAGGGCGTGTTCCGCGTGCGACCCGACTGCTGGTGCAGGAGCTGAATTGGAGTCTGTAGTAGCTGGATTTCGTCACAGCCAAAGGATCCGCTTGCGGTAGTCCAGGTCGGCCAGCAGCGGTTCGGCGGGTCCTTGATGGAAGACCGCGCCCCGCTCCAGCGCGAATACGCGGTCGGCAAGCGCCAGCACGAGATCCAGGTTGTGCTCCACGATCACGATCGACGCCTGTCCGCGCAATTGGTCGAAGACCTTGAACAGCTCCTGCACGACCGTGGGCGCCAGGCCCTCGAAAGGCTCGTCCAGCAACAACAGCCGGACGTTGCCCGACAGGGCACGCGCAACGGCCACCATCTGCTGTTCGCCGCCGGACAGGTAATCGGCCGCAACGTTCATGCGTTCCCTGAGGAGCGGGAAGTACTCGAAGATCCGTTCTTCGCTCCAGACGATGCCGCGACTGCCGTCAGTGGCCCGTGCCAGGCGCCCCAGCGCGAGGTTCTCGGCCACCGTCATGCCGGCGAACAGGCCGCGCCCCTGCGGCACGTAGCCGATGCCGAGCCGCGCGATTTCCGGCGCCGTAAGGCCGGCTAAGTCGCGGCCCTCGTATTCGATCTTTCCGGAGGCGGCGGGCACCAGTCCGGCCAGTGTCTTCAGCAACGTGGACTTGCCCGCGCCGTTGCGGCCGAGCAGCGCGACGATTTCGCCCTCGCGCACGTCCAGCGTCGCGTCATTGAGGATGTGGCTCTTGCCGTAGAAAGCATTGACGCCGGTAAAGCGCAGCAGTTGCGCGCGGTCGCGCGCTTCGCCCGCAACGCGGCCGGTGACGGGCGGCGTGCCCGTGCCCGTGTAGATTTCCTGCACGCGCCGGTCGCTGCGCACTTCGTCGGGCGTGCCCGTCATCAGCACTTCCCCCTGGTTCATCACGGTGACGCGCTGCGAGAAGCCGAGCACGCGATCGATGTCGTGCTCGACGATCAACACCGGGATGTTCTCAGCCACGGCCTTGATCAGATTCGACACGCGTTCGCGCTCGGCCGCCGCGAGTCCCGCAAGCGGCTCGTCGAGCAGCAGCACCTGCGGCTTGGAACCGAGCGCAATGCCCATGTCCAGCAGCCGCTGCCCGCCGTAGGACAGCTCGCCGCCCTCGATCTCCTCGATGCCTTCGAGACCGAGGAACCGGACCAGTTCCGCGGTTTCCGAGTGGATCTCCGGGTAGCTGTCGATGTCGCGCCAGGCGTTGAAGCGCGAGGGATGCCGCGCTTGCAGCGACAGACGCAGGTTT
>JBGOTT010000280.1:0-5555 GCA_041476585.1 Gammaproteobacteria bacterium | reverse complement strand
GCTGGGCGTCGCACGCGCGCCGGGCGCATCGACGGGGCTCGACCGCAAGCAGGTCTCCGTGATCCAGCTGGTTGCCGAGTACCGCTTCCGCGGCGGGCTCCTCGCGCGGGTCGACCCGCTCAAGCGGCAGGAGCGGCCGCATATCGCAGAACTCGAGCCGGCCTACTACGACCTGACCGAGGCCGACCTGGACACGGTGTTCAACACCGGGTCGCTGATCGGTCCTGAGCAGGCGACGCTGCGCGAAATCATTCAGGCCCTGCAGGAGACGTATTGCGGCACCCTCGCGGTCGAATACATGTACCTGAGCAGCCGCGCCGAGAAGCGCTGGATACAGGAGCGCTTGGAGCCGGTGCGGGCCAAGCCGAGCTTTCCGGCCGAATACAAGCGGCACATTCTCGAGCGGCTTACCGCGGCAGAAGGTCTGGAGAAGTACCTGCACACGCGCTACGTCGGGCAGAAGCGGTTCTCTCTCGAGGGCGGCGACACGCTGATCCCGATGCTCGACAACCTGCTGCAGCGCGCAGGCGAGGCCGGCGTGCAGGAACTGGTGCTCGGCATGGCCCATCGCGGCCGGCTCAACGTGCTGGTGAACATCCTCGGCAAGATACCGAAGGACCTGTTCTCCGAATTCGAAGGCAAGCACGACCATGCGCTGCTGGCGGGGGACGTCAAGTACCACCAGGGGTTCTCGTCGGACATCATGACGCCGGGCGGGCCGATGCACCTGACTCTCGCGTTCAATCCGTCGCACCTCGAGATCGTGAATCCGGTGGTCGAGGGTTCGGTGCGCGCGCGCCAGCACCGCCGCAAGGACCGTGAAGGCAAGGAAGTGTTGCCGGTGCTGGTTCACGGTGACGCCGCATTCGCCGGCCAGGGCGTGGTGATGGAGACCCTGAACCTGTCGCAGACCCGCGGGTACGGCACCGGCGGCACGGTGCATATCGTGGTCAACAACCAGATCGGCTTCACGACCTCGGATCCGCGCGACACGCGTTCGACCCTGTACTGCACCGACGTCGCGAAAATGGTCGAAGCCCCGATTTTCCACGTCAACGGCGACGATCCGGAGGCCGCGGTGATGGCGATCGAGATCGCCCTCGATTACCGCATGCGTTTCAAGAAGGACGTGGTGGTCGATCTGGTCTGCTTGCGCAAGCTCGGCCACAACGAGCAGGACGAGCCGATGGTCACGCAGCCGCTGATGTACAAGATCATCAATCAGCATCCCGGCACGCGCAAGCTCTATGCCGACAAGCTCGTCGCGCAGAGCGTGGTCGGCGCTGCCGACGCCGACGCGCTGATTGCAACCTACCGGGCCGCGCTCGACGGGGGCTACCACACCAACAAGACCATCCTGTCGAATTACAAGCCGCCATTCGCCGTGAACTGGGCGCCGTATCTCAACACGAAATGGAACGAGAACGACGACACCATGCTGCCGCTTGCGGACCTGCAGATGCTGGCGGAGAAGCTGACCACCATTCCGCCGAATTTCAAGCTTCACGCCAGGGTGGAGAAAATCATCGCCGATCGCCGGCTGATGGGGCAGGGCAAGACGCCGGTGGATTGGGGCATGGCGGAGAACCTCGCGTACGCGTCGCTGCTGAAGAACGGTTTCTCGGTGCGCATTTCGGGGCAGGACAGCGGGCGCGGCACGTTTTTCCATCGCCACGCGGTGCTGCACGACCAGAATCGCGAGAAGTGGGACTCGGGGAGCTACATACCGCTGCGCAACATCGCGCCCAACCAGGGCGATTTTGTCGTCATCGATTCGCTGCTCTCGGAGGAAGCCGTGCTCGGCTTCGAATACGGCTATTCGACCTCGGAGCCCAACGAGCTGGTGGTTTGGGAAGCGCAGTTCGGCGACTTCGTCAACGGCGCGCAGGTTGTGATCGACCAGTTCATCGCCGCCGGTGAAGTCAAGTGGGGGCGCGTCTGCGGGCTGGTGATGATGCTGCCGCATGGTTATGAAGGGCAGGGGCCGGAACACTCCTCGGGCCGGCTCGAGCGTTTCCTGCAGTTGTGCGCCGACTACAACATCCAGGTGTGCGTGCCGGCGACCCCGGTGCAGATGTTCTTCCTGTTGCGCCGCCAGATGATCCGGCCCTACCGCAAGCCGCTCGTCATCTTCACCCCCAAGAGCCTGCTGCGGCACAAGGAGTCGGTGTCGCCGCTGCAGGAGTTCGCCGAGAGCAAGTTCCAGCCGGTGAATGCCGACTGGAACGAGGATATCCGGCCGGAGCAGGTCAAACGGGTGATTTTCTGCGCCGGCAAGGTATTTTTCGACCTGATGGCAGCGCGCAGGGAAAAGGGCATCAAGGACGTCGCGATCGCGCGCATCACCCAGCTCTATCCGTTTCCGCACGACGCGTTCCAGGCGCAGATCGACCGCTACGCCAACGCGCGCGAAATCCTCTGGTGCCAGGAAGAGCCGGGCAACCAGGGCGCATGGCACCGCATCCAGCACTACCTGTTGCGCCACATGCGCCCGGACCAGTTGCTCGCCTACGCAATGCGCGCCTCGTCGGCCTCGCCCGCAGTGGGGTATCTCTCGTTGCACAACGAGCAGCAGAAGCAGTTGGTCGACGCCGCGTTCGCCGATATCACCGACAACCTCGTGGTCCCGGTGCAAGGTACCGGGCGCAAGGGGCGCAAGACGCGGCGCAGCGCCTGAGCAGTTTTTTCCGCCAACCACATGTTGATCGAAGTCAAAGTGCCGCAGCTTTCGGAATCGGTCGCCGAAGCAACCCTGCTTGCGTGGCACAAGAAGCAGGGGGAGGCGGTCAAGCGCGACGAGAACCTGATCGACATCGAGACTGACAAGGTGGTGCTCGAACTCCCCAGCCCGGCCGATGGCGTGCTGGTGAGCATCCTGAAGGGCGAGAAGGGCACGGTGGTGGCGGGCGAGGTGATCGCCAGGATCGACACCGAGGCGAAGGCGACGGCGGCGCCTGCGGCCACTGCCCCTGCCCAGCCCCGCCAATCGCCTCCGGTCATGCCGGCGGCGCAGAAAATCGCGGCCGAGCGCGGCGTCGACACCGACAGGGTCCAGGGTACCGGCAAGGGCGGGCGCGTCACCAAGGGCGACGTGCTCGCCGAGAGCGGCAAGCCAGGCCCGGCCGCGAAGCCCGCGCTGGAGCAGCCGCCTCCCCCGGTCAGCGTCGAGCGGCTGCTTTCCGGGCGCCTCGAGCAGCGAGTGCCGATGTCGCGTCTGCGCCAGCGCGTCGCCGAGCGGCTGGTCGAGTCGCAGTCCACCGCCGCGATCCTGACCACCTTCAACGAAGTCAACATGCAGCCCGTGATCGAACTGCGCAAACGTTACCAGGAGCGCTTCGAAAAGGAACATGGCGTGCGGCTCGGCTTCATGTCGTTTTTCGTCAAGGCGGCGGTGGCGGCACTGAAGAAATTTCCGGTGGTCAACGCCTCGGTGGACGGCACCGACATCGTCTATCACGGCTACTTCGACGTCGGCGTCGCGGTCGGCAGCGCGCGCGGGCTGGTGGTGCCGATCCTGCGCGATGCCGACCAGCTGAGTTTCGCCGCGATCGAAAAGAGAATCGCCGAGTTCGGCAACAAGGCACAGGACGGCAAGCTCGCGATGGAGGATTTGACCGGCGGCACCTTTTCGATCTCGAACGGCGGCGTGTTCGGCTCGATGCTGTCGACGCCGATCATCAATCCGCCGCAGGCGGCGATCCTCGGCGTGCACGCGACCAAGGACCGCGCGGTGGTGGAGAACGGCCAGATCGTGGTGCGGCCGATGAACTTCCTGGCGCTGTCGTACGATCACCGCATCATCGACGGACGCGAGGCGGTGCTGTTCCTGATCGCGATCAAGGACGCACTGGAGGATCCCGCGCGCCTGCTGCTGGAGATCTGAGATGGCCGACGCCTTCGACGTGGTCGTGATCGGCGGCGGGCCGGCGGGTTACATCGCCGCGATCCGCGCCGCACAGCTCGGCCTGAAGACCGCCTGCATCGACGAATGGAAGGGCGCCGACGGCAAGCCCGCGCTGGGCGGGGCCTGCACCAATGTCGGCTGCATCCCGTCCAAGGCGCTGCTGCAATCCTCGGAGAACTTCGAGCAGGCCGGGCACGGCTTCGCGGAGCATGGCGTCAAGGTGAAAGGCCTGGAACTGGACCTCGCGCAGATGCTCAAGCGCAAGGACAAGGTGGTCAAGTCCAGCAACGACGGCATCCTGTACCTCTTCAAGAAGAACAAGGTCACCTTCTTCCACGGACGCGGCAGCTTCGTGAAAGCGGGGACCGAAGGGATCGAAATCTCCGCCGGAGGAGAATCCATCCAGGGGAAAAACCTCATCATCGCGACCGGATCGAACCCGCGCGCTCTGCCGGGCGCCGATTTCGACGAGAAGCTGATCCTCAGCAACACCGGTGCGCTCACCATCCCCGAAGTGCCGAAGCGCCTCGGGGTCATCGGCGCGGGGGTGATCGGCCTGGAATTGGGCAGCGTCTGGCGCCGGCTGGGGTCGGATGTGACGATTCTCGAGGCGCTGCCGACGTTCCTGGGCGCCGCCGACGAGCAGATCGCGCGGGAGGCTGCGAAGATCTACTCGAAGCAAGGTTTGAAGATGGAGTTCGGGGTCAACATTTCCAAGGTTGATGCGTCAAAGAAAACAGTTTCGGTTCAATATATTGCATCAGATAATTCATCTAAATTCTTGGAATTCGACCGGCTCATCGTGTCCATCGGGCGAATCCCGAACACGATCGGTCTGAATGCCGAAGCGGTCGGGCTGAAGCTCGACGAGCGCGGCTTAATCGCGGTGGACGAGCACTGTCGGACCAACCTACCGAACGTCTGGGCGGTCGGCGACGTGGTGCGCGGCCCGATGCTCGCCCACAAGGGAGAAGAAGAAGGCGTGGCGGTGGCCGAGCGCATCGCCGGCCAGAAGCCGCACGTGAATTTCAACACCATCCCCTGGGTGATCTACACCACGCCGGAGATCGCCTGGGTGGGCAAGACCGAGCAGCAGCTCAAGGCGGAAGGCATCGAGTTCAAATGCGGCAGCTTCCCGTTCTCGGCCAACGCCCGGGCGCGCGCACTCGGCGATACCACCGGCCTGGTGAAATTCCTCGCCGACGCGAAAACCGACGCCATTCTCGGGGTTCACATCATCGGCGCGTTCGCCTCCGAGCTGATCGCGGAGGCCGTGGTGGCGATGGAGTTCGGCGGCAGCAGCGAGGACATCGGGATGATCTGCCATGCCCATCCGTCGCTTTCCGAAGCGATGAAGGACGCGGCGTTGGCGGTGGACATGCGCGCGCTGAACATCTGAGCGCCGAGCTTTTACTGCGGTTGGTACTCAAGTCGCAGCCGCGGGGCGCGGACGGCGAGGACTGCCGTTTTGACCAACGCCGCCAGTACCGTCACCGAGGCTCTGAGCGAATACGCGCGAGCCGCGCCAAGTCCACCTGGGCGCGGCTGATCCGCAACGTCTATGAATCTGACCGGCTTGAATGCCCCAAATGCAAACGCCCGATGCGGCTCAATCGCGCTGATTGAAGACCCCGTCGTGGTGCGAGCGATT
>JBGOTT010000279.1:0-5564 GCA_041476585.1 Gammaproteobacteria bacterium | reverse complement strand
GATCATCGTGGATTTGCCCGAGCCCGAGGGGCCGCAGACGACGATCTTCTCGCCGCGCGCGACCGACAGGTTGATGTTCCTCAACACCTGGAACGCATCGAACCACTTGTTCACCCCCGCGAGCTCGATCATCGGTACGCCTGCATCAGTCACTGCGGATCATCCTCGCCCGCGTGCCGGGCCTGAGGTCGCGCTCGAGCCACTGGCTGTAGCGCGACATGGTGTAACAGAAGATGAAGTAGACCACGGAAGCGAAGATGTACGCCTCGACGCCGAAGCCGGTCCAGGCCGGCTCCTGCAGCGACACCTTGATCGAAGTCAGCAGGTCGAACAGACCGATGATCACCACCAGCGAGGTGTCCTTAAAGAACGCAATGAAGGTGTTGACCAGCGGCGGGATCGAGATCTTCAGCGCTTGCGGCAGGGTGATGAGGCCGGTCTTCCTCCAGTACGGGAGCGACAGCGCGTCGGCCGCCTCGTACTGCCCGCGCGGGATCGCCTGCAACCCGCCGCGCACCACTTCCGCGAGGTAGGCTGCGGCGAACATGATCATCGCGATCTGCGCGCGCAGCAGTTTGTCGATGCTGACGCCCTCGGGCAGGAACAGCGGCAGCATTACCGAGGCCATGAAAAGCAGGCTGATCAGCGGCACGCCGCGGATCAGCTCGATGTAGCCGACGCAGAAACCCTTCACGACGGGCAACTCGGAGCGCCGGCCCAGCGCGAGCAGGATCGAGATCGGAAACGCGAACGCCAGGCCGAAGGTGGCCAGCAGCAGCGTGAGCAGCAATCCGCCCCAGCGTTCGTTTTCCACGTAGCGCAAGCCGAATACGCCGCCCCACATCAGCACGCCGACCAGCGTCAGCCCGACGATCCAGTAGAGCGCGAGGCGCGGCCGCCAGAACCGCCGCAGCGCGCTCGCGGTGTAGAGCGCAAGCATGATCAGGATGCCGAGCGCCGGGCGCCAGTGTTCTTCGTACGGATAGGTGCCGAACAGGATGAAACGATGCTTCTCGCCGATGAATGCCCAGCATGCGCCTTCGCCCTTGGCTGCGCGGCAGGCCTTAGAATCGCCGGCCCAGACCGCGTCGAGGAAGGCCCAGTCGATGAACGGCGGAAGCGTCTTCCACGCGAAGTACAGCACGAGCAGCGTGAGCAGCGCGTTCGGCCAGCTCGAAAACAGGTTCTTTCTCAGCCAGCTCATCGCGCCGTGCCCCGCAGCACGATGCGCCGGTTGTACCAGTTCATGAACGCCGAGATCGACAGGCTGATCGTCAGGTAAACCAGCATGATGATCGCGATTCCTTCGATCGCCTGCCCGGTCTGGTTCATGGTGGTGTTGGCGATCGAGACGAGATCGGGGTAACCGATGGCCACCGCGAGCGAGCTGTTCTTGGTGAGGTTGAGGAACTGGCTGGTCATCGGCGGCACGATCACGCGCAGCGCCTGGGGCAGGATCACGAGGCGGAACGCGCGCCAGCGGGAAATCCCCAGCGATGCGGCCGCCTCATGCTGGCCCTTGTCCACGGCGAGCACGCCCGCGCGCACGATCTCCGCGATGAACGCCGCGGTATAGATGACGAGGCCGAACAGCAGCGCGGCGAACTCGGGCGTCAGCGCAATGCCGCCAGAGAAATTGAACCCCTGCAGCACGGGCCATTCGACGCGCAACGGCCACCACGACGCGATCGCCGGAAACACGATGCCGCGGTTCGACATGAACACGCCCGGCAGCGCCTCAATCGCCTCGCGCGGGCCGGGCAGGTTCTCGGAAATGATCGCGTACCAGAAGAACAACTGCACCAGCAGCGGGATGTTCCTCATGGTCTCGACGTAACCCGCCGCAAGCCTCGCGACCAGCCAGTTCGTGGACAGGCGCGCCAGACCGATCAGCGTGCCGAGCAGCGTGGCGCAGACGATCCCGATCAGCGCGACGCGGAAGGTGTTGAGCAGGCCGACCATCAGCGCGCGCAGGTAACTGTCCGCGGCGCCGTAGGCGATGAACGTGGTTTCGCCGATCTCGAAACCGGCTTCGCGCGCGAGAAATGCGAAGCCGCTGGCGATTCTTCTGGTCTCGAGGTTGTGAACCGTGTTCGAGACCACGTACCAGCCGACGAACGTAACGCCCGCCACCAGCCCCAGCTGATACGCCAGAGCCCTGGCTCTGCTTCCCGGGTTCAATCTCTACCGGATCGGCGGAGCGTACATCAGCCCGCCCTTGTTCCACAGGTTGTTCAGGCCGCGCTCGAAGCCGAGCGGCTTCAGGTTGGCATCGAACGACTCGCCATAGTTGCCGACCTGCTTGACGATATTGAAGGCCCACTTATTGTCCAGGCCCAGCATCTTGCCGATGTCGCCGGTCGCACCTACGAAGCGCTGCACCGCCGGATCTTTGCTCACGCCCTGCTGGTCGATGTTCTTCGAGCTAATGCCCATCTCCTCGGCCTCCAGCGTCGCGAACAGCGACCACTTCACGATATCGAACCACTTGTCGTCGCCGTGGCGCACCGCCGGCCCGAGCGGCTCCTTCGAAATGACTTCGGGCAGGATCACGTGGTCCCCGGAAGCCTGCGCGCGCGAGGCGCGGATCGAAACCAGGCCCGAGACGTCCGTCGTGAACACATCGCAGCGGCCTGAAAAGTACGCGTTGGTCACTTCCTCGAGCTTCTCGATCACCACCGGCTTGAAGGTCATCCGGTTGGCGCGGAAGTAGTCCGCGAGGTTCAGTTCGGTGGTGGTGCCCGGCTGCACGCAGACGGTGGCGCCGTTCAACTGCTTCGCGCTCGTGACGTTGAGCTTCTTCGGCACCATGAAGCCCTGCCCGTCATAATAGTTCACGCCGACGAAGTTCAGGCCGAGGCTGGTGTCGCGCGTCACGGTCCACGTGGTGTTGCGCGAGAGGACGTCGACCTCGCCCGACTGAAGTGCGGTAAAGCGCTGCTGGGCGGTGAGCGGGGTGTAGCGCACCTTGTTCGCGTCGCCGAACACCGCCGCCGCGACGGCGCGGCAGACATCCACGTCGAGGCCTTTCCATACGCCCTTGGAGTCGGGCTGCGAGAACCCGGCGAGGCCGGTGTTGACGCCGCATTGCACGAAACCTTTGGCCTTCACGGCGTCCAGCGTGGACTGCGCCTGCGCGGCACCGCACGCGGAGGCGACCACGATCGCTCCCGCAAGCACGGAAATCTTCCTCATGGCGTTTCTCCTGTGGATGGGTTCGATTGAGCCCGCGGCCCCGGCGGCGGAGTTTACCGCGTCTTCGCCATCCGGCTCAGAATCAACTCCCGTGTCTCGCGCGCGGCCGCCTCGAACGCTCCTCCCGCCGCCACCGCGCGCTCGATGAGCGGCAAGGCCTCGGCGTGGCGTCCCTGATCCGAAAGCGTCTGTGCAAGGTTGTTGAGCACGATCACGGAATCCGGCTGACGCTCCGCGGCCAGGCGCAGGACCGCCTCGGCGTCCCTCAATTCACCCAGGGCGTAGTGCGTGTTCGCGAGCCCGATTGCGGCATTTACGTTCTCCGGCCAACGCTTCAGAAAGGTTGCGTATGCGGTCCGCGCGCTGCGCGCATCCGCCCGCTCGAGCGCCGCAATGGCGGCGAGCCAGCCCGATTCGCTCGCCGTCGCGGCAATCCGGTCCGGCGGAACGGCGAGCATCGCCCAGTAGCCGCTCTTCTTCCACATATATTCGTGAAATGCGAAGTGCAGCATCTGCCGCTGCTGCTCACCCGAGCGCAATATCAATTCGCCGCTCTGGTAGTCATAGCCGACCGCCACGGCGTAATGCCAGCTCTCGAACGGCCATATGCCCTGATCCTGCAACACGATCACGGGGATGCCCCCGGCGACTTCGCGCAGCAGGTCTTCGAGGCGGGGTGCGAGCTGATACGACACCATGCCGTGGCGCCGCGCCGCCGCCAGCATTTCGATCGGCAGGCTGCCTTTGCGCTCCGGCAGGTAGACCTCGCCGACCAGATCGTCGGGCGTGACCTTGACCTTGAAATGCGTCAGTGCGGTGGCCAGTGCGGCCGGCCCGCACTGGTATTCCACTTGCGGGAAAAACGGCACTTCGACGAGTTCCATCCGCTCGGGGAGACCCTGAGGCAATCCCTCGGCCAACTCCGCGGTTTGCGGCACCAGGGACGCGCAACCGCCGAGCAAGGCGGCAAAAATGAAAACGCCCGCGATGACGCGGGCGCTTCCTGGTGCCGGGTACCGTGAATGGTCTACTTTCTGACGACCAACCACCAGATCAGTACGGCGATCAGAATCACCACTACCACGCCGCTGGCGTTCGCGCCAGCAGGCAGCGCATTGAGATTGCCCGCCAGCGAGCGGACTTCCTGATCCGTCATCGCGGCAACACGATCCCTGGCCGTCGCCTGATCCAGGCCCAATGCTTGCAACTGGCTCGCGACATCGGAGCGGCTGATGACGCTCAACACCGCGGCGCGGTCGGCCTGCGACGTCGATCCGACGAACTGCTCGGTTCCGATCATCCCTGCTTGGGCTACGTGAAACGGCATCCAGGCCATCAACGCCATCAACAGCCGGCAAATCGTTCTTGTCATTGCAATGTTCATAGACACTCCATTCGAAAAGGTTGACCAAGTCAGGCTCGTGGCGACCGCCATAGAATATACGGCGGCCCACCGCAGTGGAATCTAATCCCGCGAGAAACGCAAGTCAAGGCGCGGGAAGCGAAACGTTGCTTGCGCACGCAATGCGCGCCCGGCATTTTGGACGCAAAATGAACATCGACCTCCGGAGGTTTCATGCGAATCGGCAGGATGCAATGAGCACCAACCAACGCATCGTCGATCTGTGGCGCCGGATCGAGCTTCACTGATGCGGCTGCGCACCGCCACCGTTCTGGTTCTTGGCATCCTCCTCGCCTGGGTGGCCCCGATGCTCGGACTGGCAGCGGCGGGGGAACCGATCTCGGGGTATCTGGCCTTTCCGCCGCGCACCGCCCATGTACCGCACGCGTCCTTTTCCTGGAGCGCGTTCGTCTTTCTCTCCTTGCCTACGCTCGCCGCGCTCCTGCTTTGCGCCGCCGCGCTCGCCCGAGCCCGGCCGCCGCGCGCTGCCGGGGCCGCGGCCAAACCCTTTCCCTGGTGGGGGTGGCTGGGCCTGGGCCTGATCGGGACCGGCTGGGCCCTTGCCTGGACCGAAAATCTCGTGCCGCCGGGATGGCGACGCCACGCGTTCACGCCGCTCTGGCTGGGGTACGCGCTCACGATGAACGCCTTGGCTTGGCGCCGGAGCGGACACGCGCTTCTCACGCATCGCACCGGATCATTTCTCGCGCTCTTTCCCGTGAGCGCCGCGTTCTGGTGGCTGTTCGAGCACCTCAACCAGTTCGTGGGCAACTGGCACTACAGCGGCGTTTCGGCGAGCGGCGACTGGGATTACTTCCTCCAGGCGACCCTTCCTTTCTCCACGGTGCTGCCCGCGGTGGCGAGCACGAGGGCCTGGCTCAGGACCTTTCCACGGATCGAGGGGCTCGCGCTGCCCCCGGTTCGCGGCCACCCCGCCCTCGCATGGTTCGCGCTTGGCACCGGCACG
>JBGOTT010000278.1:0-5592 GCA_041476585.1 Gammaproteobacteria bacterium | reverse complement strand
GGCGATCTCGCGCCGCTTGTCGGCCCGCACCTTCTCGAGCGCGACGGCGTTGGCCTCGGGGTCGTCCTTGATCGGAATCTGAGCCGCCATTCCGCCCATCGCCGGCGCGCCACGCCGGTGGCAGGTCTTCACCAGCGCGAGCGCGTAGGCGCGCATGAACGGCGCGGTCATCGTCACCTGCGCACGCTCGGCAAGGCAGAAATCCTTGTTGGAGCGGAACTTCTTAATGCACGAAAAGATATAGTCCCAGCGGCCGATGTTGAGGCCGGCGGAGTGCTCCCTCAGCTCCCACAGGAATTCGTCCATTTCGAAGGCGGCGAGTACGGTTTCGATCAGGCAGGTGGCCTTGATCGAGCCCTGCGCAATGCCCAGCTCCGTCTGCGCCATCTTGAATATGTCATTCCACAGCCGCGCTTCGAGGTGCGACTCCATCTTCGGCAGGTAGTAGTACGGGCCCGATCCGCGCGCGAGCAGTTCCTTGGCGTTGTGGAAGAACAGCAGCGCGAAATCGAAGATGCCGCCGGACACAGGATCGCCGTCGACGGTGACGTGCTTTTCGTCCAGATGCCAGCCGCGCGGCCGCGGGATCAGCACGGCAGTCTTGTCGTTCAGCTTGTAGCTCTTGCCGCCCTGCTCGAACGTGATCGTGCGCCGCACTGCGTCGCGCAGGTTGATCTGGCCGTCGATCATGTTGAACCAGGTGGGGCAGTTCGCATCCTCGAAGTCCGCCATGAAGGTCGAGGCGCCGCAGTTGAGCGCGTTGATCACCATCTTGCGATCGGTCGGCCCGGTGATCTCGACGCGCCGGTCGAGCATGTCCTCCCGTTGCGGCCCGATGGTCCATTCGGACTCGCGCACTGATTTCGTCTCGGGCAGGAAATCGGGCAGCTTGCCCTGGTCGAACTCCTTTTGGCGCGCGGCGCGCCGCGCCAGCAATTCCTGCCGGCGCGGCTCGAACTGGCGGTGCAATTTCGCGACGAAGGCGAGCGCGTCCAGCGAAAGTATCTGGGCGAACTCCGCAGAGATCGGCGCGGAAACGCGAACGCCTTCAGGGAGTGGATGGGGTCGGTTCACGGCGCGCAGGAAGACTCTGTTTTGAAAGGGAGTCGAATTTTACTGTCTGGAATGTCGCATCGCAACATGAAATCGCCCATTGCTAGGAGTAGGCTGTTCTCGATTAGCGGTTTTGCGTTTCAGATTACGAAACGGAGGCAATTTTATGCGAACCAATTACAACGTTCTCATCATGGGCGCCTCGTATGGTTCGCTGCTGGCAACCAAGCTTCTGCTTGCGGGCCATACGGCAAAGCTGGTGTGCCTCCCGGCCGAAGCCGAGTTGATCAACAACGAAGGCACCCGGGTACGCATGCCGGTCAAAGGCAGAGACGCACTGGTCGAAATCGATTCGCGGAAACTGCCGGGCAAACTATCCGCCGATGGTCCGCGAGCGATCAACCCGGCTGATTACGATCTCGTTGCGTTGGCGATGCAGGAGCCCCAGTATCGCTCGCCCGGCGTGCGCGAGTTGCTCGACGCGGTTGCCAAAGCCAAGGTTCCGTGCATGTCGATCATGAACATGCCTCCGTTACCCTATCTGGCGCGCATTCCGGGCGTTTCGGTCAATGCCTGCAGAACCTGCTATACCGATCCCACAGTCTGGGACGGCTTTGATTCCAGGCTGATGACTCTATGCAGCCCGGACCCGCAGGCTTTTCGCCCGCCGGAAGAAAAAGTCAATCTGCTGCAGGTCCGTCTGCCGACCAATTTCAAATCGGCGCGCTTTGATTCAGACGCGCACACCGCAATTCTGCGCCGGCTGGAATCGGATATCGAAGCGGCCCGGTTTGACACCGGCTCCGGCAAGATCGAATTGCCGGTCAAGCTCAAGGTGCACGACTCGGTCTTCGTGCCGCTGGCGAAATGGAGCATGTTGCTGGCCGGCAACTATCGCTGCATCCAGATAGACGGAATGCGATCCATCAAGGAAGCGGTGCATGCCGATCCTGAAGCATCGCGCTCGGTGTACGACTGGGTGGCCAAGCTGTGCATGTCGCTCGGCGCGGACGCGAACGATCTGGTTCCCTTTGACAAGTACGCCGCCGCTGCGCAAGGGCTTACCGGCCCTTCCTCCGCGGCGCGGGCCCTGTTTGGCGGCGCGCCCAATATCGAGCGCGTGGACGGTCTGGTAAAGACCATCGCGGCGCAGAAGGGCATGCAGTCCGCTGCCGTGGATGAGGTGGTTGCGTTGGTCGACGCCCGGCTCGCGGCCAATCGGCGAAAACTTGCTCAGTCGTCCGCGTCGCCGATGCCGAGCTCCTGAATTTTGCGCGTGATCGTGTTGCGGCCCATGCCTAGAAGATTCGCCGCTTCGATTCTGCGCCCGCCGGTGCGCGCCAGCGCCCTCGCGATCAACGTGCGTTCAAACTGGCGGCCAAGGGTGTCCAGCAATCCGGTCTCACCGCGTGCGAGGCGCCGCTCGACTTCCTGGTCGAGCACGGTGACCCAGTCGCCCCCGGTGGGACCCGCCGCCGGCTCGCGGAATTCCACGGGCAGGTCCGCCAGCTCGATCACCTGTCCGGGCGCCATTACCGTCAGCCAGTGGCACAGGTTTTCCAGCTGCCGGACGTTGCCCGGAAAATCGAGTCGTGTCAGGTGCTCGATCACCTGTTCCGACAGCCGCTTGGGCTCGACGCGGAGCTGATTGGCGCTCGCCGCGAGGAAATGGCGCGCCAGCAGAGGAATGTCGTCGGCGCGCTCGCGCAGCGACGGCAGGCGCAACCGGATCACGTTGAGGCGGTGATAAAGGTCGTCGCGGAAGCTGCCCTCACGCACGCGCGCGTCGAGGTTCTGGTGCGTCGCTGCAATGACCCGGACGTTGACCGTAATGTGCTCATGGCCGCCGACACGGTAGAAGCTGCCATCTGATAACACGCGCAGCAGCCGCGTTTGCAGTTCGGCCGGCATGTCGCCGATCTCGTCGAGAAACAGCGTACCTCCGTCGGCCTGCTCGAAGCGTCCGCGGCGTTGGGCCTGCGCGCCGGTAAAGGCGCCGCGCTCGTGTCCGAAAAGCTCGGATTCGAGCAGATCCTTGGGCATCGCCGCGGTGTTGATGGCTACGAAGGGCTTCGCTGCCCGCGCACTGTGCCGGTGCAAGGCGCGCGCCACAAGCTCCTTTCCGGTTCCAGACTCTCCCGTGATGAGCACCGTTGCACTCGACTGCGACAACCGCCCGATCGCGCGGAACACCTCTTGCATCGCCGTCGCCTGGCCGAGAATTTCCGGCGTTTCGCCGACCGGCTCCAGGCCGGCCCGCTCGCGCCGGCTCTCGCCAAGCGCCCGGCGGATCAATTCAACGGCCTGGTCCACGTCGAACGGCTTGGGCAGGTATTCGTAGGCGCCGCCCTGGAACGCCGAAACCGCCGATTCGAGATCTGAATATGCCGTCATCACGATTACCGGCACGCCCGGGTGCTTCTCCTTCACCTTTTGCAGCAGCTCGATGCCCGAGGGGCCCGGCATGCGCACGTCAGACACCAGTACCTCTGGTGCGCCTTCGTGCAGCGCTTCGAGCGCTTCGGTCGCCGAAGCAAACGAGTCGAATGCCATCCCCTCGCGTGCCAGAGCTTTTTCGAGCACCCAGCGTATCGAGCGGTCATCATCAACGATCCAGATCGGCATCATGTCTTTCCTAGGCCGCCCCGAAGGGCAGCAATATCCTGAACACCGTGCGCCCCGGCCGGCTGTCGCACTCGATCACGCCATGGTGGTACTGGACAAACGTCTGTGCCAGTGACAGCCCCACCCCGCTGCCGCCCTCGCGCCCCGAAACCAGCGGGTTGAACACCTTGTCGCGGATTTCAGCAGGGACTCCGGGCCCGTCGTCGATCACTTGCAATTCCAGTGCCAGGCGGTGGTGCCGCCTGGCGATGGTGATCTGGCGCGCCACCCGGGTGCGGAATTCGATCGTCCCGCCGCCTTGGGCCATCACCGCCTGCGCAGCGTTGCGCGCCACGTTGAGAATCGCCTGTATGAGCTGCTCGATGTCTCCGATCACGTCCGGCACGCTCACGTCGTAATCGCGCCTTACCCCGACGCTGTCGGAGAACTCTGCCGTGAGCAGGCTTCTTACCCGCTCGAGAATCTCGTGAACGTTGATTGGCCCGATCCGGGGCGTGCGGTGCGGCGTGAGCAGGCGGTCCATCAGCGCCTGCAGTCGGTCCGCCTCCTTGATGATGACCTGCGTGTATTCGCGCAACTCGGGCTTGTCGAGCTCGCGCTCGAGCAGCTGCGCCGAGCCGCGCAGGCCCCCGAGCGGGTTCTTGATTTCGTGCGCGAGGTTGCGGATCAGCTCGCGGCTCACCTGCTGCTGGTCTATGAGGCGCTCCTCGCGCGCCAGGCGCAGTTGCTGTTCGATCGGCCGCAGCTCGACCAACAGCGGCAAGCCCGGAGCATCGATACGCGTCACGACGCACGACAGCGTTTCCGGCTGTTCATGCCCGGGCGAAACGAAACTGACGTTCTGGGCGGAATAGCTCCAGTGCGCGACCAGCGCGTCGGCCAGTGTTTTCTCCAGCGACGCGTGCTCGACGAACAGCGACGGGAGCGGCTGGCCCTTGAGGCTCTTCAGGCCGACGGAAAACAGGCTTTCGGCGGCGGGGTTGGCGTAGCGCACGACGAACGCTTCGTCGAGCAACACGACTGCCGTAGCGAGCAGTTCGAGGCCGCTGAACTCGGGCTTCACGGCCTTCACGGCGCACACGCGGCGGGCGCCAGGCCTACTTGATGTTGCCCAGTTCCTTGCGCAGTTCCTGTACGTTTTTTTCGTGCAACTCGACGTTCTCGCGGTATTTCTGCAGCCGGTCGAGAACCATCTTCTGGCTCTTCTCGTCGCCGTAGCGCGTCGCTTCCTGCTCGGCAAGGTCTTTCTTCGCGCGCGACAGAATGGTCTCTTCCTGCGCCAGTTCGCGCGCGATGATCTCGCGCTGCCGGTCCTTCGCCGAGGCGCGCGTTGCAGCGTCCTCTTTCGGAAATCCAACGGGTGAAGGGGCCTTTGCGGCCGATTTCGGCGTGGAAGAGGCGCTCGGCGGGGGGGCCGGCACGACCGTCACCGTCCGCGAGACCACCTCGCACTTCTTGCCCACGGTGTCGCGCTTGTCGCTCGTATAGAGCGGCCGGTCGCCCTCGCTCTGGCACTTGTAAATCTCGCTCACCTGCGCGCGCGCATGCCCGGCCGCGAGACCAAGCGCCAGCATTGCGATCCCCAAGATCTTGCGCATGCAGACAATGTACCTGAAGTTGAGCAGGTAAGTTTATGTTACGCCTCAGTCTTTCCGCAAACTCAACAAAAACGTCCATGGTGCCGCGCAGCATTGAAAAAGAAAGGACGGGCGCGCCCGTCCTTGGGATGATTCCGGCCCTCTGATTCAGGACTTCGAGGACCTGCCTGCCTCGTCAGGAGCTGTAATACATGTCGAACTCGACCGGGTGCGTGGTCATCCGGAAGCGGGTCAGTTCCTCTTCCTTGAGTGCGACGTAGGCGTCGAGCATTTCGTCGCTGAACACGCCGCCCTTGGTAAGGAACGCGCGGTCCTT
>JBGOTT010000277.1:0-5598 GCA_041476585.1 Gammaproteobacteria bacterium | reverse complement strand
TCACGGGCTGCTGGTCGCCTGCCCGAGCGTGCCCGAGGCCTTCTCGACCTACTGGACGCTGCAGCGCGCGTGCGAGATCCAGGTGATGAGCGACTCGATGCGCGGCGACAACCAGCCGATCACCCAAACGGTGCTCGATGCAACCCCGGCGCGTGCCGCCGCATTCCGCTCGGGACCGCATCCCGGCGGCTTGGCGTTCGACGGCGCGCTGCGCCGGGCGGGCATTCGTTACGAAGACCTCGTTTAAACAAGGACCATCAATGGACAAGCGCAGTCAGAAGGAACGCTACGACGCAGGACTCAAGACGCGGCGCGAAGTGCTCGGCGCGGAGTATGTGGACAAGTCGATCGCGGCCCAGGACGATTTCAACCGGCCGTTTCAAGAACTGCTCAACACCTACTGCTGGAACGACATCTGGAATCGGCCGGGGTTGTCGCGCAAGACGCGCTCGATGCTTAACCTTGCGATGCTGACTGCATTGAATCGCGGCCCCGAATTGCGCCTGCACGTCAACGGCGCACTCAACAACGGCCTCACCAAGGAAGATATCCGCGAGGTGTTCCTGCAGACCGCGATCTACTGCGGCGTGCCCGCCTCGGTCGAGGCGTTCCGCGTCGCCCGCGAGGTGTTCAACGAGCGCGGCGTCTGAAGATCGCATTCATCGGCCTCGGCCTGATGGGCCGGCTGATGAGCGCGCGCGCGACGCGATGAAGCTTCACGCGGAAGCGCTCGAGGACGGCAACGGCCCGTACTGTCTCCTCGTGCATGGTTTTCTCTCCAGCCGTGCCCAGTGGCGCGCCAACCTCGAGGCGCTCAAGGCGGTATGCAGGCCCGTCATGGTCGAGCTTTGGGGACACGGCCGATCGCCCGCTCCGCGCGACGCCGATTGCTACCGCGTGGAGCGCTACCTCGTCATGTTCGAAGACATCCGGCGCTCCCTGGGCGCGCGGCAGTGGTTCGTCTGCGGACAGAGCTTTGGCGCGGGGCTCACCCTGCGCTATGCGCTTCAGTGCCCCGAGGCCGTGCTGGCCCAGGTCTTCACCAACACGATGGCCGCGCTGTCTCTGCCCGAAGAACGGGCGCGCGCGGTGCGCATGCGCGTTCGGGCCGACGAGATCGAAAGGACGGGACTCGAGGCGGTGCGAACACTGCCGTTCCACCCGCGCTTCGCCCGGCGCTTTCCGCCCGACATCCATCGGGAAATCCTCGCGGATGCGGATCGCATCGACCCCGTGGCTGTCGCCAGCGCCTTGCGCTTGACCAGTCCGTTCTTGTCCGTCGTAGCTTCCTTCGGCGAGACGCGCGTACCAACCCTGCTCGTGAATGGGCTGCGTGAAACGCGCTTTCAGCCGATGCGCGACCGTGCGAAGAAGCTGTTGCCTGCGCTCGAGACTGCCGATCTCGACGCCGGACATTCGGTCAACATCGAGGCCGCTGAGTAGTTCAATGCCACGGTCGTCGATTTTCTGCGGCGTCATCAGCCGGCGCAGTCGGATTTCAATGTAGGGCTGGCGACGAGCGGCTAGTCTGAACGGATTTTCAGGATTTCTTCGTGGAGTCTCTGACGGTGGAGAGTTATCGACGCGGCCACATCGGTCGAGGCGTTGCGTTCCGCGCGCGAAGTGTTGAAGGAGTGCGCCGCATGAAGATTGCTTTTTTCGGGCTCGGCCGGATGGGCGGGGTGATGGCGGCGCGCCTCGTGCGCGCAGGCTATGCCCCGAGGACCTACGACAAGAACGGGTCGGGCACCCACCAGACCGCCCGCTCGGCGGCAGAGGGTGCGGACATCCTGATCACGATGCTGCCGGACGGAAAGGTCGTGCGCAGAGTCGTGCGCGCCGCCCTCCCCGCCTTGCGACGCGGGAGCCTGGTCGTCGACATGAGTTCCTCGGATCCGGCGGATACCCGCGCGCTCGGCGCGGACCTGCGCAGGCGCGGCGTCGGGCTGATCGATGCGCCGGTGTCGGGCGCAAAAGCCAAGGCGAACGACGGCACGCTGGCGATCATGGTCGGGGGTGATGCGGCGGCGCTGAAACGCGCGCGGCCGGTGCTCTCGAAACTCGGGACAGAGATCTTCCACACCGGGAAACTCGGCTCCGGGCACGCGACCAAGGCGCTCAACAATTACCTCGGCGCGGCCGGGACCATCGCCGGGTTCGAAGCGCTGCTGGTGGGAAAGAAATTCGGCCTCGATCCGCGCGTGCTGGTGGACGTAATTAATGCGTCGACCGGGAAAAACAGTACCACCGAGCGCAAGATTCCGCAGCAAATCTTCACCAAGGCGTTCGCCTCCGACTTCCAGCTTGCGTTGATGACGAAGGACGTAGTCATTGCCAACAGCATCGCGCGCAAGGCCGGGGTCGAGACGCCTTACCTCCGGAACACGCTGAAAATCTGGCGCGATGCGGAGCGACGACTCGGCGCCAGCGCCGATCATACGGAACTCTACAAGTACCTGGCTGCGCTCACGCGGCCGAAGCCTCGCGTCGATCACCACAAGCGTTCACGTTGACTCCGTGTAGCGGACATTGGCCATCGCGCTCTACGTAAATGGTTTGAATGTTATTTGTTTTCTGAGCTTTTGATACATCGAGAAATAATCGTTATCTCGCGTCAAGTTATATTGTTGCTTCAACAAGTCACAGGCTTGCAAAAGTCGGCGGGTACGAAAATCATCATTAAAGAGGCGCGTGAAAATTGGGGCATATGAGCTTTGATCCAATGCCACGGTCTTAAATCCTCCCTTGGCTAGCAATACTGTTGCAAATCTTTCCTGCAAGAAGGTTTTCATAGGCGCCAAGTTCAGTTTTGACCCGTAACTAGTCGGACGAATCAATTGACCTGACATTGCATTCTTGTCTGCTTCCGCCATTTCGAAAAATCTATTTGCAAGATTTAGCCATTGTTTCCAAAAGTTCGCTTTTGCCACCATGTAGTTACAAAATACTGTAGTCGTGGAATCTGTTACCAAAGACGGTAGATCCATACTCATTCCAGCCGCATCCAAAAATGACTGGGACAAATCCGATAATCCGGGATGCCACATCTCGCCCTGTTCGAATGGATTTTGAAAGTAGGCAATCTGGTCCCAGCCTGGGGAGAAAAGGGCTACATCGGAGTGTATGGCGTATGTATCGACGAAGCTAATGACCTGTTTCGATTCAAGGCCTGTCTTCGTTCGAAATCTAGGCGAAAGAAAACCGTACCAGGCATTTTCTTCCAAAGGGTGTTTATTGAGAAAATTGCGAATGACCCAAAATTCAAACCAATCCGGGCGTTCATTCGAGGTGTTATCCAATGGAATAAATCCCGGATCCAAGACTTGTTGAGATTTTTGATCGTAAAATATTTGAAAAATGAACACTTCATTATTTCTTTTCATAGGAGGCCCACAAAACGACGGGAAAAAGTATCTGCGTGATGCCGAGCGCCGGCTCGCGGCGGGCGCCGGCCACACGGGACTCTACAAATACCTGGCTTCACTGACGCGGGCCAAGGCCTCGCGTCGATCGCCATGTCGTTCCCGCTGACCGGATCAACTTGCCTGGCGCTGGCAAGCGTTGTGCGCTGACCAGACTTTCGAGGACGTCGCCTGGAAGATCTTACTCACCGAGTGGGTTCGCGTAGCGGACAGGTCCGGCCGGTTTTCCGTCAGGCTGCAGCCTTAGCCTGAACCCCGAACATCCGCTCCATCTCGCGCCGTACCCGTACCGCAGAAATCGTCTCGTCGCAGACCACGTCCGCCCAGCGCAGCGACTGCCCCGCGGAGATCGGCTTGAGCAGCTTCACGCCATGCGCGAGCCCGAGCGGCAGGCCGCCGACGGCGCGTGACTTCTCCGCGGGAAACAGCTTCCCCCAGACCGTGTATCCGCCTTCCCCGTCGAGGATCTCGCCCGCTTTCAGGTCGCGCTTCGCAGTCGCGATGACGTCGGCGCGCCAGCCGGTGGCGCAGCCGGTCGGCTCGCGGCGCAATCCCACTGACGCCACCGAGATGCCGAGCTCCAGCCCGATCAGGTGCCAGCGCTTGTACAGGCACGCGTAGCGCCCCAAGGGATCGGTGCGCACCATGTACTCCTTGAAGCAGTTGCGGATGTACTCCGTCTCGCCCTCGAACACGACGAACACGCCGAAGCGGATGTCGTAGGGGATCGCGCGGCCGTCCTTCTCGAGCGAGGAGACGACTTCGACCTGTCCTTTCCGGTGCAGCACGCCGCCCTCGCTGATCGGCCGGCAGACGAACGCAATGTCGTCCACCGACGCAGGCGGATAGGTGAGTCCGTCCGGGGGTGCCACCAGCCCGGTGGCATTGCAGACCGCCGTGCATTCGATCGAAGGCTTGGAGCCGTCGAGGAAGGAGTTGAACATCTTCGGGTTCAACCCGCCGATCCTTGCCTGCTCCGGTGTGAGGCCGTAGTGGCCCCATACGGTCTCGGGCGTGGATTGCTCAAAATGTGGCAGCCACTTGTGCCCGCGCCCGGCGGCGACCACTGGAAAACCCGCGGCGCGCGCCCAGTCCACCAGGTCGCAGATCAGCGCCGGCTGGTCGCCGTAGGCGAGGCTGTAGACGACGCCGGCCTCGGCGGCTTTCTTCGCAAGCAGCGGGCCGCACAGTGCATCGCCTTCCACGGTCACCATGACCACGTGCTTGCCGTGGCGGAATGCGCCGAGCACGTGCTCGACCGCAGCCACCGGGTTGCCGGTCGCCTCGATGATGATCTCGACCTCCGGGTTCGCCACCAGCGCCTGCCAGTCGTCGCCCAGATGCGTGCGCCTGTCCTTCAGCGCGGCATCGAGCGAGGCCGCCCCGTAAGCCGCGGGCTGCCAGCCCACGCGCTCGAGGTTTGCCTGCGCGTTGGCCGGCGAAAGATCGGCGATGCCGACCAGATGGATCCCGGGAGTGCGCGGCACCTGCGCGAGGTACATCGCGGCGAACTTGCCCGCGCCGATCAGTCCGACGCGCAGCGGCTTGCCCTGTGCCTCGCGGTGCTGCAGCAGCCTGTGGAGATTCACGTCAGGCCGCCTTGAGGATGCCCTGCAGCTCCTCGGCCGGCGTGCCGTCCTTCCACGGCAGCGCCACGTCGTAGCGCTTCAGCAGGCAGTCGTCGGGCAGGCATTGAATCGGCGTGAAATCGCGGTGCGCGATGTAGCCGGGCCGCTTGAAACGCCGGATATGGTTCGACACCGCGCACAGCGACAGGTAGACGCTGACGCGGTTCCAAGGCGACAGGTTGGAGCTCGAGGCGTGCACCAGGCAACCGTGGAATAGGATCATCGAGCCCGCCGGTCCCTTCGGCGCCACGATGCCGCCATGATCCACCAGTTTTTTTATTACTTCATGAGAAATAACCCAAAGCGGATAACTCGTCGTGCTCGTGTCGTGCCGCGCGTCGAGCACGCCCTGCTTGTGGCTGCCCGGAATGAACATCAGCGGGCCGTTGTACTCGTTCACCTCGTCGAGGAAGATCGCCACGTTCATCGCGCGCGGCTCGGGCATGAGGTCGTCGTTCTTCCACGTTCCGTAATCCTGATGCCACTGCCAGACGTCGCCGTCGAAGGCCATCTTGCCGTTGATCTTGAATTGATGCATGTAGACGTCT
>JBGOTT010000276.1:0-5607 GCA_041476585.1 Gammaproteobacteria bacterium | reverse complement strand
TTCTCACGCGTAAGATCGCGACCAGCCTTACGCAGCGCTTCGGCGATGACGTAGACCTCGGTGTAGCCCCACACGTCGAACAGATTGGGCCGGCCCTTTGGTGCGTTGGGGTTCATCTGCGCCCACGACTTCCTGAACTTCGCCATGTCCGGGTGGCCGGAGTCGAGAAAAGCGCCCGCCCCCCACAGCCCGAGCACGCCTTCGGCATCGGGTCCGAGGTTGGCAATCAGAGCGTTGTCGGTCGACGACGGCGCCACCTGGATCGGCTGCCGCAGGCCGAGCTCACGCGCCTGGCGGATGATGATCGAGGCCTCCGGCGTCTGGCCGACGACGAAGATGTAATCCGCGTTGCTCTGCTTGACTTTCAGCAGCTGCGGCGTGAAGTCCTTGTCGCCGACCTTGAACTCCGCACGCATCACGGTCTTCACCTTGTACCACTTGTCGAGCATCGTGATGGTTTCGTCGCCCTCGGTCTTGAGGTTTTCCTCCACCCCGCTGACGATGGCAATGCGCTGGACCTGCAGGAAATCGATCATGAACTCGGCATTCAGCTCGCCAAAGCGCACCGTCTCGGTCGTGGCCCCGCGGAACAGATAGCGGTTGAACGGATGCGTCACCGGCGGTGCCGACGCTATCGTGATGTAGGCTGGGACCTTGGCTTGGCGCAGGTACTCGATCGTTCCTAGCGTCGGATTGCTGCCGGAGAGGCCGTTGATCATGAAGACCTTGTCCTGCTCGACCAGCCTCTTCACCGCGGCCAGCGCACGGCTGGGTGAGAAGCCGTCGTCCACGAAGATCAGCTTCAGCTTGCGGCCGTGGATGCCGCCGGCATCGTTGATCTCCTTGTAGGCGAGCTCGGCGCCCGCGCGGCCGCCAAGACCGAGGAATGTTGCGCCCCCAGTGATAGGGCCGTGAGAGCCGATCAGGATCGTGTCGTCGGTGACACCGACCTCGGCGGCGAGCGCCGCCGAAGCCGCAAGCGCGACGCCCGCGGTCATTACGCATCGGAGTGCAATTCGAAGTAGTCGGATCATGGTTTCCTCCTTGGTTGTATGCTTCCCCGCATTATCTGCGGGTCATTCTGCTGCCTTGCCGGCCCGAGCCTCGAGCGAGAGCACGGATGCCCTCGCCAGGGCTCGATCTTTCACAACGCGGCCAGAATTCCGCCGTCGACCGTGAAGACTTGTCCGTTGACGTAGCGCCCCGCGTCGGAGGCGAGATAGACGAGCAGCGGCGCGATATCGGCGGCCTTGCCCCAGCGCTTCAGCGGAATCTTTTGAGCAAGCGTGTTGTAAATCTCAGGTTTGTCGAGCAGGGCCCGGTTGAATTCGGTCTCGTACATGCCGGGCGCGATGACGTTGCAGCGAATGCCGATCGGCCCGAGCTCCACGGCCAGCGCCTTGGCGAGCGCAGTCACCGCGCCCTTGGCGGTCGTGTAGGCCGCGATTGTGCCGCGCACGCTCTGGACCACGATGGAGCCGATCATGACGATCGACCCGCTGCGGCGCTCGATCATGTGGCGCGCAACGGCCTGCGTCACCAGGAACGAGCCGGTAACGTGCACGTCCATGATCGAGTTCCACTCTTCGAGCGTGAATTCGACGAAGGGCTTGCGCAGCTGGTTGCCGGCGTTGTTCACCAGCACGTCGATCTGCTTGTGCTCGGCGAGAACGGTCCCGACCGCCTTCGTTACCTCGGCCTGCGACGTCACGTCGAACGGCGCGGCAGAGCACGAGTACCCCGCCACGCGCATCTTCTCGACCGACGCTGCAAGGCCGCCCGTATCGCGGTCATTGAGGACGACGTGGGCGCCGGCGGCAGCGGCGGCGTTGGCATAGCCGAGGCCGAGGCCGCGCGCAGCGCCGGTAATCAGAACAACCTTGCCCTCCAGGGAGAAGGTATCGCTGTGTGCAGGGTGCTTGCTCATCTCTTAGCTCCGCATTTTCTCGGATCTGGAACGGCCGCCTAGCTCTCGGACGCGCCGCCGCCGGAGCCCAGGTCCGGGAGCGGCACGGATGCTCTTGAATTCCTGGACCTGCGCCGTAATGGCGCGCTCCGTCGGCAGCCGCTCAATGCTCGATGCGCCGAAGAAGCCGACGATCCCCTCGGTGCGAGCGAGCACATATGCGGCATCCTGCGGCTCCGCGATGGGCCCGCCGTGGCAGAGAACCAGAACGTCCTTGCGTACGCGCTTGGCCGCGTCGTGCATGGCCTGGATGCGCTTCACTGCGTCGTCGAGGGTAATGGTGGTCTTGGCGCCGATCTTGCCCGCCGAGGTGAGGCCGACGTGCGCGACCAGCAGGTCTGCTCCCGCGCCGACCATGGCCTGCGCCTCGCCTTCGTTGAACACATAGGGACAGGTGAGCATGTCGTGGCCGTGAGCCAGGCGGATGACGTCGACCTCGCGGCCGAAGCCCATGCCCGTTTCCTCTAAGTTCTGCCGAATCGCACCGTCGAACAGACCAACGGTGGGAAAGTTCTGCACTCCGGCGAAGCCGAGGTCGCGCAATTGCCGCAGGAACAGGGGCATGATCCGGAACGAGTCGGTGCCGCACACGCCCGCGAGAACCGGCGTGTGCCGGATGATCGGCAATACCTCGAATGCCAGCTCCAGCACGATGGCGTTGGCATCGCCGTAGGGCATTAGGCCGGCCATGGAGCCGCGGCCGGCCATCCGGTAGCGGCCGGAATTGTATAGAACTATGAGGTCGGCGCCGCCGGCCTCCGCGCACGTCGCGGACAGCCCGATACCGGCGCCGGCGCCGATGATCGGCTTTCCCTGCGAAATCGAGTTGCGAAGGCGGTCGAGCACCGCTTGGCGGTTCATTTCTCTGCTTTCTGGATTGGCGGCGTGCGCGGTCGGATATCCGCCGTCGGCGCTCGCTTGAGTGTCCACGGTAGGGCCGGCGACAAACGCCTGATTACCAACTGCGGTGATCGCGGGCCGAGTCGTCGTTGCCGGGCACCCTATCTGAGCTGCAACTGCACCTTTGACGGCGCTTGACATCTTTTCCTCAGCAGCCTTGTAGCCTTATCATTGTGTTAATAGATAATTTGCCGACGATTAAGCGCGGAGGCCATGGGCATAGTGCACGGCAACCTACTCGAAACACACATCGTCGGCAACGACACCCAGCAATGGACTGTGCGCGCCGAAGCATGCTCGGCGCTCGCCCAGCGCCACATCGCGCATGTCGGCGTCGGCGACGCCGCCGTGCCGTATCGCATCGTTCGCACCAACCTAAGTGGCGCCTACCTGCACGCCTCGCTCGGCGGCGAGGGTCGCATCCTGCTCGACGGCCGCTGGCGACCGCATCGGCGCGGCATGACCTCGTTCGCGCCCGCGCACGTCCTGCACGCGTTCCACGCCATTCCCTCGCGGCGCTGGCAGTATTGCTGGGTGCGCTACACCGCGACCTCGCCGCGCTCCATGATCGGCGTGATGGGCCCCGTCATGTCGAACGTCCATCCGGAGCCGATCCATCACGCCATCATGGGATTGGTGCACGAGATGGAAGGGGGTGGAGATGCGGCGAACTGCGCGCTCTGGGTCGATCTGATCGAGCGCTACGTCGACCGCTTCGCGGAGCCGTGGCAGCACGAGAAGCGCCTGCGTGCGCTCTGGAAAACCGTGCAGCTCGATCTCGCGCGCGAGTGGACGCTCAAGGACCTGGCGGCCCTCGTCGCCATGAGTACCGAGCATTTGCGGCGGCGGTGCCGGCACAGCGTGGGCCGCAGCCCGATGCAGCAATTGACCGTGCTCAGGATCGAGCACGCGGCCCACCTGCTTGCGACAACCGACGTTAAGATCGAGGCGGTCTCGCGCAGCGTAGGCTACCAGAACCCGTTCGCGTTCTCGAACACGTTCAAGAGGTTCACGGGGATCAGGCCGTCGCACTTCCGGGCCCGCAAGCGCAGCGGCGCTTGACCGCGCGGCGGCGTCTTCCCCTCGCCGCCGATTGTGCGCATAGTCGCGGCGACAAGCGCAAGGAGCGAGCATGATCATCGAGATCGCACAGTTCGACGTGAAGCCGGGAATGGAGGACGCGTTCGAGGCGGGCGTGAAGACGGCGTTACCGATTTTCAGGTGCGCGAAAGGCTGCAGAGGGCTGCAGATGCTGCACTCGATTGAGAAGCCGAGCCGCTACCGCCTGCTCCTGAAGTGGGACACGGTGGAGAACCACACGATCGATTTCCGCGGCTCGAGCGATTATCAGGATTTTCGCAAGCTCGTCGCCCACTGCTACGCGGTGCCTCCGGAGGTCGAGCATACGCAGGATGTGGACGCGGGATTCTGAGAGCCGCTGAGTAACCAGTGGCGACCCATTGCTCTTATGGAGGCGGGAGTCGGAATCGAACCGGCGTACACGGCTTTGCAGGCCGCTGCAGCCTTAACAAATACAATAGATTAGGTTACTCGACCACTCGGCTAACCACCCGCTGTTCATGGTTCGTAAGGTCGTCGGCACTGACGTATGCGACTTGTGGGTCGACCTGCGACCATGCGCCTTGCAGCATCCCAATCGCGCCGGGGAAGCAAGGCGCCTGGGGCCCGGCCGGAGCCGTTCCCAGCGTTGCTGCAACGATTTGCTTCAGTTGCTGCGGAACAGGTCCTGCGGGATTCCCGCCGCGGCGAAGACATGGTCGCGCGAGGCCTCGATCTGCTGGCGCAGATGGGGCAGATCGATATCGAGCAGCTGCCCCTTCCACTTGCGCACCTTGCCCGCGACGATCACGGTCTCGACGTTGGTGCGGTCCATCAGCGATACGACCGCCCCCGGCACCTGGTTGAGCGGCGCCACGTTGATCGCGGTGGCGTCGAGCAGGATGATGTCGGCTTCCTTGCCCGGCGTGAGTGAACCGGTCTTTTGATCGAGCCGAAGGTGCTTTGCACCGTTCACGGTGGCGTAGCGCAGCACGTCGCGTGTCGTGAGCGGGTTCGGTATGTTAGACGGCTGTGCTGGCCACCAATTGTCTGTTGCAAATCCCGGATCGAGGATCATCTGGTTCACGAGCGCGCGCTGCAGATTCATCGTGGAGCGCATCTGGGTGAAGAAGTCTGCCGTCAGTGTGCACTCCACGTCCACGCTCAGGGACGGCTCCATGTTCAGGCTTTGCATCTTGAGGATGGGTGGCATCCCGTGCCGCATGTTCATTTCGATCGGGACGGCGAGCGAGACCTGCACGCCGGCGTCCTTGACCCTCTGCCAGGCCATGTCGGACATCCCGGTCATGTGGACGAACAGGTTGTCGGCGCCAAGCCGCAGCGTACCGCTGTCGCCGCCGTGGCCTTGGGCGAGCAAGTCGAGGGTGGGGCGAATACCGAACGGGGACAGGATATGCGCCGCAACCTGGAGACCGAGCTGGCGCCCGATCTGCCAGGCCTTCTCGTAGCCCGGAAGGTAGACCTCGCCGCCCATGATCATGGTGACGAGCTGATCGGTCGAGGAGAACCACTGCTTCTTGATGCGGACCGCGTCGCTCGGATATTGGTTCCCGGCAACGCCACCCGCGCTCTCGAAAAAGCCGAAGGCGGCGCGGCGCCCCGAATCCATGAGACCCTGGATGGCGGCGTCGGAGTGCGCGGGCGAGTGATGGATCTGCGAG
>JBGOTT010000275.1:0-5617 GCA_041476585.1 Gammaproteobacteria bacterium | reverse complement strand
GTCCTGGATCGCGTTGTAGAACTCGTTGTTCCAGGCGTTCAACTGCACGTTGATCCACACCAGACCGAGGGTGAGTCCGACCACCGCAGCGAGCAGCGCCAAGCCCTTGGCGCGCTTTTCCGAGACCCAGTAGGGCTTGGCGAGCGCCCAGAAGGCGGCGAGGAAGGTCCTGGCGTGCATGAATGACTCCGATCGAGGCTGCCGGCGGGGGCAGTTTACAGAAGGCCGAAGATGGGGAGAAAATGCTTGCTGATCCCCGGAGCGCCCCGCCCTTGCACCACCAGCACGTCTACCGCTTCGCGCCGACACCTGAGCATCGGGCCGAACGGCTGTTCGTGTTTCTCCACGGCGCGGGCGCCGACGCGCATTCGCTGATCCCCGCCGCGTTCAAGTTCCAGGCGCGTTTCCCCAGCGCCGCGCTGGTGCTCCCCGAGGGCATCAGGCGTTGCGAGGCCGACGCCACGCGCCAGCAGTGGTTCTCCAACCGCGGCTTGAACGACGACAACCGCCTCGCGCGGGTAAAACAGATCCTGCCCGACGTCGAGTACCTGGTGCGGCGCGAGCAGGCGACGCACAAGGTGGCAGCCGAACGCACGGTACTGATCGGCTTTTCGCAGGGTGGCACCGTCGCGCTCGAAGCCATCAAGGCCTTTCCCGGACTGGCGAATGCAGTGGTGGCGTTCTCGGCGCGCTTCGCGCGGCTGCCGCAGACCGGCAGCCACATCCCCGCGCGCATCCACCTGGTGCACGGCGAATACGACGCGATCGTGTCGCGCGTGCACTCCGAGCGCGCCGCGCGCGTGCTGTCGGCCCTGCACGTGCCGTGCACGCTCGATGTCATCGGCGATCTCGGCCACGCGCTTTCACACCATGCGATTTCGATCGGATCGCTCAGGCTGCTGCAGGGAATCTTCGAGGGGCGGCGGGCGACATTGCATTGAGGTAACATCGCCGCTTTTTTCCTGCCACAGGAATCCGGCGTGCAATTCGTCTGCCTCGATCTCGAAGGCGTGCTCGTTCCGGAGATCTGGATCGAAGTCGCGCGGCGCACCGGCATCGGCGAGCTTGCGCGCACCACGCGCGACGAGCCCGATTACGACCGGCTGATGCGCTACCGGCTCGGCATCCTCGCGCGCGAGAAAATCAAGCTCGCCGATCTGCAGGGCGTGATCGCCGGCATGGGGCCGCTCACCGGCGCGCGCGCGTTCCTCGACGCCCTGCGCAAGCGCCACCAGGTGTTGATACTTTCGGACACGTTCTACGAGTTCGCCGAGCCGCTGATGCGCCAGCTCGGCCGGCCGACGCTGCTGTGCCACCGCTTGGAGACCGACGCGGCGGGCCTGGTGAGCAACTACCGGCTGCGCATGCCGGAGCAGAAGCGCGCCGCGGTGCAGGCATTGCGCGCGCTGAACTTCCGCGTGATCGCGGTCGGGGATTCGTACAACGACACCGCCATGCTCGCCGCCGCGGACGCGGGGATCTTCTTCCATCCGCCGCAGGAGATCGCGGCGCAGTTTCCGCAGTTCCGCGTCACGCGGACCTATGCCGAGCTCGGCGCCGCGATCGACGCGGCCGCCAGTTCGGGCAAGTCGCGGTAAAGCTCGAGCGCTTCGGGATTCGACAGCGCGTCGGTGTTCTTCACCGGCCAGCCGTGCACCACCGCCTTCACCGCCAGCTCCACCACCTTGTTGTTCTTGGTGCGCGGAATATCGGCCACCTGGATGATCTTCGCCGGCACGTGGCGCGGCGTGGTGTTCTCGCGCACGGCCTGCCGGATGCGGTCCTGGAGTTCCGCCGTCAAGACCAGTCCCGCGCGCAGCCTGACGAACAGGATCACCCGCACGTCGCCCTGCCACTGCTGGCCGATCACCACCGATTCCTCGACAGCGTCGATTCCCTCCACCGGGCGGTAGATCTCGGCAGTGCCGATGCGCACTCCGCCGGGGTTGAGGGTCGCGTCCGATCGTCCGTACACGTACATCGTGCCGCGCTCGGTGAGCATCGCCCAGTCGCCGTGCGTCCAGACACCGGGGTAGCCCTCGAAATAGGCGGCGTGGAATTTCCTGTCGCCCGGATCGTTCCAGAAACCGAGCGGCACCGACGGAAACGGTTTGGTGCAGACCAGTTCCCCCGGTTGGTTGATCTGCGGCCGGCCTTGCTCGTCGAAGATCTGCACGTCCATGCCGAGGCTCCTGCACTGCAACTCGCCGCGGTACACCGGCAGGATCGGGTTGGCGTCGGCGAATCCCGCCAGCAGGTCGGTGCCGCCGGAAATCGACGACAGGCACAGGTTCTGTTTCACGTCGCGGTACACGTAGTCGAAGCTCTCCGGGACCAGCGGCGAGCCGGTGGAGATGATCATGCGCAGCGCGTCGATCCGGTGCGTCGCGCGCGGTTTCAGGCCGCGCTTCGCGATCGCATCGATGTACTTGGCCGAGGTGCCGAAATGCGTGAATCTCTCGGCCTCGGCGAAATCCCAGAGTATCGTCGCGTCGCGCGCGAACGGAGAGCCGTCGTAGAGCATCACGCCCGAGTCCGCGCCGAGGCCGGCGAACATCAGGTTCCACATCACCCAGTTGCAGGTGGTGTAGTAAAAAAACCGGTCGCGCGGCCTGGCGTCGAAATGCAGCCGGTACATCTTGTGGCCTTGCAGCAGCGCCCCGCCCGCGCAATGGATGATGCACTTGGGCACGCCGGTGGTGCCCGAGGTGAACAGGATGTAGAGCGGATGCGCGAACGGCAGGCGCTCGTAGGTGACTGCGCGCGGCGCGTGCGGCGCGAGCCAGTCGGCGAAACGCACGCCGTGCGGGATCGCGGAGACATCCGGCGCGTCCGAAAGATGCGGCACCACCACCGCGCGCTCCAGGCTGGGGAGCTGCTCGGAGATCTCGCGCACGCGATCGAGGCAATCGTGGCGCTTGCCGTTGTAGAGGTAGCCGTCGGCGCAGAAAAGCAGCTTGGGCTCGATCTGTCCGAAGCGATCGAGCACGCCCGAGGTGCCGAAGTCGGGCGAACACGACGACCACACTGCGCCAAGCGAAATCGCGGCGAGCGCGAACACGCAGGTCTCCGGCATGTTCGGGATGAAGGCCGCGACGCGGTCACCGGGCTTTATCCCCGCCTGGCGCATCGCGGCCTGAGCCCTCGAAACGAGCCGATGCAGCGCCCTCCAGCTGACGCGCCTGCGCAAGCCGGTTTCGTCCCAGAACACCAGCGCGTCGCCCGCATCACGGCGCTTGAGCAGGTTCTCGGCGAAATTGAGGCGCGCATCGGGAAACCACTTCGCGCCGGGCATCCGGTGGCCGTCGACCAACGCCCGCTCGCCGCGCTCGCCGATCGCCCCGAGCGAATCCCACACCGATACCCAGAACTGCTCCGGATGGTCGACCGACCAGCGGTAGAAATCCGGATACGTATTGAGCTTCAGTTTCCAGCGCCGGATCGCCGCGCGCGCGAAACGCGTGAGGTTGGCGCCGGCGATCGCTGCCTGCGAGGGCTCCCAGAGTATCGGCGGCGCGCTCATTCCTTCGGCTCCCCGTGTCGAACGGTGGCGAGGTGCGGCCGCGTCAGCACGTCGGGGCTCAGCATCTCGTCGAGCTGCTCGCGCGTGAGCAGCCGCCGCTCGAGCACCAGGTCATAGACGCGCCGGCCGGTGGCAAGCGCCTCCTGCGCGATCGAGGTCGCGTTGGCATAGCCGATCACCGGATTGAGCGCCGTCACCAATCCCACCGAGCGATCCACAAGCTCGCGCAGGTGCGCACGATTGGCCGTGATGCCGCGCACGCAACGCTCGCCGAGCGTCCGGCAGCCGGCGGTCAGGTGCTTGATGTTCTTGAACAGGCTGTGCGCGATGATCGGCTCGAACGCGTTCAATTGCAGCTGCCCTGCTTCCGCCGCCATCGTCACCGTGATGTCGTTGCCGATCACCTCGAACGCGATCTGGTTGACCACCTCCGGAATCACCGGATTGACCTTACCCGGCATGATCGAGGAACCGGCCTGCGTCGCCGGCAGGTTGATCTCGCCGAAGCCCGCGCGCGGGCCCGAGGAAAGCAGCCGCAGGTCGTTGCAAGTCTTGGAAAGCTTCACCGCGATGCGTTTGAGCACCCCGGAGAGCTGCACGAACGCGCCCGCGTCCTGCGTGGCCTCGATCAGATTCGCGGCGGTCGAGAGCCGGATGCCGGTGATGTCGGCGAGCCTGGCGCACACCAGCCCGGCGTAGTCCGGGTGCGCGTTGATGCCGGTGCCGATCGCGGTCGCGCCGAGGTTGATTTCGGTGATCAGCAGCGCGGCTTCCGCGAGGCGCTGCTCGTCTTCTCCCAGCATCACTGCGTAGGTGGAGAATTCCTGGCCGAGGGTCATCGGCACCGCGTCCTGAAGCTGCGTGCGGCCCATCTTCAGCGCATCGGCGAATTCGGCGGCCTTGGATTCGAAATCGGCGCGCAGCCCGCGCATCGCATCCAGCAGACGCCGGATGCCGAAGTGGAGCGCCACCTTCACCGCGGTCGGGTAGACGTCGTTGGTGCTCTGGCTCATGTTGACGTCATCAAGGGGGTGCAGCGCGCCGTACTCGCCCTTGGCGCGTCCCATGATTTCCAGCGCGCGGTTGGCGATCACTTCGTTGGCGTTCATGTTGGTCGAAGTGCCCGCGCCGCCCTGGATCACGTCCACCACGAACTCCTCGTGCAGCGCGCCGCCGCGGATCTCCTCGCAAGCGCGTGCGATCGCCTCTGCCTTGGCGGGGTCGAGCAGGCCAAGCTCGCGGTTGGCGAGCGACGCGGCATGCTTGACGCAGGCGAGCGCCTCCACGATGTCCGGGTAGATGGAGATCGTGGTCCCGGTGATGGGAAAATTCTCCAGCGCACGCAGAGTGTGCACGCCGTAGTAGGCGGCGGCGGGAAGCTGGCGGTCGCCGAGCAGATCGTGTTCGATGCGGGTGGGTAGGGCCATGTCCGTTTCCGCCGGGGAGTGTGTGCCGGCAGCCATTGTAGGACGGCCGCGGGAAGCGTTAGAATCGCCACACCATCGTCCGGCCAGGACGATGCATCCCCCACCTCGAGGAGAAGAACATGAAGGTTTTCCACGCCATCGCGCTTTGCGCCGCGGCGGCAATCGCCCTGCCGGCGGCGGCCCAGGAAGGCACGCTGAAGAAGATCAGGGACAGCGGCAGCATCACGGTCGGCCACCGCGACGCCTCGATCCCGTTCTCGTACTACGACGACAAGCAGCAGCCGGTCGGCTACGCGATCGATCTGTGCATGAAGATCGTCGACGCGGTCAAGGCCGAACTGAAGATGCCGGCGCTCAAGGTCAACTACCAGCTGGTGACCTCGGCCAATCGCATCCCGCTGATGGCCAACGGCACCATCGACCTCGAGTGCGGCTCGACCACCAACAACATCGAGCGCCAGAAGCTGGTGTGGTTCACGATGACGCATTTCGTCACCGCCAACCGCTGGGTGTCGAAGAAGACTTCCAACATCAAGACGCTGGCGGACCTCAAGGGTAAGACCATCGTTTCGACCTCGGGCACCACCAACATCAAGCAGATTACCGAGATCAACGCCGCGCAGAACCTCGGCATGAACATCATTGCCGCCAACGGACATCCGGAAGC
>JBGOTT010000274.1:0-5619 GCA_041476585.1 Gammaproteobacteria bacterium | reverse complement strand
ATCGACTCGATCGCCTGCACCGTGCCGGAAGAGCCGATCGACTCCTGCCAGCCGAGCGCGCGGCAGGCGGGCACCACGGCGGCGAGCTCCTGGCGCGCAGCGAGCTCGGCGGCCTTCATGCGCGGCTTGTCGATCTCGCCGTCGGGAAAATACTTCAGGCTGTAGCTCACGCAGCCCATGTACAGGCTCTCGGTCAGCTGCGGCTCGAGACCGGTTCCGATGATGAATTCCGTAGATCCGCCCCCCACGTCCACCACCAGCCGGCGATGGTCGGCCTTCGGCAGCGTGTGCGCCACGCCGAGGTAGATCAGCCGCGCCTCCTCTCGCCCGGCGATCACCTCGATCGGAAAGCCGAGCGCGGCGCGCGCATCGCGCAGGAACTGCGGCGCGTTCTTGGCCACGCGCAGCGCATTGGTGCCGACCGCGCGTACCGCCTGGGGCGGAAAGCCGCGCAACCGCTCGCCAAACTTCCCGAGCGTTTCCAGCGCGCGCGCCTGCGTCGCCCGGTCGATTCGCTTGTCCGCAGTCAGCCCCGCGCCGAGGCGCACCGCCTCGCGCAGCGAATCGAGCGGATAGATCTGCCCGCCGACCACCCGGCCGATGAACAGGTGCAGACTGTTCGAGCCCAGATCGACCGCGGCAAGGGTTTCGTGGCGCGCCATATGACCCGTGATTGTAGATTAGGATGCGCCCCGCTCTGCACAAATCCCGCCGGCGAGCAATGTCATCGTTCCGTCACGAACACGCGGTAGACTGCCAAGCCCCATGAAGCGCTCCCCGCCGCCAGCGCATTTCCTCAACCGGGAACTCGGGCTGCTCGAATTTAACCGGCGCGTGCTCGCGCAGGCCGCCGACGAGGGGGTGCCGTTGCTCGAGCGGCTGCGCTTCCTGACCATCGTCTCGTCCAATCTGGACGAGTTCTTCGAGATCCGCGTGGCCGGGCTCAAGGAGCAGATCAAGCTCGGGCTGCACGAACCGGGACCGGACGGGCGCAGCGCCTCGGACGTTTTCGGCGCGGTCAGCCTCGAAGCGCGCGCGATGGTGGCCGAGCAATATCAGTTGCTCAATGCGGTCATCCTGCCCGCGCTGGAAAAGGAGGGCGTGCGCTTTTCGCGGCGCCATGTATGGAGCACGGCGCAGCGCCACTGGGTGCGCGATTACTTCATGCGCGAGATGCTGCCGGTGCTCACGCCGATCGGCCTCGATCCGGCACACCCGTTCCCCAAGGTGCTCAACAAGAGCCTGAATTTCGCGGTCGAACTCGAGGGACGCGACGCTTTCGGCCGCAACTCGGGCATCGCCATCGTGCAGGCACCGCGCGTGCTGCCGCGCCTGATCCGGCTGCCGGCCGAAGTCGCATCGGGGGAGTACGACTTCGTGTTCCTGTCATCGATCCTGCATGCGCACGTCGACGAGCTGTTCTCCGGCATGAAGGTCCTCGGCTGCTACCAGTTCCGGCTCACTCGCAATTCCGACCTCTATGTCGAGGAGGAAGAGATCGGGGACCTGCGCAAGGCGCTGCAGGGCGAGCTGCTGCACCGGCACTTCGGCGACGGGGTGCGGCTGGAGGTCGCCGACAACTGTTCCGACCGGCTGGTCGAATTCCTGCTGCAGCAGTTCGGCCTCGAGCGCGAAGACCTCTACGTCGTGGACGGGCCGGTCAATCTGTACCGCCTTCGCGAAGTACCCGACCAGGTCGACCGCCCCGCCCTCAAATACCCGCCGTTCCAGCCCGGCCTGCCGGCGCCGCTCGGCCGCCGCACGGACCTTTTCGAGACGCTGGCGCGCCAGGACGTGCTGCTGCATCACCCCTACCAGTCGTTTGCGCCGGTGATCAACTTCCTGCGCGCTGCGGCGACCGATCCGCAGGTGATCGCGATCAAGCAGACGGTGTACCGCACCGGGACCGACTCGGAGCTGATGGAGATCCTGATCGACGCGGCGCGGCGCGGCAAGGAAGTCACGGTGATCGTCGAGCTGATGGCGCGCTTCGACGAGGAGGCGAACCTCAACTGGGCCGAGAGGCTCGAGGAGGTCGGCGCGCATGTGGTGTACGGCGTGGTCGGCCACAAGACCCACGCCAAGATGGCGCTGGTGGTGCGCCGCGAGGAGACCGAGCAGGGCCGGCTCCTGAAGCGCTACGTGCATCTCGGGACCGGCAATTATCACCCGCGCACCGCGCGGCTTTACACCGACTTTGGCCTGTTCACGGCGAACGAGGAAATCTGCGCCGACGTGAACGAGGTGTTCCAGCAGCTCACCGGCCTGGGCCGGGCGGGCAAGCTGCGCCACCTGTGGGCGTCGCCTTTCACCATGCACAAGAGGACCGTCGCGGCAATCCGTAACGAGGTGAAGCTGGCCGCGAACGGTAAGAAGGCGCAAATCATCGCCAAGATGAACTCACTGCTCGAGCCCGCGATCATCGAGGAGCTGTACGCGGCCTCGATCGCAGGGGTCAGAATCGATCTGATCGTGCGCGGCGTATGCGGGCTCAAGCCGGGCATCAAGGGCTTGTCCGAGAACATCCGCGTGTGCTCGATCATCGGCCGTTTCCTCGAACACCACCGCATCTTCTACTTCGCCAATGACGGCGCGGAGGACGTTTACCTGTCGAGCGCCGACTGGATGGAGCGCAACTTCTTCCGCCGCATCGAGCTGTGCTTTCCGCTGCTCGACCCGGCGCTCAAGCGCCGCGTGATCCGCGAGGGCCTGTTGCCCTGCCTCGCCGACAACGGCCAGTCGTGGGAAATGAAGCCCGACGGGACCTACGAGCGCGCGGCGCCGCGCCGCGGCCGACGGCGTTCGGCTCAGGAAGAGCTGCTGTTCACGCTGGCGACGCCGTCGTGAGCGATGGCCAGGGCCGCGCCGGCTTCGGCCGGCTGATCGACGCAACGCGCTGGTCGCTCGCGGGCCTTGCGGCCGCGTTTCGCCACCAGGCGGCGTTCCGGCAGGAGGCCATCTGCGCGGCGGTGCTGATTCCGCTTGGTCTGTGGCTCGGTGACGATGCTCTGGAAAGAGCACTGCTGGTCGCAAGCGTGTTGCTGGTGCTGGTGGTCGAACTGCTCAACTCCGCCATCGAAGCGGCGGTCGACCGGATCTCGCCCGAGCGGCACGAACTTGCCGGGCGCGCCAAGGACCTCGGCAGCGCCGCGGTGATGGTTTCGCTGGTTCTATGCGCGGCGGTCTGGCTGCTCGTGCTCGCGGTGTAGAACCAAGAAACCCCGTCGTGGCGGGGTTTCCCGTTGGCTGCGAAAAGCCGCTCGCTCAGTCCTTGTAGGCCTCGAACTCGACCGTCAGCTTGACCTCGTCGCCCAATACCGGCACACCGAACTTCATGCCGAAATCGGTGCGCTTGATGGTGCCGCTGGCGTTGCCGCCGCACATCGCCTTCTTGCTCATCGGGTTCGCGCCGCACCTCCAGCGCTCGATTTTCAGCGTCACCGGCTTGGTCACGCCGAGCAGCGTCGCCTGGCCTTCCAGCTCGGTCGGATTGTCGCCGCTGAACTTCACGGCGCTCGACTTGTAGGTCATGCGCGGGAACTCGGCGCTGTTGAAGAAATCGGCCTGGCGCAGATGATCGTCGCGCGAGCGCGGCCGGCTGGCCTTGTCGCCGTCACCGGTGTCCACCGAGGCGGTCTCGACCGTGATCTCGAGCGAACCGGTCTTGGCGGCCGCATCGAAGGTCATCTTTCCGGCCGTCTTGTTGAAGCGGCCGGACAGAGTCGACATGCCGAGGTGGTCCACCGAGAAATTCACGAAGGTGTGGTATGGATCGAAGGTGTAGTTTTCCGGCGCGGCGCCCGCGATGAGCGGCAGCGCGGCGGCGACGGCGAGGACAGCGAGCTTTCTCATCAAATCATCTCCTTGAAGGTCATCACAAAAAAGGGCAGTCAAGCCGAACCGCGACTCGACTGCCAGATCAGATACCAGGTTGCGGCGGCTGGAATCGCCGCGTAAACCGATGCGAGGATCGCCTGGGCCCACACCGGCGCCTTGCCCGGCAGCGGAGCGTGCGCCGCAAGCGGAATCAGCGCCAGCACCGGCAGCGCGATCAAGGGCAGTTGCGCAAGCAGCAGGGCCGCGCCTGCCAACAGCCCGCCGATCAGCCCGACGGCAAGGGCAAGAGCAGCTCCCCCCGGTAGTTGACGGCCAAGCAGCATCTGGATGAGCAGGTAGCCCCCCGCGCCCGCGCCCAGCGCAATTCCATACTGCCCCAGCGATGCGCTCGCAGAGAGCACCGCCGCGACGCCGACGCCAACTCCGAGGGTGACGCCGGCAGCCCCGAGGCGCACCGGCCGATCGCGCAGCGAATAGGTCGCAGCCACCAGCCACGCCGTGAGCAGCGCAACCCCGCCGCCCATCAGCGCTGCCTCGCTCGCCGGTTTCTGCTGCAGCACGCTGATGAAGACCCACACCGAAGCCGCGCCGGAAATCGCGCCGAGCGCCGGGCCGGTGGCGCGGGTCGGTTTGAAGGCAAGATCGGCGACCAGCCCGATCACCGGCGCAAGCATGCCGAGCAGGATCAGCTTGCGCGTGGCCGTCAGCGGCGAGAACTGGAACCCGCTGACCAGGAACACCGCGGTGAGGAAACCGGCACCCGCGGCAAGCCCGCCGGCGCGCAGGGGCGCAAGCGCGGCGGCGACGATCAGGCCGACGATGAACGGCGCAACGCCGCCTTGCACCGCGGGATGATTGAGAAGTTCTTCCACGTCCGGGGCTCCGTTCAGGCGCGCGCGGCCCGAATCACGCCCGCGACAGACTTCACCACCGCGAGCGCGCGGCGCAGTTGCGCGAGATCGGCCACCTCGAAACTGAAATTCATGGTGGCGATGTCCTGGCGGGTCTGCGTGCGTACCGCGGTGACGTTGATGTGTTCGCGCGCGAGCGCATCGCCGATGTCGCGCAGCAGCCCCTGGCGGTCGTTCGCCAGCGCCTGCATTTCGACCGGGTACGCGCCGCCGGTGTTCTCGCCCCAGGCGGCCTCGATCAACCGCTCGGGATGGGTTTGCATCAGCCGTTTCAGGCTCGCGCAATCATCGCGGTGGATCGAAACACCTCGCCCGCGCGTGACAAAGCCGCGGATCGGGTCCGGCGGCACGGGTTTGCAGCACTTGGCCACCTGCGTGAGCAGCCGGTCGATCCCGACCACCAGGATGCCCGATGGGGCGGTTGCAGGTCTTGCCTTGCGCGGCGCGAGCGCCGGCGCTTCCGCTACGCTCGCGCTTTCCTCGCCGCGCAGGGCGGTTTGCAGTTGGCGCAGGTTGATCTCGTCGCGCGCGACCGCCGCGAACAGTTCATCCGGCTTGGCAAAGCCGAGCGTGTCGGCCAGTTGCTCGAGGCTCGCACGCGTCTGGCCGATCCGCTGCAACTCGCGTTCGACCTCGGCGCGCCCGGTGGCCACGGTTTCGGCCAGCGCCTGGTTGTTGAACCATTGCTTCACCTTGCTGCGCGCACGGTGGCTCTTCAGGTAGCCGAGTCCGGGGTTCAGCCAGTCGCGCGACGGTCCGCCGGCCTTGGCGGCGACGATCTCGACGCGTTGCCCGTTGGCGAGCGGCGTGTCGAGCGGGACCATGTGGCCGTCCACCTTTGCGCCGCGGCAGCGGTGGCCGAGGTCGGAGT
>JBGOTT010000273.1:0-5638 GCA_041476585.1 Gammaproteobacteria bacterium | reverse complement strand
GTGCCGGGCTGGACCGTGATGCGCAATTGCGCTTCCGGCATGCAGGCGCTCGATTCGGGCGCGAACAACATCCTCGCCGGACGCTCGCAACTGGTGCTCGCCGGCGGCGTGGACGCGCTGTCGCGCGCGCCGCTGCTGTTCTCGGACGCGATGGTGCTGTGGCTGTCTGGTTGGTACGCGACGAAAACGCTCGGCCAGAAGGCGACGGCGCTCGCCAAACTGAAGCTCGGCTATCTCGCGCCGGTGATCGGCATCATGAAAGGCCTCACCGACCCGATGGTCGGCTTGCTGATGGGCCAGACCGCCGAAAACGTCGCCCATCGCTTCGGCATCAGCCGCGAGATGATGGATGCGTTTTCGGTGCGCAGCCACCAGCGCGTGGTCGCCGCGCAGGACGCGGGCCGGCTCGCGCCCGCCGGCGGTGAAGTCGAGGCGGTGTATGACCGCCATGGCAATGCGTATTCGCTCGACGACGGCTTGCGGCGCGATTCATCGATGGAAAACCTGGCCAAACTGAAGCCGTTCTTCGACCGCAAGTTCGGCAACGTGACGCCGGGCAACAGCTCGCAGATCACCGACGGCGCCGCATGGTTGATCCTCGCGAGCGAGGAAGCAGTCAGGCGCCACGGCCTGAAGCCGATCGGGCGCATTCTCGATTCAGAGTGGGCGGGTCTCGACCCGGCGCAGATGGGACTCGGGCCGGTGCATGCTGCGACGCCGATCCTGAAGAGAAACGGCATGCAGCTCAATGATCCCGATGTCTGGGAGATCAACGAGGCATTCGCCGCGCAGGTGCTCGGCTGCCTGGCCGCGTGGAAGGACGGGAAGTACTGCAGGGACGAACTCGGCCTGGACGCTCCGATGGGCGAGCTCGACCAGAACAAGCTCAACACCGACGGCGGGGCGATTGCGCTCGGCCACCCGGTCGGGGCCTCGGGCGCGAGGATCGTGCTGCACGTCCTGAAGGCGCTGAAGCGCACGGGTGGGAAAAAGGGCATGGCGTCGATCTGCATCGGCGGCGGCCTGGGCGGCGCGATGCTGGTCGAAGCTCTCTGAAGGGAACGCGATGAAGCATTGGCGGCACGAGAAGGATCCTCAAGGCCTGGTCTGGCTCACGTTCGACAAGGCGGGCGAGTCGACCAACACGTTCTCGAAGGACGCGCTCGCCGAGCTCTCGCAGTCGCTCGACGAGATCGCAAAGCTCTCTCCCAGGGGCCTGATCGTGCGCTCGGCGAAGAGCGCGTTCGTCGCGGGCGCCGATGTCGAGGAGTTCACGCGCTTTGCTTCGCCCGAGGAGGCGCTCGCATTCGTGCGCGCGGGCTGGGACGCGTTCCAGAAGCTCCGCGACCTGCCCTTCCCGACCACCGCGATGGTGAACGGCTTTTGCATGGGTGGCGGCCTCGAGTTGGCGCTCGCTTGCCGCTACATCGTCGCGCTCGATGATCCCGCGACGCGTTTCGCGTTTCCCGAGGTGATGCTGGGTATCGTGCCGGCCTGGCACGGCATGCAGTGGCTGCCGAATAAGGTCGGCCCCACTGCGGCGCTGGACATGCTGCTCACCGGCAAGGGGATCGATGCGCGCCGGGCGAAACGCATGGGTCTCGCGGATGAGTGTGTACCCTTGCGCGTCCTCGAGAACACCGCCCGCATGGTGACGCTCGAGGCGCGCGCGCCGAAACCGCTGCCGCTCATGCAGCGGCTGATGCTCGGCCCGTTGCGCGGACTGGTTGTGTCGCAGGCGCGGAAACAAGTGGCGCGCCGCGCGAAGCCCGAACACTACCCGGCGCCCTACGCAATTCTCGAACTGTGGCAGCGGCACGACGGCGACCCGTTCGTCGCGCCGGACGCGCCTTATTCGATCAAGGCGCTGTTCGCGCATCCGACGACGAAGAACCTGATCCGCATCTTTTTCCTGCAGGAGAAGATGAAGGCGCTCGGTAAGGACGGCTGGGAAGCGAAGCATGTGCACGTGGTCGGCGCGGGCGTGATGGGCGGAGACATCGCCGCGATCTGCGCGATGCGCGGCATCACCGTCACGCTGCAGGACACCGCGCCCGAGCGCCTCGCGCCGGCGATCGAGCGCGCGGCAAAGCTGTTCGAGCGGCGCCTGCGTGATCCGCGCCGCGTACGCGACGCGCTGGACCGCATGATTCCCGACGTGGCCGGCACGGGCGCCGCGCGTGCCGATCTGGTCATCGAGGCGATTTTCGAGAACCTCGAGGCCAAGCGCGCGCTGTTCGCAAAGCTCGAGGCGGCGGCCAGGCCCGACGCGGTGCTCGCGAGCAACACCTCAAGCCTCAAGCTCTCCGACATCGCGGCGAACTTTAAGGACCCATCGCGGCTGGTCGGCATCCATTTTTTCAACCCGGTGCCGCAGATGCAGCTGGTGGAGATCGTTTCCGCGGCGAATACCGACGCGCAGGCCGCGAAGAAAGCCGCCGCGTTCGTGCGCCAGATCGACAAGCTGCCGCTGCCGGTGAAGGATTCGCCCGGGTTCCTCGTCAACCGCGTGCTGGGCCCGTACATGCAGCAGGCTTTCCGCATGCTCGACGAAGGCGTCAAGCCCGAGACCATCGACCGCGCGATGGAGGAATTCGGCATGCCGATGGGGCCGGTGGAACTGGCCGACACCGTCGGGCTGGACATCTGCCTCGCCGCGGGGAAAGCGCTGGCGAAGAAGGGCGCCGGCGGCGAAGAGGCCGAAGCGCCGCGCGTGCTGCTGAACAAGGTCGCGCTGGGCCACCTCGGACGCAAGTCCGGCCAGGGGATCTATCGTTACGAGAACGGCAAGGCGGTGAAAGGCCAGCCCGATGCGTACGCACCGGAACTGGTGGATGCGCTGGTCGATCCTTATATTGCTGAAGCGAAAGCGGTGGTCGCCGAAGGCGTCATTGCCGACGCCGATCTCGCGGACGCGGGCCTGATCTTCGGCACCGGCTTCGCGCCGTTCCGTGGCGGGCCGCTCAATTACGCGGCGCAAAGGAAATGATAAAAATCGTCCCCGAAACCACACTGCCGAAGGGCAAGGCGCCGATACTGCGCGTCGTGCCGATGCCGGCGGATTCGAACCACAACGGCGACATCTTCGGCGGCTGGATCATGTCGCAGGTGGACGTCGCCGGCGGGGTGCTCGCCGGGCGCATTGCGCGCGGACGCGTGGCGACCGTGGCGGTGAAATCCTTCGTCTTCAAGCATCCGGTGCAGATCGGCGACCTGCTGAGCCTGTACTCGGAGGTGGTGCGCATCGGCAATACCTCGGTGACGGTCTCGGTCGAGGTGTATGCGGAGCGCAGCCCGCAGGATATCAAGGTGGTGAAGGTCACCGAGGCGACGCTCACCTACGTGGCGATCGACAAAAACGGAAGGCCGCGTCCGATACCGAAATAAGAGTGCTGGCCCTCTACTCCGGCGCGAAAGCGGAGGTCCGCCGCGTCGCGCCCGCGGCAAGCTGAGCTTCGATCATCCGCAAGGAGAGGTGGCGATGAAGGAACTGCGCGGCAAGGTGGCGGTGGTAACCGGAGGCGCGAGCGGCCTGGGACGCTCGATGGCGCTCGCCTTCGCGCGCGAGGGGATGCACGTGGCCATTGCGGACGTGGACGCCGCGAATCTCGAACGCGTCGCACGCGAACTGCGCTCGGCCGGCGTGAACGCATAAGCGGCGCGCGTGGACGTCGCGCAAGCCGCGCAGGTCGATCGCTTCGCCGAGGACGCGCGCAACGCGCTTGGCGGCGTGCACGTGGTGTGCAACAACGCCGGCGTATCGCCCCTGGGATTGGCGTGGGAAAACACCCTCGCCGACTGGCAGTGGACGATCGGGGTGAACCTGTGGGGCGTGATCCACGGCGTGCGCGCCTTCACCCCGATGCTGCTCGCGCAGGACGAAGGCCACATCGTCAACACCGCCTCGGTGGCAGGCCTCATCAACCCGCCCGGCTCGGCGATGTACAACGTCACCAAACACGCGGTGGTCGCACTTTCGGAGACGCTGCATCACGACCTCGCCGAGCGCAGGTCGAAGCTCGGCGTATCGGTGCTGTGCCCGGCGTACGTGTCGACCGGGATCGCCGACTCGGAGCGCACCCGCCCGGCCGACTTGGCCAACCCGAAGCACGAAAAGTCGCCCGATCAACTGGCGCGCGAGGCGATGCTGCGCAAGGCGGTGTCCTCCGGCAAGCTTTCCGCAGACGACATCGCGCGCGCGGTGGTCGATGCCGTAAGAGAGGACCGCTTCTATATCCTCACCCACCTGCGCATCAAAGGCGCGATCAGGGCGCGGATGGAGGCGATCCTCGAAGGACGCCCGCCGTCGAATCCGCTGCGCGATGCATAGGTCCGGGGTAGCGCCGCCGACCCGTCCCGTCGGTCCTCAGGCGGACGCTTCCTGCTCGACCCGCTCCATGCTGGTATGGCGCACGTCGGTGCCCTTGACGATATAAATCACCTGCTCGGCCAGGTTCTTCGCATGATCGCCGATGCGCTCGATCGCCTTGGCGATCCACACCACCTCGAGGGCCGTCGAGATGGTGCGCGGATCCTCCATCATGTAGGTGATCAACTGCCGCAGGATGGCGCGGAACTCGGCGTCGATTGCCGCGTCCTGACGCACCACCTGTGCCGCCTCGGCGGCATCGAGCCGCGCGAAGGCGTCGAGAGACTGGCGCAGCATGCGAACCGCAATGTCGGAGACGTGCCGTATCTCGGGCAGGCGTTCGGCGGGCATCATGCCGCGCTCGTGGATGCTCTTGGCCATGCGCGCAATCTTTTCGGCCTCGTCGCCTACGCGCTCGAGGTCGGTCACGGTCTTGCTGATCGCCATGATCAGGCGCAGATCGCGCGCCGCAGGCTGACGCTTGACGATGACCTGGCCGCAGGCGTCGTCGATGCTCACCTCGTAGCCGTTCACCTGGTGGTCGCCCACGATCACGCGCTCGGCCAGTTCCTGGTTGCCCTCGGTAAAGGACTCGATCGCGCCGCGAATCTGCGTTTCAACCAGCCCGCCCATTTCGAGCACGCGTGATCGAAGGCTTTCGAGGTCGGCGTCGTACTGCTTGGAAAGGTGTTCGGTCGTGATCATGTTCCGCTCCCGCCTAGCCGAATCGGCCGGTGATATAGTCCTCGGTTTCCTTGCGTCCCGGCTTGATGAAGAGCGTGTCCGTCACGTCGAATTCGATCAGCTCGCCGAGGTACATGTAGGCAGTGTAGTCCGAAACGCGCGCCGCCTGCTGCATGTTGTGGGTCACGATGACGACGGTGTAGTCGCGCTTGAGTTCGTGGATCAGCTCCTCGATTTTGCCGGTGGAAATCGGGTCGAGCGCGGAGCAGGGCTCGTCGAGCAGCAGCACCTCCGGCCTGATGGCGATGCCGCGCGCGATGCACAGGCGCTGCTGCTGGCCGCCGGACAGGCTGTTGCCGCTCTGCTGCAGCTTGTCCTTGGCCTCGTTCCACAGGGCCGCGCGAGTCAGCGCCCACTCGACACGCTCGTCCATGTCGCGCTTGCCCAGCCGCTCGAACAGCCGCACCCCGAATGCGACGTTGTCGTAAATCGACATCGGGAAGGGCGTGGGTTTCTGAAACACCATGCCGATCTTGGCGCGGATCAGCGAGACGTCCTGCTTCGAAGTCAGCAGGTTTTCGCCGT
>JBGOTT010000272.1:0-5659 GCA_041476585.1 Gammaproteobacteria bacterium | reverse complement strand
GCGAGGAGGCCGCCTTCTGGCCGCTCGACGAGCGGCCCGCCTTCACCGCCACGATCGGCAGATCGCGCGCGCGCGCATACGCGGCCGCCTGTGCCAGCAACTTCGGATCGGCAACGCTTTCCAGATAGAGCAGAAGCAGCTTCACCTGCGGGTCATGCGCGACGGCCCAGGCGAGATCGGATACGGTGACGTCGGCCTCGTTGCCCGTGGCGTGCACGTGGCGCACGCCGATGCCGCGGCCGCGCAGCAGCCCGTAGATCACCGCGCTCATGCCGCCGCTCTGGCTGACCACCGCGACCGGCCCGTCCTGCGGCGGGACCTCGATGAACATGGTCGAGAAGCTGGCAACCGCGCCGGTGCCGAAGTTGGCGAGGCCCTGGCTGTTCGGCCCGACCACGCGCATTCCCGCGGCCCGCGTCCGCTCCACCATTGCCTGCTGGACTTTGCGGCCCGCTTCCCCGGTTTCACCGAAGCCGGAGGCGATGACGATCCCGACCTTGACCCCGCGCGCCGCACATTCGTCGACTGCCGCGACCGCTGCGTCGCCGCTGACGATGATGATGGCGAGTTCGGGAACCACCGGCAGCGAATCGAGCGACGCGTAGCTCTTCAGCCCCTGGATCTCGCTGCGATTTGGATTGATCGGATAGATCGCGCCCTTGTAGCCATCGCGCTTCATGTAGAAAATCGGACGGCCGCCGATTTTGTTCGGGTTTTCGGAGGCGCCGATGATGGCGATCGATTTCGGATCGAGCGCGGATTGGAGCAGATCAGGCATGATCGGGACGAAAGCGCACCAAGGTCCGCTCGCCGTGAGTGAAGTGATCCGCGACCACGCGGTCGCCGATCGCGATAGCGGACACGGCATGACCCAACAGCCGGAACCCCTCGTCCAGGTCCACCAGCGCCATCGCGCCGTCGGAGATCGGACAGCAATCCAGCAGCTTCAGCGGCGGTGCGATCGGCTTGGATGCCAGCACCTGATCGAGCGTGATGGGTTGCTGCAGATCTGCATCGGGATGATTCATGGCGTAGCTGCGCATCAGCACCGCCAGCTCGGCGAGGTCGGGCTGCGTGAGGTCCGTTTCGTGCATGTAGCGCGACGCGAGCAAGGCGTAATACGCGGGCACCGATGCGGCGTTGGGAACCTCGGATTCCGCGTCGCCGACCTGCGCCAGCGTCTGGATGGCACTGTAGCGTGCCTGGCCGCTGAGCCGGTTCTCGCCCCCGCCGACGAGGACGTTGCGGCAACGGCCGGCGCGCACCAGTTCGCGCGCGAGCATCAGCATCGCGCCCCCGGTGGCACCGCCGAGCTGGACGCTGTGCGCGTAAGCCGGCTGCAGTGAAAAACGCTCGCAAAAAAGATCGACAGCATCAGGTGCGGCAGGGTGGTTGCATAGCCGCACAGCACACCGTCCACAGCGGCCGGGCTCATGCCGGCGTCATCGAGCTCACGCTGCGCCGCCTGCGCCATCAGTTCGAGCGCACCGTCGCCCTCGAGCCGGCCGAAGCGAGTATTGCCGGCGCCGGCAATGTAGGCGGGATTGAGCGCAGGAATCACGGTGCGCGCTCGGTCAGATTCAGGCTTTGAAAGGCCATCCGAAGGTGCGGCTTACATTTCTCTGTCAGCTTTCTTTACAGGAAATCCAGGTTAGGGGCGGTGCATGATCGCCGTTTTGCCGGGTGCGGGTGAGTTCTCTTGGCGCCCGATAATCGAAATGGCCTATCAAACAACGAGCTAGGTCGTAAAGCCAGCGGCCATCGCAGCGATTGTAAAAGATTGTCTTGTCCGTATTTTTTACACCGGACGGGACTCGAAATCAGCGCCCTCTCCATAACCTGTTGAAAAGTATTTCTATTTTCGTACGGCACGATGATTGCTATTCAACGGGGGACCGGGACGAATATCCAACATGACCCGCAGCTTCATTCTGCGCTTGACAGCGGCCGCCACCCTTCTCGTGGGGGGAGTGGCCTTGGTTACGGTTCTGTCCGGACAGGCTGGTCGCATTTTCAACCTTTTCTCCACTAAGAGCGCCGCCTCGCCGAGCGCAGGGCTCAGGAGCAACGCGAACAACCAGGATCGGGAAGTTCCGACGGCTGCGTACTCCGGCCGCAACAACTTCGCTCAGAGCGCAAGCGGGGAGGCAGGCATTTCGCCCCCGGCCGCGCCGAGCAGCCAATTCATCGGGACCCCGGAGCCGCATTCGCGCTACGCCCGGCAATCGTCGGTCCTGGATCTTGACATGGTCGGTTCGGCAACCGACTTGCGCGCGAGCGGCGATCCGGCGAACGGGATTGGCTTCGCGGCACAGTCCAATGCGACGAGCGGAACCGCGAGCGCCGTTGGCAGCAGCGCACTACCGCGTACGGGTGCCAATTTCGCGCAGCTCGGAACGTGGGGATCGGCCACGTCCGACTTCTTCCGCGCGGGCGGCGTTGGCCCGTACCCGGCAAGCGCCCCCGCGAGCAGCACGCCTGCGCGCTCCCCCCCCGCCATTTCGACCACCCCTGCGGTCGTAGCTGCGGTCGGACCCACGGCGCCGGTCTCAGCCGGAAGCTCGTCACCGTTCAAAGGTGCTGAGCCGGTGATCATCGCCGCGCCGATACCGCCAATCGCCATCGCAAGAAATTTCGTTCAGACCGAGGGCAAGACGGTCGTCGACAACGTGCTCAATAGCGACACGGTAAACATCCTGGGTGGCCGCCTCGGCGGGCATGGCACCATTCAGACGGCCATGGTCACGATCGGCGCCGGAGCAACGCTGGGCCCCGGCAATTCGCCGGGCGTTCTTACGATCGACGGAAACCTGCTGCAGGAGGGTGTGCTGGAGATCGAGATCGCGGGCAAAAGTACAGTCCCTGTCGAGTTCGACGTTCTCCACGTGACCGGCGAGGTCACGTTCGAACCGGGTAGCGTAGTGAAGTTTGTGCTCTATGACATTTACCACCCGGCGAACAACGACGAGTTCGAGTTTCTGACCGCAAACCTGATCCAGGGGATCGAGAACCTCACGTTTGCGATCACCGGCCTTCCCGCGGACTTCGGTTACCAGGTGTATACGGAAACTGCGGACGGAAGCACCGATATGTACGTGCGCTTCTATTCGCAGGCCCAAGCGCCTGCGGCGCCTGAGGCCGATCAGCGGATCCTCTACCAGGGCCACGTCGTACCCGAGCCGTCGAGCATGGCGCTCAGCGCGTTAGGGCTGGCTCTGCTCGGTTGGCGGATGCGACGGCGGATAGCGGTTCTGCAAGTCCGCTAGCGAAAAAGCACATTGCCCCAGGTCTGCTCCCAGTCCTGGCCCGACACATCGGTCTCGCGGCCGTCCTTCTCATAGAACTTGTTGGGAATCTGGAACATCGCCAACATCAGGCCGCCCTGCGGCCCGCCCCAGGCTTCATGGCGGCTGCCGGCCGGCCGCCAGACGAATTCGCCCGCCTTGCATTCGCCCTCGCCGCACACCAGGCTGCCCTCGATCACCCACGTCTGCTCGATCATTATGTGTTCGTGATCGGGCAGCCGCGCGCCGGGCGCAAACTTCATCAACGCCGTCGTTACGCCGGTCGCGCGGTCTGCGAGCAGCACTTTGGCTTCGACACCCGGAAAGCGCGTCTTCTCCCAGGGCAGTGCCGCGACATCGACGAAGCGCGACGCCATGGGCGGAAGCTGCGCGTGATTGGAAGCTTCCGGTGTGATTGCGCTCATTTATTGCTGTGCTCCCCTACGCGGACAATCTTCATGGTGTTGGTGCCGCCGGCCTTGCCGATCGGCTCGCCGATGGTGAGCACGATCAGGTCGCCGTCCTTCACCACGCCATTGGACACCAGCACGTTCTCCGCCTCCTGCAGCAGCTCTTCGCGGTCGTGGCCGGCGTATTTTACCTCCAGCGGATAGGTGTCGCGCAGCAGCGCGCAGCGAAAGCGCGTCGAAGTCTGCGTGGTGAGCGCGTAGATCGGCACGCCGCAGTTCAAGCGCGACATCCACAGCGCGGTCGAGCCCGACTCGGTGAGCGCGGCAATCGCCTTGATCTTGAGATGGAAGGCGGTGAACAGCGCGCCCATCGCGATCGACTGGTCGACACGCGTGAACACGCGATTGAGGAAGTCCTGGTCGAGGCTGAGCGGCTGGGATTGCTCCGCCTGGATGCAGATGCGGTCCATCGCCATGATGGCTTCCACCGGATACATGCCGCTCGCGGATTCGGCCGACAGCATCACCGCATCGGTGCCGTCGAGCACCGCATTGGCGACATCGGACACCTCGGCGCGGGTAGGCACCGGGCTCGCCACCATTGATTCCAGCATCTGTGTGGCGGTAATGGTGAGCTTGTTGGCCTCGCGCGCCATGCGGATCATGCGCTTTTGCAGCGCCGGAACTGCTGCATCGCCCACTTCGACCGCGAGGTCGCCGCGCGCCACCATGATCCCGTCCGAGCCGTTCATGATATCCACCAGGATCTTCGGCTCGACCGCCTCGGCACGCTCGATCTTGGCGATCAGTAAGGCCTTGCCGCCCGCGGCGCGCATCAACTCGCGCGCCATGTACATGTCGGCCCCCGACTTCGGAAACGACACCGCCAGGTAGTCCGCCTGGATCTTCACCGCAGTCCTGATGTCCTCCATGTCCTTCGCGGTGAGCGCAGGCGCGGTGAGGCCGCCACCCTGCTTGTTGATGCCCTTGTTGTTGGAGAGCACGCCGCCGTGGCGCACCACGGTGTGCACCTCGTCACCGCGCACCGAGGTCACCTCGAGCATGATGCGACCGTCGTCGAGCAGCAGCACCGCGCCCTCCGCAACGTCGCGCGGCAGATCCGGGTAATCGAGGCCGACGCGCTCGTCGTTGCCCAGCTCGCAGGCGGCGTCAAGGATGAAATGCTTGCCCTTCTGCAGCACGGTCTTGCCGTTGGCGAACTTGCCGACGCGGATCTTCGGTCCCTGCAGGTCGCACATGATCGCCACGGTACGGCCGACCTTGCGACCGATCTCCTTCACTATCTCGGCGCGCCTGAGGTGGTCTTCGGCGGTGCCATGCGAGAAGTTGAGCCGCACCACGTCCACGCCGGCGAGCATCATGCGCTCCAGCACGGCCGGATCGCTCGAGGCGGGACCGAGAGTGGCGACGATCTTGGTGCGGCGGAGCATGCGATGGGCCTGTTGGATTCGAATGTCAGTTTATCATTACGATTTGCAAATCCATTGCGTGGAGACACCGATGAAAACGGGCCGACGCGCCGCGCTCCGCGCCGCTCTGGCGCTCTCTGCCGTTACGCCGGTCGCGCTCGCCCAGGGACGGCGCAGCCGCGCCTCGGAGGGCGCGGTGCGACCGAACTCGCCGGAGGAGCGCCGCATCCTCGACGTGCTCGCTGACGTCTATCGGAATCATCGCTACCTGAGCGTGCCGGAGGAGGACGGCAGGCTGCTTCGGGTGCTTGCGGAGTCCATTGGTGCGAAACATGCGGTAGAACTCGGCACCTCGACCGGCTACTCGGGCCTATGGCTGCTGCTTGCGCTGTCAAAGACCGGTGGTCGGCTTACGACATTCGAGATCGACCGCGAACGGCACGCGATGGCGCGCGCCAATTTCGAGCGCGCCGGCGTCGCGCAACTCGCCACTGCCGTACTCGGCGATGCGCACTTCGAAGTGGCCCGGCTGAAG
>JBGOTT010000271.1:0-5676 GCA_041476585.1 Gammaproteobacteria bacterium | reverse complement strand
GGCGCTCCTGCGTGCGCCCGAGCGCGATTGCGATAAGGAACCAGCAGGCGGCGAGCGGAATCGCGGCGAGCGAAATCGAGCGCAACTCCATGCCGAGCGCGCGAAGTGCCGCGAACAGCCAGCCGCCCAATGCGTCCGCGCCGCGGAATACCACGATATCGATCACGTTCTTCGCCTTGTACTTCTCCTCGCGCGCGAGCACCGTGAACAGCACCTCGCGCGCCGGATTCGAGATCGCGAAGTTGGCGGTTCGCTGCAGCGCCTGGAATCCGATCACCACTGCCAGCATCGGGGCAGCGGCGAGCGCCGCGAATCCCGCCGCAAAGACGACGGGCAGGACCGCGAGCGCGGCGCCGATGCCGAAGCGCTCGATCAGCTTCCCGGTCGCGAGAAACTGGACGCCGATCGTCAGAAGGCCGACTGCGAGGTCGATGCTGGCGAACATGCGGGTGCGGACCGCCGGATCGTCGGACGCGGCGGCGACGATGTTCGCCTGCTGGAAGTAGAGGAACGTCCCGGTGACCGAAAGCAGCGTCACCCAGAGCGCGATTCCGGCGAGGTACGGCGAGCGCAGCATCATCGCAATGCCGTCGAACCACCCACCACCGATCTCCCGCCCCACCGCTCGGGGCGCCGCTCTGCCCGCAGACCCCGCGGCAGCGGATTCGAGCCGGCCCACGCACAGGACCGCGACCTCGAGCAAAAGCGCCGCCACGAGGAGCAGATTCGCCGTGCCGAGCGGCACCGCCAGCCAGACGGTCAGCGCCGGGCCGGCGAGCGCTCCCGCGCTGCCGCCGGCGGCGATGAATGCGAACAGGCGCTTGCCCTGCTCGGAGGTGAACAGGTCCGCCATGAACGACCAGAACACCGAAACGGCGAAAAGGTTGAAGACGCTGATCCAGACAAAGAACACTCTTGCGACGGTGAGCCGCTCGATGTCGAATGTCAGCAGCAGCCAGAACACCGCAATGTTGGCGGCGAAGAAATGGTAAACGATCGGAATCAGGCGCCGCCGCGGCAACCGCGCCACCAGCGCGCCGTAGAGCGGCACCGCCGCGAGCATGGTGAGAAAGGTCGCGCTAAACAGCCACTGCAGGTTGCGCACTCCGCCCGCGACCCCCATCTCGTCGCGCAGCGGCCGCAGCACGTAGTAGCCCGCGAGCAGGCAGAAAAAATAGGCGAACGACCACCCAAGCGCCCTTCCCTCGCCGGGCTGTACCGAGCGACGAAGGTGACCTCCGGCAGGTGGCAGTTGCATCGCGTGTTCGTTCCTCCGTGCCGGACTTTACTAGAATGAACCGTCAACACTGCATGCGCTCGATGGCGAGCAGATCCTTGAACGTTTTGCCGCGGGGGGTGCGGAACGTTGCGAAGTCCCCGGCATCCAGCGTCAGGATCTCGCGCACGCCCGACTGGCCCGCAAGCCAGACGAGCGAGGCGTCGGCAAGGTCCATCGGCCGGTCGGCGTACTTTTCCATCGTGCGGATGATGTCCCCGAGTTCCTCGGGGGGCACCCCGATCGCCGCCGCGCCGCCGGCTTCGACCCAGCGCAGGAAGCGCAGCGCGACCGCGGGGCTGAGGAAATGGCAGACCTCGGTGAGCACCGGCCAGGTGGTAAGCAGCCTGCTGCGGAAGCCGCGCAGGAATTCCGTGACCAGCGCGTGGTCCGGGTCGCCGCGTACGAACAGCGCGACCAGCGGGCCGGTGTCAACGAGCGCGGCCGGCACGCAGCTTGGACTTCAGGTAGCGGCTGTGCTCGCGCCCGGTCGCAGGCGCGCGCGCGACGCAACCCACCAGGCCCATCTCGTCGGCCAGTTCGAAAGCGCTCTTCGCAGGCGCCTGTCCGCGCACGTACGCGCGGATCAGTTCGGTGACCGCGGCCGACTTGGTGGTGCGCTTGAGCCGGCAGGCGGCGGCGAACTCCTGCTCGAGACCGGGATCCAGGCGGACGGTGAGCGTCATGGCGCGGCTCCAATTTGTAATACGAGGATATTACACGGTGCGCGGAGAGTGTTCAAGCGCACACGACGGATCATCGAATGGGATTTCCCGCGGCGGGCCGCGACCGGCCGCATCGTCACTCGCGGCACGCAGTAATAGAATGCCGCCATGGACCTTCACCGGCGGTCAGTGCTGCGCACTCTTGGCGGCCTCGCCGCCTCGCTTGCGATGAACCGCTCCTCCGCACAATCGCCCTCACTTCTCAGGCGCTCGATTCCGTCGTCAGGGGAGAGCCTTCCAATCGTCGGCCTCGGCACCTGGCAGGTGTTCGACGCCGGCAACGACAGCGCGGCGCGAGCACCGCTGAAGGAAGTGCTGAAGCTCTTCTTCGCCGGCGGCGGCCGCCTGCTCGACTCCTCGCCGATGTACGGCTCCAGCGAATCCGTAGTGGGCGACCTGTGCGCGGAGCTGAACGTCTGCGGGCCGCTGTTCATCGCCACCAAGGTGTGGACGAGCGGCAGGGACGAAGGCATTCGCCAGATGGAGACCTCCTTCCGCCGGCTGCGCGTCAAGACCATGGACCTGATGCAGGTGCACAACCTGGTGGATGTGACCACGCACACGAAGACGCTTCTTGACTGGAAATCGAAGGGTCGCGTGCGCCACATCGGCATCACGCACTACACCGCCTCGGCCTACGCCGAGGTGGAAAAAACGCTCAAAGCGGCGCCTTACGACTTCCTGCAGATCAACTACTCGCTGACCGAAAGAGAATCCGAGAAGCGCCTGCTCTCGCTGGCGCAGGAACGCAAAGTCGCCGTCATTGCCAACCGCCCTTTCGCCGAGGGCGCCATGTTCCGCAAAGTGCGCGGCAAGCCGTTGCCGGAGTGGGCGAAGGAGATCGGTGTTGAGAGTTGGGCGCAGTATTTCCTCAAATGGATCCTCGGCCACCCTGCGCTGACCTGTGTCATCCCGGGCACCGGAAATGCCGCGCACATGGCCGACAACCTCGCCGCGGGCCGCGGCGCGTTGCCCGACGCAGCCCAACGCCGCCGCATGCTCGGGCATTTCGATTCGTTGTGAGATCCTGGATTTTCACGATCGTTTTCCTTTGTTCGGCAGCGTTTGCGCAGCAAGAAGGCGTCGAGGTCAAGAAGAGCCGCCTGCTGCTGCTGCCGAAGGCGCGCGTCGAAGCGATGTCGGCGCAGCAATACAACCAGCTGATGCGCGGCGCGGTGAAAAAGGGCGTGCTCATGGTCGCCGGCGTGAACATCGCCGCGGCGCTGTTAAATCTCTCGAACGTGTCGGCGTCTCTGCTTGCGCAGGCCGGCGACCTCGCGCTCACGCTGCCGTACGCGCGCTCGGGCTACGATCCGCGCGCTGCGCTGACAGTGCGGCGCAAGATGGCCCGGCTCTCCGCCACGCGCGGGCAGCCGCAGTTCCTCTCGACGCACCCCGCCCACGCCATCCGCATTCACGACATCGAGGCGCAGCTCCCGCGCGTGATTCCGCTGTACGAGGCGGCGCGCGGAATCAACCGGGTAGAATGAAGACTTCATCGAAGGAGAACCAATGAAATCCACGCTGATCGTCATTGCCGCTGGCCTCGCGATCGCCGGTTCTGCGGCCGCCGCCGACAAGGTCAAGATCGGCTTCGTGAGCACCCTGTCGGGACCCTCCGCGGCGCTCGGCGTGGACATCCGCGACGCCTTCACCCTTGCGGTGAAGCTGAACGGCGGCAAGTTGGGCGGCCTCACCGCCGAAGTGCTGATCGGCGACGACCAGTTCAAGCCGGACGTGGGCCGCCAGCTGGCCGAGAAGTTCGTCAAGCTGGACAAGGTCGACTTTCTCACCGGCTACGTGTTCTCGAACATCATGCTGGCCTCGGTCCCGGTGGCGTTCGAGAACAAGGTGATCTACGTCAGCCCGAATGCCGCGCCTTCGCCGCTCGCCGGCAAGCAATGCAATCCGTATTTCTACGCGGTGGCCTGGCCGAACGACGCCTACCACGAGGCGGCCGGCCAGTACGCGACCCAGAAGGGCTACAAGAACACCTACCTGATCGCGCCGAACTACCAGGCCGGTAAGGACTCGCTCGCCGGCTTCAAGCGCTTCTACAAGGGAAAGATCGCCGATGAGGTCTACACCCAGCTCGGGCAGCTCGATTACGCCGCGGAACTCGCGCAGGTGCGCGCGGCCAAGCCCGACGCGCTGTACATCTTCCTGCCCGGCGGCATGGGCATCAACTTCATCAAGCAGTTCGTCGCCTCCGGCCTGTCGAAGGACGTGCAGCTGATCACGCCGGGCTTCGGCTCCGACCAGGACGTGATCCGCCCGGTGGGCGACGCGATGCTCGGGCTGTTCGATACCTCCCACTGGGCGCTCGATTTCGATAACCCGGCCAACAAGAAATTCGTCGCCGAGTTCGAAAAAGAGTACAAGCGCCTGCCCTCGGTGTTCGCCGCGCAGGGCTACGACACGGCGCTCCTGATCGACTCGGCGGTGCGCGAGGTGAAGGGCAGGCTCGAAGACAAGGAAGCGGTCAGGCGCGCGCTGAAGGCCGCCAAGTTCGCCTCGGTGCGCGGCGCATTCAAGTTCAACCGCAACCAGTATCCGATCCAGAACTACGTGCTGCGCGTGGTCGGCCGGGATGCGCAGGGGCGGCTCGTGAACAAGACCATCGCCACCGTGTTCAAGGACCACGGCGATGCCTACGTGCAGGAATGCGCGATGAAGTGAGCGCCGCTCCGAACGTGCGCTGAGCACAGACAAAAGGGGGTGACAGATCACCCCCTTTTTTACGCCACCCATGTCCTGGATTCTGATCCTCGAGCAATCGCTGAACGGCCTGCAGTTCGGGCTGATGCTGTTCCTGCTCGCCGCGGGGCTGACGCTGGTGTTCGGCATCATGGACATGATCAACCTCGCGCATGGGTCGCTTTACATGCTGGGCGCGTTCTTCGCGGCAACCCTGGTGCAGGCCACCGGCTCGTTCGCGCTCGGCGTGCTGCTGGCGATTCCCGCCACTGCACTCGCCGGCATGCTGCTCGAGGTGACGGTGCTGCGCACGCTGTATGCACGCGATCACCTCTCGCAGGTACTCGCGACCTTCGCGCTGATCCTCATATTCAACGAAGTGGTGCGCATCGTATGGGGCTCGGACCTGCCGATGACCATGCCCGCCGCGCTGTCCGGTCCGGTCCAGCTGCTGCCCGGCATGCCCTACCCCGCCTACCGGCTGCTGATCATCGGCGTCGGCCTCGCGGTGGCGGCGCTGCTGTACCTGCTGGTGGCGAAGACGCGCGTCGGCATGCTGGTGCGCGCCGGGGCGTCCAACCGCGAGATGGCGCTCGCAATGGGGGTGAACATCCGGCGGCTGTTCACGCTGGTGTTCGGCGTCGGCGCGGCGCTGTGCGCGGTCGCCGGCGCGATGCTCGGGCCGATCTTCGCCGTGCAGGTCGGCATGGGCGAGTCGATCCTGATCCTCGCCTTCGTCGTCATCGTGATCGGCGGCATCGGCTCGATCCGCGGTGCGCTGGTCGGCGCGGTGCTGGTGGGGATGGTCGACACCATCGGCCGCGCGTTCCTGCCGCCGCAGTTCGCGAGCGCCGCGGGCCCGGCCATCGCGTCGGTGCTGGTGTACCTGCTGATGGCGGTGGTGCTGTTCTGGAAGCCGCAGGGGCTGTTCCCTGCCCGAGGATGAGCGCACGCGGCGCCGCCGGCTGGTTCGCGCTG
>JBGOTT010000270.1:0-5746 GCA_041476585.1 Gammaproteobacteria bacterium | reverse complement strand
TTCGACCGCCGCCGCGCTCGGCTGGGATGTCTCGATCTTCTTCACGTTCTACGGGCTGACGCTGCTCAAGAAAGACCTCGAGCCGCACGTCAGCCCGCTCGGCAATCCGGCGATGCCGATGAAGATGCCCTTCGGCCCGGACTGGTTCAAGGACATCCAGTGGAACATCCCGAACGCCATCCAGTCGATCATCCCGGGCTTCGAGACCATGGCCACCGGGCTGATGAAGCAGACCATCAAGAACAAGGGCGTGGCGAGCATCGCGGAGCTGCGCCAGGCCTGCATCGAGTCCGACGTGAAGCTGCTGGGTTGCCAGATGACGGTGGATCTGTTCGGCTTCAGCCGGGACGATTTTATTCCCGAGGTCACTGAATATTGCGGCGCGGCGTCGTTTCTCGCGCTCGCGCAGAAGGCTGAAGTCAATCTTTTTGTCTAAAGGGGAAACAAAATGAGCAAGAGAGTGGGCAAACTCATCAAAACCATGTTCAAGCTCACGGCGCTCGCGCTGGCGTTCGCGCCGGCCGCAGCGTTCGCCACCCTCGGTTATTTCTCGCACGGCTACGGACTCAAGGCGGAAGGCATGGGCGGCGTCGGTATTGCGCTGCCGCAGGATGCGCTTGCGCCCGCCACCAACCCTGCTGGCAATGCCTGGATCGGGAATCGGTTCGACGGCCAGCTGGAGTGGTTCCGGCCGATTCGCGAGGCCGATATCGTGAACAACGCGAACCCCCCCTTCGGTCCGGGCCGCAGCGGAACCTATGACGCCAGCGGACGCAAGAACTTCCTCATTCCCAGCGGCGGCTACAACCACATGATCAACCAGGATTTCGCGCTGGGCATCGCCGTATTCGGCAATGGCGGCATGAACACGACCTTCAACAACAACCCCTTCGGAGGATTTTTGGGCGGCAGCGCGAAGGGTGGGGTGGACTACATGCAACTGTTCATCTCACCGACCATCGCCTACAAGCTCAATCAGAATCATTCAATCGGCGCGACAGTCAACGTGGCATACCACCAATTTGGAGCGCAGGGGTTGGAAGGGTTCGATAACCCGTTTGTTTCCTCAAAACCCGGAAGCGTGACCAACCGCGGCCGCGATGACTCCACCGGGGTGAGCCTGCGCATCGGCTGGATAGGCAAGATCTCGCCTGCCGTGACGCTCGGCGCGACCTACCAGACCAAGACCAAAATGGGCAAGCTCGACGCCTACAGCGGCCTGTTCCGCAACGGGGGCGAGCTCGATATCCCGGAGAACTACGGTATCGGCATCGCCGTGGACGCCACGCCGAAACTGAAGATCGCCGCCGACATCATGCAGATCAACTACGCCAAGATCGCCTCGATCGGCACGCCATCGGATTGCCTGCTGGTGACCTTCACGTGCCAGCTCGGCGCATCGAACGGGCCGGGCTTCGGCTGGAGCAACGTCACGGCGTACAAATTCGGCCTGAGCTACGCGTTGAGCCAGTCGCTGACGCTGCGCGCGGGTTACGCGACGCTCAAGCAGCCCATTCCGGCCAACCAGACTTTCATCAACATCATTTTCCCTGCGGTCGTGCAGGACCACATTACGCTGGGTGCGACCCTGCAGACAGGGGCCACTGAACTGACGGTCGGGTACATGCATGCGTTCAACAAGACCGTGAGCGGCGCCATCCCGCCGGCGTTTGGCGGCGGCAATGCCAACCTGAAGATGTACCAGGATTCGCTGGGCGTCGGAGTGGGCTTAAAGTTCTGATATGAAACTGAAGGTCGCCGGTCTGTTCGTCGCCGGGTGCCTCCTGCAGCCCCCGGCCTACGCGCAGGATGCGCCGAACATGATGTCGGGTGAATGGGGCAAGGCGGCCTGCGCGGCATGGAACACCGATCCGGTGCTCACCGGCCGCCTGGTGGAAAGCAGCTGGGTAAAGAACGACAAGGGCCGCGGTTTCAAGGTTGTCCAGATGTACCGCACCGATTGCGACCAGAGCCCCCGAGCCGAGTTGCACATCGCGCTGAAGGACAACAAGGCACAATGCGTCTACGGCGGGCTGCCGAAACAGGGAAAGCTGGACTTCGACATGGACTACATCATGCACGCGGAGACCACGCGCTGGATCGAGATGGGCGCCGGGGAATACGGCCCGATGCGCGCGATGATGTTCGGGCGGCTGAGCTTCCAGGGCCCGCTGGGCGAAGCGATGGGCAACATGGGTCCGTTCGAAAATTTCTTGCTGCTGGTGGGCAAGGTGCCCTCGAGCACGGCGAGCTGCCCGGCACAATAGACGGCCCAGGCCGCACGCAAAAGCCGGAAGCGGTCCTTCCGGCTTTTTCATTTGCGGCGCGCCGGACATAAAATCCCCGTCTGGTCGTTCCAAGCGCCACCCGCGCGATGATCGCCGCCGAAATCGAGCGTCTGTTCCCGATCCTGTCGCTACATCCGGTCGCACATGTTCTGGCGCGACGCCGGGGCCGTCGGCTTGGCGATGCCGAATTCAAGAATCACGGCCAGGCCTATCCCGTACTCCAGGCCCGCGGCCGGCGCATGCCGGCGAACTTGCAGGCCTGCTTCACGTAGCCGTAGGGAAACAGCTCGAACAGCCGCTTGCGCGCGTTCGCGCCGCGCGAGTTCCTCGGCAACTTCCTCGGTCCAATCGCCGGGGGCGACCAGGTAACCTTCGTCGGTCTGGATGATTCTTCCCGCGAGTTCGATCTGCGGCATGCTTACCCTGCCCGAGCTTCAATCGGCGGATTGCCCGATGGCAGAATTTCAATGGCTTCAGTGAAACGCACGTGCGCCGCATCGAGTGCGCCGAGGATTTCCAGTGCGCGTGTTCGCGCCTCGCTGTCCGCGTGGCCCGCGAGCATGGGCAGCAGCGCCACGTTGTCGGTCGCGTCGAGGAACGGGATGAGGTAGGGTGCCTGAAAGATGAAACCGATGCGATCGCGGCGCAGCGCGCGCCGATCGCGCACTTTCCACCCGCCATCGTAAATCGTCTCGCTGCCGAAAACCATACGGCCGGCGGTGGGCTCGATCACTGCGCCGAGGCACTTGAGCAGCGTCGTCTTGCCGGAACCACTCGGACCGACCAAGCCCACGACCTCACCGCGATAGACCGCCATGTCCAGGCCCTTGAGCGCCTCGATCGCGGTGGGACCCTCGCCGTAGCGCTTGACGAGTCGTTGCAGAACAATTGCCGGACGTGAGGAAACCGCGATCTTCGTTGCTTCAGCCACCGAGCGCCTCCTGCAGGTTTCCTCCTTCGGTGCAAAACGCAGTACGGGTCGCCGTAACGCGGCGCGGCGCGGCTTTAGCGGCCGATCGGCGTACGGCGCGCCTCCTCGACCAGCGCCGCGACGGTGCTCCCGGTGAGCGCGCGCAGGAACGCCGCCAGCGCCGCGCGCTCATCTCCCGTGAGTCCAAGCGGTGAGAGCAGTGCGCTCTTCTCCGGGTTGTCGATTCCGCCACGATCGTAAAATTCGATCACCGCCTCCAGAGTCGCGAGCGATCCGTCATGCATGTACGGCGCGGTGAGCGCGACGTTGCGCAGTGACGGCGTCTTGTAGGCCCAACGGTCCTTCGGATCGAGCGTGATTTCGTAGCGACCGAGGTCCTTCGCCGGGGATTCGGAGAAACTCTCTACGGTGTGGCGGTCGATTTCCGCGTGGACTCCCGGCGCCAACTCGACGCGCGTGCGCTCGGGCGCCTGAAACGTCCGTGCCCAGCCGATGCCGGTATTGTGAAAACCGTGGTCCGTAAACAAGGCGTCGCGCTCGCCGACGCTGTGGCAGGACACGCAGCGCGCCTTGCCGGTGAACAGTTCAAAGCCTCGCTGCTCGAGCGCGGTCAGGGCGGAGCGCTCGCCGCCATAGCGCCAGCGGTCGAAGCGCGAATCCCCGGCGCTCAGCGTTCGCTCGTACGAGGCGATCGCCGCGCCGATGCGCGCGGCCGAAACGCCGTTACCGTCGAACGCCGCCTCGAACAGTCCCGCGTAGTCCTCGAGCGAGCGAACGCGCTCGAGCACATAGCCCATGGAAGGGTTGCCCATCTCGTTGGCAGCGAGCAGCGGCCCCCAGATCTGGTCCTCGAGCGTGATTTCGCGGCCGTCGTGAAACAAGCGCTTCTGCCAGGCGACGTTCAGCACGGTAGGCGCGTTGCGCCGCACGCTGCGCCCCCCGATGCCCACCGATGTCGCCATTTCCTGCGACGTGAATCCCTGCTCCGGCACATGGCACATCGCGCAGGACATCGTGCGATTGGGCGAGAGCCGCCGGTCGAAGAAAAGTTTCCTGCCCAGCGCGACCGTTACCGGCGTGAGGGGGTTGTCCGCCGGCGCCGCGAGCGGCGGCAGGCCCAGCGCGCCGGCGGGAGCGTTCCCCGTGGCGCGCTCGCAACCCGCGACCGCGAGCAGTGCCGCGAGCACTGCGGCAAACCTAATGCCGACCGGCATCCTCCTCCATGACCAGCGTGCGGATGTCGTTCAGCATCGCCTCCGGATGCAGGAAGGCCGTGGAATAGATCTCCCGCACGCGCCCCTCGCGGTCGACGAGGAACAGCTTCAGCATGTGGCTGATGGTGTGCGTCGGGCGGCCGTGCTCGTCGCGCTCGACCTCGATCTCCTGGTCGAAGCCGTCGAGGATCGGCTTCAAATCCTCTATCGAGCGCGTGGTCAGGAAGTGCCAGGGCAAGCCGTTCCCGTCGCGCGCGTATCTGCCGCCGTAGGCCTGCATCGCTTCGTGCGTGTCGTTGAACGGGTCGAACGACAGGCTCACGAAGCGCACCCGCCCGTGCAGGTGCCGATCGGCAAGGATGCGCTTGCGCAACTCGACGCTGGTCTCGTAGGCCAGAGCGCACCCGGTGCGGTCCGTGCAGTAGGTATAGATGAGCGATAGGAGCGTGACGCGACCGTGTGTGTAGCCCGACAGGGAGTGCAGGCGCCCGTCGGCGCCGACGACCCGGCCCTCGGGCGCGCGCTGGATCACGTGCAGCGCGTAGCTGCCCGCCGGCGGCGGTGCGTAATCCATCACCGGCCGCACGGCGACCGGCTTGTACTCCGCGCGATGCGCCCCCGCGCTCACCGCTGCGAGCAGCGCCACGAGCGCGACGCCGAGCGCGACGCCGAGCGCGCTAGGTCTTCTTGGCGCCTTTGGCACTGAATTTCATGTGGTGCGCGCGGCCGAGCTTCTCCTTGTTGAAATCCACTTCGAAAGCGGGCTTCAACTCCTTGCCGTCCCAGTGGAACGCGCGCAGGAACTGCTCGTTGTCATCGCCCTTCTTGTCCCAGTTGGCGAGCAGCGACGAGGTGATGTACACGCGCTTGCCATCCCAGCTCTGCGAGATCATGTTCACCTGTTTGCCAGTCTTTTTCGTATAGACCTCCTTGGGCGCCTCGGGGTTCGAGAGGTCGAAGTAGTGCGTGATGCCGTCCATAAAGGTGTTGACCCACAGGCCCTTGCCATCGGCGCTGATCGAGATGTCCACCGGCAGCGGGATCTTGGACGGATCGCCGATGGTGGCGACGTCCTTCGCCTGCCAGCCGCCCTTGCCGTCGGGCTTGATCAGCCAGAGCTTGGACGTGAGCGCCGTGGCGGTGATCGCCCAGTTGTCCTTCGGGTTGAGCGACCAGCGGATCTCCAGCGGCGAACCGGGCACGCTGAAGATCTGCTTGGGTTTCATCGCCTTCAAGTCCCATGCGGTCATGGTGGTGCCGAAGCGTTTCATCGCCTCGCCGTCCTTCACCATCTTGCCCATGTCCATCATGTA
>JBGOTT010000269.1:0-5749 GCA_041476585.1 Gammaproteobacteria bacterium | reverse complement strand
GCCAGATCGCTCTCGGATAGGGGACTGTCTTCGTGGCCGAGAAGTCAGTCGCAGCCTGACTGAAACTCGCAAGGACGTTACGACGGGAGCTTCGGCTCCCACGAACTAGAGCTTGATCTTCTCCAGATCGGCGTCCGACGGGAACCGTCCCGTCTGGTAGCGCGAGTAGACGAGCTTTTCGTCGATGACGACGTCGAACTGGCCCGACTTTCCGGGCTGGACGTCAACCGGCCCGCGCCCGCGAGTCTCAATCCAAGCCTTCACACGGAGGGCTTCGGGTTTGTAGCCTCAGCCAGAGCGGTAATGAATGCGGATCGCCATGGTCATTACCTCGTTGCCGGCAACCTTGCCTAGCCGCAAGTGATCAGTTTACCGGTTGCGCGCGAAAAACCCGGAACCGCACGCTCTCTGACGGTTACAGTTTGCGCAGCATCAAGAATCCTCGGCTTTTGGCTGGACGGGCCATATCAATTCTCTCCTGCTGAGCGCAGCCTGTTAATGGGATAAGCCGTTCCAGGCTAAGGCAAGCTATCCCACGCAGAACCCGGATGAACCGAGATTGCTATCAAAAACAATGAACCCAGGGAGCCTGCAATGACTGGATCGAATTCTTCAGGCCACCGGTTCGCCGGCCTCGCATTCCTGCTGCTGGCGGCCTTGGCGCGAACCGCCCTGGCACAACCCGCCGAGCTCATCGTCTCCAACGCCAAAATTGCGACGCTCGACGAGCGCTCGTCCACCGCGCAGGCGATGGCGGTGCGGGACGGCAAAATCATCGCGCTCGGCCCCGACGCCGCGATCCTCGCGCTCGCCGGCCCGCACACGCGCAAGATCGACGCCGGCGGCCGCACGGTCGTGCCGGGGCTGATCGACTCGCACATGCACGCCATCCGCGCGGCGCTCAGCTTCTCCACCGAGGTCAACTGGATAGGCGCGCGCACCATTGCCGAAGCGCTCGAACGCATGCGCGAGGCGGCGCGCAATGCGCGCCCGGGCGCCTGGCTGATTGTCGCCGGCGGCTGGACCGAACAGCAGTTCGCGGAGAAGCGGCGTCCCACCCTCGCCGAGCTGACGGCCGCCGCGCCCGACAATCCGGTCTACGTACAGCTGTTCTACAGCTCGCTCCTGCTGACGCCCAAGGCCCGGGCCGCGTTGAACATGCCGCCCGAGGCCGATCCGCCGCCGCGCATGAGCATCGAGCGCAATGCCGAGGGTGTGCCCACCGGCTGGCTGGGCGGCGACATCCTCAGCGTCTCCGCGCAATTCGACAAATTGCCCCGCCCGACTTTCGAGGACAACGTGGCCGGCACGCGCAAGTTTTTCAGCGAACTGAACCGCCTCGGCATCACCGGAGTGCTCGATCCGGGCGGCTTCAATATCGCCTCGTCGCAGTACGCCGCACTGTTCCGCGTCTGGCGCGAACGCGGCCTGACGGTGCGCGTCGCCTACAGTCTCTTTTCGCAGAACAACGGCGCCGAGCTTGCCGAATTCCGCAACCTCGCGCAGATGCTGCCCATGGGTTTCGGCGACGACATGCTGCACTTCAACGGCATCGGCGAGCGCATCACCGCCGCCACCTACAACAACGACGCTCCCAGCGAGGAGGCGAAGGAGAAGTTTTACGCCATCATCCGCTGGGCCGCGCAGCAGGGGCTCACGCTGACCATCCACTGGCAGGAGAACAAATCGGTCGGGCAGCTGTTGGATCTCTTTGAGCGCGTCAACCGCGAGACGCCGATCACCGGCTTGCGCTGGTCGATCGCGCATTTGAACGACGGCTCCGCGGCAACGTTTGAGCGCATGAAGGCGCTGGGCGTGGGCTGGACCATGCAGGACGCGATGTACTTCCAGGGCGACCAGGAACTCGCAAGGCGCGCCGAGGCGGCACGCCGCATGCCACCGATCATGACGGCCTTGCGCACGGGCGTGCACGTGGGCGCCGGCACCGATGCGCACCGCGTCGCCTCGTACAACCCGTTCGTCGCGCTGCAATGGATGCTGGACGGCAAGACGGTCGGCGGCACCACCTTGCGCGGTCCGGACGAAACGCCCACGCGCGAACAGGCACTGCGGCTCTACACGCTGAGCAGCGCATGGTTCAGCTTCGACGAAGACAAGCGCGGCTCGCTCGAAGTCGGCAAGCTCGCGGACTTTGCGATCCTCGACCGCGACTATTTCAGCGTGCCAGCCGGCGAGATCGCTCGCATCGAATCGGTGATGACCGTGGTGGGCGGCAAGGTGGTTTTCACCGGCAGGCCTTAAACAACTTACGGCTCCTCCGGGAATCGAGTGGGTGATTTTCGGTCATTTGTTCGGCGTCATCTGCGCGCCGTCAAAAGCCCTCTACAACGCCCCGATTGCGAGCAGCGCGCGCCTTACTTCTCACCGGCGCGCCGGCGTCCCTGGCGATTTTGCATTTTGCAGGTTCATATTGGCCGGGCGAGACATGTGGACTGAAGTCCCCAAAGATGCCAAGATGACACAGATAAATACAACAAGCGTTCCGACTACTGTTTCCGCTATATGGGAGGTGCACCATGAAGATTCATCATCGCCAAGTATTTACAATCCAAGGCCTCCGCATCATTGCGGCAGGTTTTGCGCTGTGCGCATCCGGCTTCGCGTTTTCGCAAGTCGGGTTTCCGCCGCCGCCACCCAAGGTTAGCCCCGCCGCCGGGGTGATCGACATGCACGTGCACCCGGACCCCGATGTGTTTGGGCGCTCGCTCACCGACATCGAGTTGGCGACGATCGCGCGGCGCAAGGGCATGCGCGGCATCGTGCTCAAGAATCACGTCGTCACCACCGCCGACCGCGCGGCGCTTGCCATGCAGCAGGTCCCTGGCATCGAAGTCTGGGGCGGAATCGTGCTCAACAACTCGGTGGGCGGAATTAATCCTGCGGCGGTCGAATGGATGCACCGCATGTCGGGGAGCCGCGGCAAGATCGTGTGGCTGCCCACGTTCGACTCGGACAAGCACATCAAGACCCTGGTCGACAAGAACAAGTCAGGCCTGCTGGTGGCGCCTAACGGGCAGGTCACGCCGCAGATGGAGGAAGTGCTCAAGATCATTGCGCGCGAGAATCTGGTGCTGGCGACGGGCCACGTGCATGCCGAAGAAGTAGTCGCGGTGACCAAACGCGCGCGCGAACTCGGCGTGAAGAATATCCTCGTCACCCATGGCCTGACCAACATCCCTGGCCTTTCAACCGAACAAGCGAAGCAGGTCGCGCAGATGGGCGGCTACATCGAGATCTGCTATCTGCAGTTCTTGACCGGGCCGAACGCGCAGTATCAATGGATGACGCATTGGGACCGCGTGGATGAGAAGGCCGTGGCGCAGGCAGTCAAGGACATCGGCGCCGACCACCTGGTGCTCTCGACCGACCTTGGCCAGCAGGGCATGATGACGCCGCCCGATGGCATCGAAAACCAGGTGGCCGCGGTCCGCGCGGCGGGCGTATCGCAGGCCGACATCGACAAGATGATGAAGCGCAATCCGGCGCGGCTGCTGGGGCTTGCGGAATAGAAGCCGAACGATAGGATGTCGGGCAGCGCATCGGGCTTTTGCATTTGGGGCATTCGAGCGGGTCACACTACGCGGTTGCGACGACGTTGCGCAGCACGCCGATCTTCTCCATCTCGCATTCGATCACGTCGCCGGGCTTGAGATAGCCCTTCGCCGGCACCAGTTCCTCGCTGCCGTCGCCCCCGACCCACTTGCCGCCAAGCTCCGGGTCGGTCGACCATGCGGTGCCGCCCGGCGTGCCGGTGATGATGACCATGCCCGGCTTGAGCGTCATGCTGATCGAGAAGAAGTGAATCAGCTGGGCGCACGAGAAGATCATGTTGCCGGTCGAGGCGGACTGGCGCAGCTCGCCGTTGATCCGGGTGCGCAGCCGCAGGCGCTGCGGGTCGCCGATTTCGTCGGCGGTCACGATCCAGGGGCCGGTCGGTGCAGAGGTCTCGAAGCATTTGCCGCGGCCCACCTCGTACCAGGTGAATCCCTGCTCGTTGCGGCGCACCTGGCGCTCGCGCGCCGTGACGTCGTTCACGATGGTATAGCCGAACACGTGCTCGAGCGCCCGCTCCGCCGGGATGTGCCGGCCCGGCTTGCCAATGACGATGGCGAGCTCGGTCTCGCTGTCAAGTTTTTTCGTCAGCCGCTCGTCGTGGATGATGCTGTCGCCGGGCCCGATCACGCAGTCGGCGGTCTTGACGAAAAACTCGGGTTCCTTGCCGGAGATCGGCGTGTTGGCCTTCTCCTTGTTGTGATCGGTGTAGTTGCTGCCGCTGCACAACATCGTCGAGGGCCGGATCGGCGGCGCGAGCTTGGCCGAGGAGAGCGGCACGCGGGCGCTCGCCGGCGCCTTCGCGATGAGCGCCTCCGCCGCGCGCCGCCCGGAGTCGCCCGAGCGGATGAAAGCGAGCATGCCGGCGAAATGCTCCGGCGCTTCGCCGCCGGCGGCATCGAGCGCGTCGACCACCTCGGCTCCGACGACGAAACCGAGGCGCTCCCTGCCGTCGCGGACATACGTGCAAACCTTCATTGCGTCTTCCCCATCTTGCGAATCACGTCGGCGAGCCGCCTGCCGTCGCTGCCGAGAAACGCGTCGAACTCGGCGCCCTCGCGGAAGTCGATCGGCGTGTTCATGCCCGCCATGGCGTTGCGGAAGTTCTGCTCCTGCACCACCTGGCGTGCAGCCGCTCGCAGTCTCGCCGCCACTTCCTGCGGCAGCCCGGCCGGCGCGAACAGCCCGGCCCAGATGTAAAACTCGGCTTCGTACCCCAGCTCCTTCATGGTCGGGATGTCGGCAAGCGAGGGCAGTCGCTTGCCGCCCCAGGAGCCCAGCACCCGGACCTTCCCCGATTTCACGTGCGGGTTCGCGACGCCTGGCGACTGCGCCGTGATGTTGACCTCGTTCCCGAGGAGCGCGGCCATCGACGGCCCGCCGCCCTTGTAGGGTACGTGAAGCATCTTGATGCCCGCGGCCTGGGCGAACATCTCGAAACAGGTGTGGGTGGTGCCGTAGATTCCGGAGGAGCTGTAGCTGATCTTGCCGGGGAGCGCCTTGGCGTCGGCGACCAGGTCGTTCAGCGTTTTCCACGGACTATCGGCGGGCACGAGCAGCACGGTAGGATCCGCCGAGACCAGCGCGATCGGCGTGAAGTCGGACATCTGGTAGGTCGGCTGGCGGCCGTTCACCTCGTCCGACATGGGAATGATGGCGATCGAGGACAGCGCCATCATGATGGTGTAGCCGTCGGGCTTCGCGCGCGCGACCTGGGCGTGCCCCACCGCGCCGCCGGCGCCGGCCTTGTTCTCCACCACGATGTTCTGCCCGAGGATTTTCGACATCGACACGGCGAAGGGACGGCCGGTGATGTCCGCGATGCCGCCCGGCGGGAACGGCACGATCATCGTGATGGGGCGGCTGGGATACGGCTGCGCGCAGGCGCAAAAGCTGACGACGGCGGCGAAGAATGCCGCGGCGACGTTGGCAAGTCTCATGTTTCCTCCTCTTTCCCGGTTCGTCCCGTTTTCAGATTCTACTCAAATCGCAGCTCGCTAAGGCGCAAGGCGACGAACCGATCGAGGCGGTTTTTTTTCTGAAAGCCCCTAAGGTTGTTTCCTCGATGCAAAAGCAACTCGCGCAGCGGGATCACTTGAGCAGGTCGGCGACCTTGTCGATGCCGGCCTTGACGCGGACCTCGTCCTTCTCGCCGCCCGGTGCGCCGGGCTCAGTT
>JBGOTT010000268.1:0-5752 GCA_041476585.1 Gammaproteobacteria bacterium | reverse complement strand
GCGATGTGCTGCGACTGCTCCCCGTAAGCGACGAGCACCGTGCAGGTGTCGGCGTCGAAACCGATCGCCGGATCGGTGTAGCCGATGCGCTTGATGGTCTTGCGCGCGATCTCCCGGTAGTCGATGTGCTGCGCGCCAGTGGTGATCTCGCCCGCGAGGACCACGAGATTGTCCTTGACCAGCGTCTCGGCCGCGACGCGCGAGCGAGGGTCCTGGGCTAAAATGGCATCGAGTATCGCGTCCGAAATCTGGTCCGCAACCTTGTCCGGGTGTCCCTCGGAGACCGACTCGGAGGTGAAAAGAAATTCGCTCATTGCGTGGCCGCCTCTGCAAGCGTTGTAGTGGCTGGGATGGGTGGAAAAAAGGGTTGCAAGGATATCAGAGCTTGCCCGTCTCCCATAGCGTATCGCCGGCCCCGCGGGTGTCAACAAATGTCATCGCGCGCGCGCTGATGCAGCTGGCGGCGCGTCTGCCGCTCGCCGTCCTGCATGCGTCCGGTACGGCACTCGGCTGGGCGATATACGCGCTCTCGCCGCGCTACCGAAAGCATCTGCGCGAGAACCTCGACACCGCCGGCTATCGCGACGCGGCGACGCGCCGCGCCGCGATCGCTGAAGCGGGCAAGATGATCACCGAACTGCCCGCGTTATGGCTGCTGCCGCACGCCGAGGTCGCCGCGCTGGTGCGCGAAGTGCGGGGCTGGGAACTGGTCGAGGCGGCACGCGCGGCGGGGCGCGGCATCGTGTTTCTGACTCCGCATCTGGGCTCGTTCGAAATCAGCGCGCTGTACACGACCGTGCAGATCCCGATGACGATCCTCTACCGCCCGCCCAAGATCGCCTGGATCGAGCCATTCATGCGCGCGGGGCGTGAACGGCCGAACGTCAAGCTCGCCACGCCGGACCTGAGGGGCCTGCGCAGACTGCTCGACGCGCTCAAGCGCCGCGAGACCATCGGGATCCTGCCCGACCAGGTGCCGGGCGAGGGCGAAGGGGAGTGGGCCGAGTTCTTCGGCCGGCCTGCCTATACCATGTCGCTCGCGAACAAACTCGCCGCGCGCGATGGCGCGGTTTGCCTGATCGCATTCGCCGAGCGACTGCCCGCCGGCGCCGGCTATGCGCTTTCGTTCCGGCCGTTTCCCGCGCCGCTGCCCGGTGAGAGCGAAACGCGAACGCTCAACCGCGCGATCGAAGCGTTGATCCGCGAGCGGCCGCAGCAGTATCTCTGGGGCTACAACCGGTACAAGACGCCGGCACGCGCGGCGCAAGCGTCGCCGGATCGCGGCGCGCGATGAGCCGGGTCATCGTCGCGTTGATGTGGCTGGCGCATTTCCTGCCGCTCGGAGTGCTCGCCCGACTGGGCGGCGCCGTGGGCACTTCCCTGTTCTGGTTGATTCCCGAGCGTCGGCACGTTACGCGCGTGAATCTGGCCCGCTGCTTTCCGCTGATGCCGGAGCCCGATCGCGAGCGGCTGGCGCGCGCGCATTTCCGCGCGTTTGGCCGCAGCTTCGTCGAGCGTGGCCTGCTGTGGTGGGCGCCGCGCAGCCGCATCGAGCGTCTGGTGCGCATCGACGGGCTCGAGCACTTGCGCGCGCTGCACGGCCGGCCGGTGATTCTTCTGGTGCCCCACTTCGTCGCATTGGATACCGGGGCGACGCGCCTGGCCTGCGAGATCGACGCGGTCGCGATATTTGCCAATCAGAAGGACAGATATTTCAGCGCGCTGTTGCGCCGCGGGCGAACCCGTTTCGGCGATCAGCGGCTCCTGTCGCGCCAGGACGGGTTGCGTGCCGCGATCGCCGACATACGCAAAGGGCGCCCGTTCTTCTACCTTCCGGACCAGGACTATGGCGCCCGCGACGCGCTGTTCGTGCCGTTCTTCGGCGTGCCGGCGGCGACCATCACTGCGTTGCCGCGGCTGGCGCGCATCACCGGGGCAAAGGTGCTGCCGGCGGTGACCCGCATCCTGCCCGGCGGCCGCGGATACGTCCTGACCATCGAGCCGCCATGGGCCCATTTCCCCAGCGGCGATCTCGAGGCCGACACGCGGCGCATGAATGCATACATCGAATCGCGCGTGCTGGAGATGCCCGAGCAGTATCTCTGGATGCACAAGCGCTTCAAGACGCGCCCTTCGGGCGAGGCGCAGTTTTACTGAGTATGATTTCCCGATGAGAGACTTGCGCGCCGGAGTGATCGGGGTCGGCTACCTTGGCCGCTACCATGCCGAGAAGTATGCCGGATGCAAAGGCGTGAAACTCGTCGGCGTGGCCGACTCCGATGCGGTGCGCGCCGGGGAGGTCGGCGCGGAACTGCACTGCGCGGCATTGCTCGATTACCGCGAGCTGCTGCGGCGCGTCGATCTGGTCTCGATCGCCGTGCCCACCGAGTCGCACCATGCCGTGGCGCTCGCCGCGATCGAAGCCGGCGTGCACGTGCTGCTGGAGAAGCCGGTCACGCGCACGCTGGAGGAGGCCGACGCGCTGATCGCGCTCGCGCGCGAGCGCGCCGTGCGTTTCGGCGCCGGGCATCTCGAGCGCTTCAACCCGGCCTTCCGCGCGCTCGCCAAGCAGCTCGACCGGCCGCTGTTCATCGACTGCGAGCGGCTGTCGGGCTTCAAGCAGCGCGGCACCGATGTGGACGTGGTGCTCGACCTGATGATCCATGACCTCGACCTGGTGCTCGCGATGGTGCGCAGCGAACCGGTATCGGTCTCGGCCTGCGGGTTTTCGGTGCTCACCGATTCGATCGATATTGCCAACGCGCGCCTCGAGTTCGCCGACGGATGCGTCGCCAACCTGTCCGCCAGCCGGGTGTCGCAATCACCGGTGCGCAAGCTGCGCGTGTTCCAGACCGACCTGTACATCTCTGCCGACCTACAGGCGGCGAAGCTGCGCGCGGTGCGCAAGGCGCCCGACGGCGCGCGCACCGTCGAGAACGAATCCATATTTGACGGGGCCGACGCGCTGCGCGCCGAAATCGAGGCGTTCGTCGGCGCGGTGCGCGACGAGCGCGATCCGCCGGTGACCGGCGAGGACGGCCGGCGCGCGCTTGCCCTCGCGCTCGAAGTCGGCCGGTTGGTGCGCGAGCGGCTGACGCGGTTTTCCGCGGCCCGCGCGCCCGTGCGGTTGCAGGCGCCGTGAAGCTCGCTTTCACGAAAATGCAGGGCGCGGGCAACGACTTCATCGTGCTCGATGCCTGCCACGCGCCCTTCGCGCTCGACGCCGGGCAGATCCGGCGGCTCGCCGACCGGCATTTCGGGGTCGGCTGCGACCAGCTGTTGGTCGTCGAACCGCCGACGCGGGAGGCAAGCGCCGCCGGGGCGGATTTCCACTATCGCATCTTCAACGCCGACGGCGGCGAGGTCGAGCAGTGCGGCAACGGCGCGCGCTGCTTTGTGAAGTTCGTGCACGCAAAAGGCCTGACGACAAAGCGCGAGATCACCGTCGAGACGCTGGGCGGAATGATCCGTCCCAGGCTGGAGCAGGACGGCGAAGTGTCGGTGGACATGGGCGCGCCGGTCCCGCAGCAGCCACTGCTGCAGACCATCGTGGTCGATGACGCGCCGGTCGAACTGGCGATTCTGTCGATCGGCAACCCGCATGCGGTGCAGCGCGTTGCGGACGTGAACGCCGCGCCGGTCGGCGTGCAGGGCGCGGCGATCGAGCGCCATCCGCGATTCCCAAAGCGCGTGAACGCGGGCTTCATGCAGGTGCTCGATTCTCAGCGCATCGCGCTGCGCGTCTACGAGCGTGGCGCGGGCGAGACGCTCGCCTGCGGCACCGGCGCTTGCGCGGCGGTGGTGTCGGGCATCCTGCGCGGGCTGCTGGTTTCTCCCGTAGCGGTCGAAATGCGGGGCGGCAGATTGACCATCGCTTGGCAGGGCGGCGACAATGCCGTATGGATGAAGGGCCCTGCGCAGACGGTGTACGAGGGCGTGGTGGAGATCTGAAGACCGACATGAACGCCGACGACGTCGCTCACTTCCTCAAGGCCAATCCGGGGTTTTTCGACCAGCACCCGGGCCTGCTCGAGGCGATCTATGTTCCCCACCCGCATGGCGGCCGCGCGATCCCGTTGTCGGAGCGCCAGCTGGTAACGCTACGCGAAAAATGCAAGCTGCTCGAGTCCAAGCTGTTCGAGCTGATCCGTTACGGCGAGGACAACGACGCTATCAGCGAGAAGGTCCATCGCCTCTCGGTGGCGCTGCTCGGCGCGCGCGATTTCGCGGGTGCGGCGCGAGCTCTGTATTTTCATCTGCGCGAGGATTTCTCGGTTCCGCACGTGGCATTGCGCGTCTGGGGAAGGTCGCCGCCCGACGCAGCGCCCGAGGGCGCGCCGGTATCGGACGCACAGCGCGCCCGTGTCGAGTCGATGGGCGCGCCGCAGTGCGGCCCGGTCGCGAGCGATGCCTTCGGCGACTGGTTCGGCGACGCGCGCGAGCACGTGCGTTCCTTTGCACTGGTTCCGCTCGGCGCCACCGCGAGGTTCGGGCTGCTCGCGCTCGGCAGCGAGGACGCGAAGCGCTTCTATCCGGAGATGGGCACCTTGTACCTGCGGCGCATCGGTGAATCCGTGACCGCTGCGCTCGCCGCGCGGTTGTAGCCGCGGGACCTATGGCCACCCGCATGGCTTCCGGCGAAGCCGCTCGACCTTCGGACGATCCGCTGGTCGCCGCCTGGCTCGATGCGCTCGCGCACCAGCGCCGGCTGTCGGGCGCGACGCTGGCCAACTACCGGCACGCGCTCGAGCAGCTGCGCCGGCTCTCGGGCGCCCGGCGGCTCGACCAGTTGGACACCCACCAGTTGCGGCGCCATGCAGCGCAACTGCGCGCGCAAGGCCTTTCGCCACGCACCATCGCGCTCACACTCTCCGCCTGGCGCGGGCTGTACCGCTGGCTCGTGCGCCATCGCGGGCTCGCGCGCAACCCGATGGTCGGCCTGCGCGCGCCCAAGGCGCCGAAGTCCCTGCCCAAGGCGCTCTCGCCCGAGGCGGCGGCGCGCTTGCTGGAAGTTACAGCCGACGAAACGCAGCGCGGCGCCCCGCCCGACGAGTTGCGCGACCAGGCGATGTTCGAGCTGCTCTATTCATCGGGCCTGCGCCTGGCCGAACTGGTCTCGCTGAACGTCGGCGACGCTACGCTCGACCTGCGCGCAGGCGAAATTACGGTGACCGGGAAGGGGCGCAAGACGCGCACCGTTCCGGTCGGCAGCCAGGCGCGCGGGGCCCTCGAGCGCTGGCTGGCGGCACGCGCTTGTCTCGCGCGCGCCGATGAACGCGCGCTGTTCGTCGGCGCGCGTGGCAGGCGCATCGCCCCCGGCGTGGTCCAGGTGCGCCTCAGGCGCCGCGGCCAGCGGCGGGGCGTGAGTACGACGGTCCATCCGCACGTGCTGCGCCATTCGTTTGCCAGCCACGTGCTGCAGTCCTCGCAGGACCTGCGCGCGGTGCAGGAGATGCTGGGCCACGCCAGCATTTCGACCACGCAGGTGTATACGCACCTCGACTTTCAGGCATTGGCGAAGGTGTACGACGCCGCCCATCCGCGGGCGAAGAAGAAGTGAGCACCGTCGCGATCCCGACGGTCACGCTCAAGGCAGGGCGCGAGAAATCGATCAAGCGGCGCCACCCGTGGGTGTTTTCGGGCGCGATCGGGGCAGTCAGCCAGGCGCCGGATTCGGGCGCCACCGTTGAGCTCCGCTCGGCCGACGGGGCGCGGGGGGGGGGGGCCGCCGGGCGGCCGGGGGGGGGGAGCG
>JBGOTT010000267.1:0-5756 GCA_041476585.1 Gammaproteobacteria bacterium | reverse complement strand
GAAAAGCCTCGGCGAGGTGATCGGCTTTCTGAAAGCGCAGGGCGGCAAAGTGAACTTCGCGTCGCAGGGCAACGGCACGCTTTCGCACCTCGAATTCGAACTGATGAAATCGATGGGCGGTTTTACCGCGCTGCATGTGCCGTACAAGGGCAGTGCGCCGGCGATGATCGACCTGCTCGCCGGCAACGTGATGCTGCTCTTCGACAGTATTCCGTCCTCGTTGCCGCAGATCCGCGCGGGCAAGCTCAGGGGCATCGGCGTCGCCTCGTCGCGCCGCTCGCCGGTGCTGCCCGAGCTGCCCACGCTCTCGGAGGCCGGCCTCACGGGTTTCGCGGCCGACAGCTGGTTCGGCATCATGGCGCCGGCCGGCACGCCCAGGGATGTCGTTGCAAAGCTCAACGCCGACATCGTCAAAGCGCTCGAATCGGCGGAGGTGAAGGACATCATCACGCGGCAGGGCGGCGAGGTGATGGGCAGCACGCCCGAACAGATGGCGGCGCAGATCCGCGGCGACCGCGAGAAATGGGGAAAGGTCGTGCGCGAGTCGGGCGCCCGGATTGAATGAAAGGAGCAGGATTGAATTTCCTGTCGTTTGCCAGGGTTTGCCGCGCCACTTCGGCGTGATCGCCGCGCCGGCGGAGTTCGAGAACATCGCCGCGCTGGTGCATCTTCGCCAGGCGCGCCGGTATGTTGCGGACGCGGCCCGAAAGGCGCATCCTGCCGCGAAGAATTCAGTCGCCCGCTTGCCTAAACTGCACGAATCCGCGATCCGCAGGCTGCACCCGACCCAGATCACGGTCGGCATCATCGAAGTCGCCGACAAGTGTATTGAGCTTTCGTCGCTCAAGGCTCATGAGCGGCGGGAGTTTCTGTCCAGGCACCCGATCCCCGCCGTGGTCGGGCCGGAAGACAAGCTCTACATCACGGACCATCACCACCTGGCGCGCGCCGCCTGGGACGAAGGCATCGAGACGGGTTTCTTTATCGTCGAAGCCGATTTTTCGAGACTCGATGCCGCGGAATTCTGGCGCGAAATGACCGGTAACCACTGGGTCCACCCGATCGACGGCAGCGGAAAAAAGCGCCCGATCGACGAACTGCCGGAGCACCTGGACGGATTGAGGGACGACATCTACCGCTCCCTTGCGGGCTATGTCCGCAACGCGGGCGGCTACGACAAGACTCCGACCGCGTTTGCCGAGTTCATGTGGGCCGACTTCTTTCGCAAGCGCGTCGTCATCGGACCTACGCGCACCGAGTTCGATCGCGCGGTCCAGAGGGCGTATGCGCTCGCGCGCAGCCCCGCGGCCCGCGAGCTTCCCGGCCACCGGGGATCATGAACCCCCACCTTTACGACTGGATGCCGCCGCAGGGGGTCAATATTCTCCTGGTGCTGTTCCTGTCGTTTCTGATCGGGTTGGAGCGGGAGGAGCACAAGGCGGGGGCCGAGCGCTTCGCGTTCGGCGGGGTGCGCACCTTCCCGCTGATCGGGCTGACCGGCTATTCCATGGCCCTGTTGTCCGGCGCGCAACTGCTGCCTCTGGCGCTGGGCTTCGTCGTGGTTTCCGGATTCCTGATGCTGTCGTACTGGCACAAGCTCTCCTCCGCGGAAACTGCCGGGGTGACCTCCGAGTTGTCGGGCCTGACCACCTACCTGGTCGGAGCGCTGGTCTACCAGGATCACTTCTGGATCGCCACGACGCTCTGCGTGGCCAGCATGCTGCTGCTGGAACTGAAAGAAGCGCTGGAAGGCCTCGCCAAGCGCATTGCGCCCGCGGACATCCTGACCTTCACGAAATTCCTGCTGCTCACGGCGGTGATCCTGCCGATTCTCCCCAACGAGGACTTCGGCCCGTTCAGCATCAACCCGCTCAAGACCTGGCTGGTCGTGGCCGCCGTCAGCGCGATTTCGTACGGCAGTTACGTGATCCAGAGGCTGACCCGCGGGCAGGGCGGCGTAATCCTCGCTGCGATACTCGGCGGCGCCTATTCGTCCACGATTACGACTGTGGTCCTTGCACGAAGAGCTTCAACCGAGAACAGACCCCACCTGTTCGCGGGCGGGATCCTGATCGCGTCGGGCATGATGTACCTGCGCCTGGCGGTGCTGGTGAGCATCTTCAGCAGCGACCTGATGATGCGGCTGGCCCCATCCTTCATGGTGCTGGGCGGCCTGGCCATGGGCGCGGGGTGGCTCTGGTCGCGCAGAGGCGATGCCGGTTCCGGGGAGAACGCCGTGGAACCCGATCCGAGCAATCCGCTCGAGTTGCGCGCGGCGTTTCTGTTCGCCCTCGTTTTCTTGGCGATGCTGATAGCCACGCATCTCGCCGTCGTCCACCTGGGAAACGCCGGCGTCTACACCCTCGCGGCGATCATGGGCGTCACGGACGTCGATCCTTTCATCATGGGCATGACCCAGGAAGCAGGCAAGCTGACCCCGGCAGAGGTGGCCTCGGCCGGGATACTGATCGCGGCCGCCAGCAACAATCTCGTCAAGGGCGCGTATGCATACGCCCTGTCCTCCGGCCAGGCGGGCGTTCAGAGCCTGTGGCTGCTGACCGGCCTCGCGGCGCTGGGCCTGGCGCCGTTGCTCATTTAAAGACGGCGCTCAGGCAAGCGCCGCGTAGACGTTCTTTTCGTAAGCGTAGAACAGCGAGAGCGCCTTCGCGTCAACAAACGGCAGAATCTGCATCATGATCACGCCGCCGAACCTCCTGGTCGGATCGATCCAGAAAAAGGTGTTCGCCAACCCCGCCCAAGCGAGGCTGCCCGCCGAGCGGCCGGTCGGCGCGGTCTCCTCGTTGATCATGAACGACAGGCCCCAGGTCTTCGGCGTGCCGACGAAGAACTCGGCGTCGCGCGACAGCACCGGGTTCTGGGTCGGCAGCATCCTCACGCGCAAGGGACCCATCGCGTTGTGCGACATCAGGTCTACGGTCTGCGGCTTCAGCACCTGGTTGCCGTTTCCGCTGCCGCCGTTGAGGATCATGCGCATGAAGCGCTGGTAGTCGCTGGCGGTCGAATACAGGCCGCCGCCGCCGGATTCGAACTCCGGATCCTGCGGCACTTCGAAGGCGGTCACGGTGAACTTGCCGTCGTCGCCGCGCTGGTGGACCTTCGCCATGCGCGCACGCATGTCGGGCGTGATTTTGAACGCGGTGCTCGACATGCCCAGCGGGTCGGTGATGTTCTGCTTGATGTATGCCCCGAGCCGCATGCCGCTCACGGCTTCGATCATTTTCCCGGCCCAGTCGATGTTGATGCCGTACTCCCAGCGCTCGCCCGGATCGAACGCGAGCGGTATGCGCAGCGCCACGTTCTTGCCCGAGCCTGCCCGCGGCACGTTCATGGTCTTGTGGAAGCGCGCGATCTCGGGGTTCCAGATGTCGTAGGTGAACCCCGCGCTGTGCGTCAGAAGGTTGCGCAGCGTGATCGCGGTCTTGGGCGGGCGCACGCGTGGCTGGCCGTTCGCGTCCCAGCCTACCAGCACCTTGAACTCGCCCAGTTCGGGGATGATTTTCGCCGCCGGGTCGTCCAGCCCGATTTTCCCCTGCTCGACCAGTTGCATCGCGGCGGCGCCGACCAGCGGCTTGGTCATCGAAGCGATCCACATCACCGTGTCCTGGCTCATCGCCGCGCTTTGCCCCTGCACCCGCACGCCGTACGCGGCTTCGTAGATGGTGTTGTCGCGCGTGGTGACCGCCGCGACGACACCGGGCACGTCGCCGGAATCTATGGCGCCGCGCAGCAATGCATCGGAACTGGTTTTCAATGCGCCCGCGCCGCTCTGGCTGGTTGCACAACCCGTCGCCGTGCCTGCAACCAATGCGGCACCCGTCTTGATGAATGTCCTGCGGTCAAAGCCCATGTGATCCTCCATTTTGGATTGCAAGTTCACTCCAGTGCCGCGACCACCGCGTCGCCCATCTCGATGGTCCCCACTTTTTTCATCCCGGGCTGCAGGATGTCCGCAGTCCGGTAACCATCCGCCAGCACCGCGCGCACCGCGCGCTCTATCCTGGCCGCGTCGTCCTTGCCGCCAAAGGAATAGCGCAGCAGCATCGCCCCGGACAGGATCGCGGCGAGCGGATTGGCGATGTTCTTGCCCTCGATATCCGGCGCCGAGCCGTGCACCGGCTCGTACAGCCCTTTATAGCCTTCGCCCGTAGTTTCCTCCCCCAGGGAGGCGGAAGGCAGCATGCCGATCGAGCCGGTCAGCATCGCGGCGGCGTCCGACAGGATGTCGCCGAACATGTTGGGCATGACCATCACGTCGAACTGTTTCGGCGCGCGCAGGAGCTGCATCGAGGCGGCGTCCACGAACAGGTGCGTGAGCTCCACGTCCGGGTATTGCTTACCCACCTGGGCGACCGTTTCGCGCCACAACTGCATGGTCTCGAGCACGTTCGCCTTGTCCACCGAGCACACCTTCCTGCGGCGCTCGCGCGCGGTGCGGAACGCCACGTGCGCGATGCGCTCGATCTCGGGTTCCGTGTAGCGCATCGTGTTCACGCCTTCGCGCTTGCCGGCCGCATTTACCGTGATGCCGCGCGGTTCGCCGTAGTAGATGTCGCCGTTCAACTCGCGCAGGATCATCAGGTCGAGCCCCTCGACCAGCTCGGGCTTGAGCGACGATGCGCCGATCAGCTCGGGAAACAGGAACGCGGGGCGAAAATTCGCGAACAGACCCAGTTCGCGGCGCAACCTGAGCAGCCCCAGGCCCGGGCGCTTGTCGCGCGGGCCGCTTTCGTCGCCCGGACCGCCCACCGCGCCGAACAGGATCGCATCCGATTCGCGCGCCAGTTCCAGCGTCGCCGGCGGCAGCGGCACGCCCGCCGCCTTGAGCCCGGCGCCGCCGACCGGCGCCTCGGTGAACTCCGCGGCGCTGCCGACCACCACCTTGAGAACCCTGACCGCTTGCGCGGTCACTTCCTTGCCGATGCCGTCGCCCGGCAGCACTGCGATCTTCATTTTTCGTATTGCGCCTCGAAAGCGGCCACTTGTCCGATCTGGCCGAGGGTGTAGCCGATCTCGTCCAGCCCTTCAATGAGGCATTTCTTCGGGAACGGTGCGATCTCGAAACGGTACGTTCCTCCGGGCGCGGCGACGCTCTGCGCCTGCAGGTCCACCGTCAGCCGGGTGCCCGGGCTTTTCACGAGCGCCTCGAGCATCTGCACGACGACGGGTTCGGGAAGCACGACCGGCAGGAAGCCGTTCTTCATCGCATTGGAGGTGAAGATGTCGCTGAAGCTCGGTGCGATCGCGGCGCGAAACCCCCGGTCGCAGAGCGCCCACACCGCGTGCTCGCGCGAAGACCCGCACGCGAAATTGCGACCCGCCACGACGATGCGCGCCTCCTTGTAGACGGGCTGGTTCAGCACGAACGCAGGGTCTGCGCGCAGGTCGTGGAACAGGTATGCGCCGAAATTCTCCGAGCGCCGTTTCTTCAGGAAGCGCGCCGGCACGATCTGGTCGGTGTCGATGTTGGCGCGCGGGATGGCGAGCGCGGGCGACTCGAGTTGCCGCAGCGGTTCGATGTCAGGCCCCGGCCGCGAGGCGCCGCACATCGGCGAGCCTGCCGGTCACGGCCGCCGCCGCGCACATCGCCGGGCTCATCAGGTGCGTGCGCGCGCCGCGGCCCTGGCGGCCCTGGAAATTGCGGTTGGTGCTCGAAGCGCAGCGCTGGCCGGGCGCCACCGTGTCGCCGTTGGTGCCGATGCACGACGAGCAGCCGGCGTAGCGCCACTGGAATCCCG
>JBGOTT010000266.1:0-5830 GCA_041476585.1 Gammaproteobacteria bacterium | reverse complement strand
TCGTTGCGCCCGAGCCGGATCGCGTCGCCCACCAGCTGGTGCACGCCGCCGACCATCTCCATGTCGAACTTGTAATACGGCAGGACCTTGGAGAACTGCGCCTTGCAGATCGCGCAGATCGTCGCCATGAAATTGACGCCGTGAGCGTCGACCACCTGCTTGAGCGCCTCTATGCGCGGCAGCGCCCCCTTGACGCGCAGGTCGAGCAGCTCGTCGGTCAGCAGCCCGCCGCCGCCGCCGCAGCAGAAAGTGTGCTGGCGGATCGTCTCGGGCGCCATGTCGTGGAAGTGGTTGCACGCGGCGCGGATGATTTCCCTCGGCAGGATGAACTGCCCGCCCGGGATGCCGCCCATCCCCGAGCCGCGCGCGACGTTGCAAGAATCGTGGAACGTGACCACGCGATGGTCGTTCTTCTCGCGGTCGAACTGAATCGCGCCGCGCCTAATCAGGTCGTAAGTCAGTTCGCAGATGTGCTGCGGCACCGGGTAGCGCGCGTCGAGCCAGTCGAACGGGCCGATCAGCGTGTTCCAGAAGCTGTAGGCGACGCGCCAGGCGTGGCCGCATTCGCCGACCACGATCCGCTTCACGCCGAGCTCGAGCGCGGCCTCGCGCACGCGCACGGCGATCCTGCGCATCTGCTCGTAGTTGCCGATGAACAGTCCGAAGTTTCCGGCCTCCGAAGCGTGCGAGGAAAACGTCCAGCGGATGCCGGCCGCGTGGAACACCTTGGCGTAGCCGATCAGGCTGTAGACGTGCGGCTCGGCGAAGAAATCCGCCGACGGCACCACCACCAGCACTTCGGCGCCGTGCTCGTCCACCGGGAAACGCACGTCCAAGCCGGTGTCCTCCTTGACTTCCTCCTCCATCGTTTCGAGCGTGTTCCTGAGCGCGGGGCCGGGCAGACCCAGATTGTTGCCGAGCTTGTGCACCTTGCCGATGATCTCGTTGGTGTACTTCTGCCCCATGCCGATCGAGTCCATGATTTCCTTCGCGGCCATGGTGATCTCGGCGGTGTCGATGCCGTACGGGCAATACACCGAGCAGCGCCGGCACTCGGAGCACTGGTTGAAGTACTTGTACCAGTCGTCGAGCACCTTTTCCGTGAGGTCTTCCGCGCCGACCAGCTTCGGAAACACCTTGCCCGCGAGCGTGAAGTAGCGGCGATACACCTTCCGCACCAGGTCCTGGCGCGCCACCGGCATGTTCTTCGGATCGCCGGTGCCGAGGAAGTAATGGCACTTGTCGGTGCATGCGCCGCAGTGCACGCAGGCATCCAGGTAGACCTTAAGCGAACGATACTTGCCGAGCAGCTCGCCCATCTTCGCGATCGCGCGGTCGTGCCAGTCCTCGGCCAGCTTGCCCGGGAACCCGAGCGCCTCGTTGATCTTGTCCGAGGCGGCGTACGGCTTCGACGCCGCCATTGCGTCCCGCTGCAGGATCGGGATGACCGGGTATTGCTTCAGCGCGGGTGCAAGGACGTCCGGCGCGGCCACGGCGCGTTACCCCTGGGCCCAGCGCGTGAGGTGGCGCCGCTCGCGCGAGTCGTCGGCCTGGTTGAGCCCCGGGCTGAAGAACACGCCCGGCGCATGCAGCAGCTTCGACGCCGGAAACACCGCCATCAGCGCCGCGACCAGCGCGAGGTGCACGAGCAGCACCGGGTGCGCGGGCAGCGGCTGCCAGTCGAACGCCACCAGGCCGAGCATGAAGGCCTTCAGCGCCACGATGTCGGTGTGCGACAGGTACTTCATCGCGAGGCCCGAGGCGGCGATGGCCGCGAGCAGCGCGAGCATCAGGTGGTCCGAGTACGTCGAGATGTAGCGGATGCGCTCGACCAGAAAACGCCGCGCCCACAGGCCGGCGAGCCCCGCGAGCATCGCGAACCCGGCATAGACGCCGAACGGCTGCGCGATCTCCACCACGCCCCAGACCGGCTGCGTGAAATAGCGCAGGTGCCGCAGCAGCACCAGCGCGAGCGCCACGTGGAATATCCAGCCGAACAGCCAGATCCACTTGTTGGCGCCGAACAGGCTCGCGAACAGCGTGACCTCGCGCAGGATCCTCAGTACAACCCCGCCGCGCGTGGCCGGGGCCGGCGTGGTCGGAATCTTGAGCGGCGCCGGCGTGCGGGCGTATCCCAGCATCTTGACCGCCAATCCCGCCACCAGCACCGCTGTTGCGGCGTAAAACAGGCAGGCGAAAAAGGCGGTCAGCAGCACGACACTCAGACGCAGCCGGTCGGCTTCGGCAAGCCGGCGATCTTGCACGCCTGTTTGGCCGGGCCGTACGGAAACAGCTCGTACAGGTACTTGCTGTTGCCCTTGTCGGCCCCGAGCTTCTTGCCGATCGCCTTGGTCAGCACGCGCACCGCCGGAGCGATCTGGTACTCGTTGTAGTACTCGCGCAGGAAGTTCACCACCTCCCAGTGGTTCGCGCCCATCTCGACGTTCTCGCTCTTGGCGATCGCGTTGCCGAGCTCTTCGGTCCAGTCAGCCAAGTTTACGAGATAGCCTTCCTCGTCGGTCTCGAACGTCTTGCCGCCAACTTCGATTGCCATGTCCTACTCCTTCGGTTTGCCGGATGATCAAAGCCAGGACTGGCTCGTCCGGTGCTCTGCCACCAGATCGACGAACCCGCCGAAATCCACCACCTTCACGCCCTCGATCACGTTGCCCTGCATGCCGCGCGCGTCGAGGTCGGGCCCCAGTGCGTACACCGGCAGGTCCGCGAGCGCGCGCCGGATCGCGCCTTCCGCGACATTTCCTTTGGTCGCGCCATACACGGCATCCTCGATCAGCAGCAGCGCCCCGCCCTTCACGGCGTGCGCCAGGCAACTGGTCAGCGAATTCTTCTCGTACGGCGACTTGTTGACGATGTGCAGCATGTTCAGAACCCGATGATCACGTCCTGCTGTTCCATGAGCTGCGCCATTTCCTGCGCGCTCACCACCTGCACCGGCACCAGCAGCTGGTCTTCCCGCAAGCCGCGCGCCTCCAGCGATTCGCGCTCGACGTAGAGCTTCTCGACGTCGTAGCCCTCGAGCGCACGGTAGGTGGGCGAGAAGTTCTTCACTTCGAGCCCCTTGGTCTGCTGGCCCTTCACCAGCTGGTACACGCCGTCGTCGAGGAACGCGAGGCTCACGTCCTGGTCGAAGGCGGCGCTGATCAGCACCACTTCGAGCCCCTCGAGCGCGTAGATCGTGCCGTACGGCGCCTTGCGATTGACGAACATGAATTTCTTGACGACGCTTTGCGCGTCCTGTTCCTGCTCGAGCGCTTCCGCTACCTGGGCCATCACCTCTCCCGTTCAGTCGCCGAACACCACGAAGCGGTCGGACTCGATGCCCGCTTCGACCAGCTGCCCCAGCCCGGAGATGCGAAAGCCCGGCGCGACGTTGTCCTCCACCAATCCACGGCGCAGGCCCGCCGCAACGCACACCACCAGGTCGACGCCGTGGTCCGCGGCCAGCTTCGACAGCGGTTGACGATGTGCCGGTCGTCCTGCGGCGGCTCGGTGAGCCGCGTCGCGTTGTTCACGCCGTCGTTATAGAAGAACACGCGCCGCACGCGGTGGCCCTTGGCCAGCGCGGCGCGCGCGAACTGGTACGCCGTGTCCGCGGCCTGGTGGTTGTACGGTCCCTCGTTGATCAGCAGGCCGAAGTTCATCGCCGTCGCTAGAAACGGATGTGGGTGGAGGCGTTCAACGTGCGCCGCGCGCCGCGCCAGTCGTCGATGTGGTATTTCGTGAACGGCAGCCCGGTCTTCTCGAAAAAGCGCGCCCAGCCGATGCGCTCGATCCAGTCGATCATGCGCTCCCAGGACCGTGCGTCGGCCTTGTAAGCGGCGAGGATCTTCTTCACCACCGCGGCCACCTCCGGCCAGCGCGGCGGATTGTTCGGCAGGCCCGACGCAACCAGTTTGTGAAACGTGGGCTTGCTGCGAGCATTGGAATTCTTGCCGCCCACCCAGATCGCGATCCTCGTGCTGTCGGGATCGTTGATCTGCATCGGCGGGCACGGCGGATAGCAGGCGCCGCAGCACATGCACTTCTTCTCATCGATCTCGAGCGAGGGCTTGCCGTTGACCAGCGCCGGCCGGATCGCCGCCACCGGGCAGCGCGCCACCACCGCGGGCCGTTCGCACACGTTGGCGACGAGGTCGTGGTTGATCTTCGGCGGTTTGGTGTACTGCACGATGACCGCAATGTCGGCCTGGCCGCCGCAGTTTATCTCGCAGCACGAGGTCGAGAGCTTGACGCGGTTGGGCATCTCGCAGTTGATGAACTCCTGGTGCAGCTCGTCCATCAGCGCCTTGGTCACGCCCGAGGCGTCGGTGCCCGGGATATCGCAGTGCAACCAGCCCTGCGTGTGCGCGATCATCGAAACCGAATTCGCGGTGCCGCCGATCGGGAAGCCGGCCTTATTCAGCGCCTCGATCAGCGGATTGACCCTCGCCTCATCGGCGACCATGTACTCGATGTTCGAACGCGTGGTGAAGCGCACGTGACCGTCGGCAAACGCGTCGGCGATGTCGCACAGCGTGCGGATGGTGTACACGTCCATCTGCCGCTGCGTGCCGGCCTTCACGGTCCAGACCTGGTCGCCGTTCGCCGCCCGGTGCATCAGCACGCCGGGGCGCGGATGATCATGATAAATCCACTTGCCGTAGTTCTTTCGCAACAGCGGATGCAGCAGCGGCATCGGATCGGGCGCGCCGGTTTCGATCGGTGATCTGTGCTGGGCCATGAGATGTCCCCTATGCGTTCGCCGTGCCGCTCAGGCGGCGCTCTTCTGCTGCTGTTTGTGCTCGATCCATTTGGCCACTTCCTCGTCCCAGCCGTCGGTGCGAACGTAGGGATTGGAGCGTGGTTCGGAGATCATGTTGGGATCGACCGGCAGCCCCAGCGCCTCGAGGAAATTCACCAGTCCGATGCGATCGACCGTCTCGCCGACGCGCTCGTGCTCGAGCGCGTTCTCGGCGAAGAAATCGAGCACCGAGCGCGCAAGTTCCTTCAGCTTCTCGTAGTCCTCGTCGGTTTCCAGCTTCATGAACGGCACGATGACGGTGCCCATGGTGGCGCCGATCTTGAGCACGCCCTTTCCGCCGACCAGGATCGTGACGCCGCGGTCCTTGCCCGGCAGCAGCCCGCCGCGGATCACGTTGATGCAGTGCACGCAGCGCACGCAGTCCTTGTTGTCGATCACCAGGCGGTGCTGGTCGTCGAGTTCCGCGACCGAATGGTGCGGGCCGGCCTTTACCTCGCCCTTCTTCATCACCTGGATCGCCTTGGTCGGGCAGCGCGTCACCACGTCGTTCACCAGGTCGGTCATCCCGTGCGCCTTGAAGTAGGCGCGCGAGTACTCGTTGTTCACCTGCATGTTGTCGCGCCAGGTGCCGATGGTAGCGAAGTCGGAGCGCTGGATCGAGTTGACGCAGTCGTTGCCGCAGCCGGAAAACTTGAACTTGAACTTGTACGGCAGCGCCGGGCGGTGCATCTCATCCAGGTTGTTGTTGATGACCGTGCGCAGCGCGCGCGCCTCATCAAAACACGACATTTCACAACGCGCCGCGCCGACGCACGACATCGACGTGCGCAAGGCCGGCCCCGCGCCGCCCAGGTCAAATCCCATTGCGTTCAGCCCCTCAAACACACGCTGCACGTTTGCAGTCTTGACGCCCTGGAACATGATGTCGCCGGACTGGCCGTGAAACGCGATCAGCCCCGAACCGCCGTTATCCACCCATACGTCGCACAACTTGCGCAGCAGATCGGACGAATAATGCATACCCGCCGGGGGTTGCACGCGCAAGGTATGGAATTCAGCCGCTTCGGG
>JBGOTT010000265.1:0-5851 GCA_041476585.1 Gammaproteobacteria bacterium | reverse complement strand
CTTCGTGGCGCTGGTGGCGGGGCTGATGTGGGGCGCGAGGAACGGCGTGCAGTACTCGCTCACCTTTGTCGCGCTCAAGGCGCTGCCGGTGCTGATCCTCGGCGGCTTCGAGTCCATTCCGGGCGCGATTCTCGGCGGGTTCGAGTCGATTCCGGGTGCCATCCTGGGCGGTCTGATCATCGTGGCCTCGGAAAAGCTCGCGGAGGTATACATCGGGCCATATTTCGGCGGCGGCATCGAATCCTGGTTCGCCTATGTGATCGCGCTGCTGTTCCTGCTGGTCCGTCCGGAAGGCCTGTTCGGCGAGAAGCACATCGACCGGGTGTAGCGATGCTCTACCGCGAAGCCGGCCAGTTCAAGACCACCTACGCCGAGGACCAGCAGATCTTCCCGATCCGGCAGGACCGGATCGGCATCGGATTGCTGCTGGTGTTTGCTTTCGTCGTGGTGCCGTTAATCGCGAACCAGTACTGGTTCGCGGCAATCCTGACACCGTTCCTGATCCTGGCGCTGGCCGCACTCGGGTTGAACATCCTCACCGGCTACGCGGGGCAGCTCTCCCTCGGCACGGCCGCTTTCATGGCGGTGGGCGCGTTCATGACCTATAACTTCGTGCTGCGCATGCCCTGGCTTGGCATCATCCCCAGCCTTGTTCTCGCGGGGTTGTGCGCCGCGGCGGTGGGTATTGCGTTCGGCCTGCCTTCGCTGCGCATCAAGGGTTTTTACCTCGCCGTGGCGACGCTCGCCTGCCAGTTCTTCGTGCTGTGGGTGCTGCAGCGCGTCGGCTGGTTTTCGAATCACAGCACTTCGGGCGTGATCACGGCGCAGAAGATGGTGATTCTCGGCTACGCGTTCGTCTCGCCGGCGTCCAAGTACCTTTTCACCCTGGCGGTAGTGGCGGTGATGGCGCTTGCAGCGAAGAACCTGATGCGCAGCCAGACCGGCCGCGCGTTCATGGCGGTGCGCGACATGGACGTGGCGGCGAGCGTGATCGGCATCCGCATGATGCGCACCAAGCTGCTGGCTTTTGCCATCAGTTCCTTCTATTGCGGCGTGGCCGGCGCGCTGTACGCGTTCTGCTACCTCGGCACCGTGGAGCCCGAGGCGTTCAGCCTGGACCTCTCGTTCCGCGTCCTGTTCATGATCATCATCGGCGGAGTGGGGTCCATCCTCGGCTCGTTCCTCGGCGCAGCTTTCATTACGCTGCTGCCGACCATCCTGAGCGTCCTGTCGGGGGCGTTCTCGCACGCCACCGGGATCGAGATCTCGTATGCGGTGCTGTCGAACCTCGAGCTGATCGTGTTCGGGGGCCTGATCATCTTCTTCCTGATCGTCGAGCCGCAGGGGCTGGCGCGGCTGTGGCAGATCACCAAGGAGAAGCTGCGTCTGTGGCCCTTCCCGCACTGACCTGGCAGGCATCCAAAGCCGCTCCCCGGACGTACTAGACAGTACCGGCAAAACGGCTAAACTTACCCGTTCCAGCGCAAGATGACGCAGTCAGAACCATTCCAAGGAGACCCATCATGAAGCGCAAGAATCTGGCCATTACGCTTGCCGCGCTCGCAGCCTTCGTTGCCGGCGGCGCCCAGGCGCAGAACGAGCAGTTCGTTCCCGCCAACTTCTACTGGGTCGGTCCGTATGCCCCGGGCGGTTCGGGCTTCGGTGGCGGCATGATCGACTACTTCGCCATGCTCAACGCGCGCGACGGCGGCATTGGCGGTGTCAAGCTGACGTGGGAGAAGTGCGAGACGGAATACAACAACGCGCGCGGCGTGGAATGCTACGAGCGCAGCAAGAAGCACCCGCCGACCGGCGCGTCGGTGATTCACCCGCTTTCGACCGGAATCACCTATTCGCTCATCGAGAAGGCGACGGCTGATCACATTCCGATCATATCCCTCGGTTACGGACGTACCGACGCCGCCGACGGGCGGGTGTTCCCGTACATCTTTCCGCTGATTACGACCTATTGGTCGCAGAACACCGCCAAGATCAAGTTCATCGGCATGAAGGAAGGCGGGATGGACAAGCTGAAGGGCAAGAAGATCGTGAACATCTATCACGACTCGGCCTATGGCAAGGAAACCATCCCGGTGCTCGACGTGCAGGCGAAGAAGTACGGCTTCGAGGTCACCCACATCGCGGTGCCCCACCCGGGCAACGAGCAGCAGGCGCAGTGGCTGCAGGTGCGCCAGATCAAGCCGGATTGGGTGATCCTGCGCGGCTGGGGCGTGATGAACCCGACTGCGCTGAAAGCCGCTGCCAGGGCCGGCTTCCCGCGTGAAAAGATCGTCGGCGTGTGGTGGGCGGGAGCGGAAGAGGACGTAATCCCGGCGGGCGACGCTGCCAAGGGGTACATCGCTGCGGCCTTCAACCTGCCGGGCACCAGCTTCCCGGCAATGCAGGACGTCGTCAAATACGTCTACAACAAGGGCAAAGGGGATCTCGATGACAAGTCGCGCATCGGCTCGATCTACCATACCCGCGGCGTGGTGGCTGGGATCGTCTCTGCGGAAGCGATCCGCACCGCGCAGGCGAAGTACGGCAAGAAGCCGCTGACTGGCGAGCAGGTGCGCTGGGGGATCGAGCACTTGAACATCGACGACAAGCGGCTGAAGGAACTCGGCGCGGTCGGCTTGATGCAGGCGCTCAAGGTTTCCTGCATGGACCATGAAGGCGGCGGCGCAGTGAAGTTCCTGCAATGGGACGGCAAGAAATGGAACGTGATCACGGATTGGATCGCGTCCGACCAGTCGATTGTGCGCCCGATGATCGAGCAGTCTGCCGCGCAATACGCGAAGGAAAAAGGCATCACCCCGCGCGACTGCAGCAAGGAAGGCTGATCGCAGCCCGGTGATCCGGAATGGCCGCCCGCGGGGCGGCCGTTTTTTTGCATCGCGAATTGACGTCGACCGCCATGTCCGCCACTTCCGCCTATCTTTCGGTCAGCAATATCGAGGTCATCTACGACCACGTCATTCTGGTGCTGAAGGGCGTTTCGCTGCAGGTTCAGGAAGGGCAGATCGTCGCGCTGCTCGGGGCCAACGGCGCGGGCAAGACCACGACGCTGAAGGCAATCTCGAATCTGCTGCGCGCCGAGCGCGGCGACGTGACCAAGGGCTGGATCGAGTTCCGGGGGCAGCGGATCGAGAGGCTCACGCCAGCCGAGCTGGTGAAGCGCGGCGTGGTGCAGGTGATGGAGGGGCGGCACTGTTTCCAGCACCTCACCGTCGAGGAAAACCTGCTCACCGGCGCTTACACCCGCTCGGGTGGTATCAAGGAAGAGCTCGAAAAGGTCTACGCGTATTTCCCGCGCCTCAAGGAGCGCCGCAACTCGCAGTCGGGCTATACCTCGGGCGGCGAGCAGCAGATGACGGCGCTCGGCCGCGCGCTGATGGCGCGTCCCACGATGATCCTGCTCGACGAGCCGTCGATGGGGCTAGCGCCGCAGCTGGTGGAGGAGATCTTCGGCATCGTCAAGCAACTCAACCAGAAGGAAAAGGTGAGTTTCCTGCTGGCTGAGCAGAACACCCACATGGCGCTCAAGTACGCGGACTACGGCTACATCCTGGAGAACGGCCGCGTGGTGATGGACGGCGAGGGCAGGTCGCTTGCCGAGAACGAGGACGTGAAGGAGTTCTACCTCGGTTTTTCCTCGGGCGGACGCAAGAGCTTCCGCGACGTGAAGTCCTACCGCCGCCGCAAGCGTTGGCTGTAGGCAGATCCCCCCGGCCTATTGCAAGTGCTCGGGGCTCAGCGCTTCGCGAGGTCGTCCCTGACGGCTGCCACGCCAGTCACCGCGGAGGCGATCTCCACCGCCTTTCTGCGCTGAGCCTCGTCCCTGACGAAGCCCGTCAGCCTCACTTCGCCATCACGGGTATCGACGGAAACGTCAAGCGATTTCGCCTGCGGCTGGACCAGCAGCGCGGCCAGCACCCTTGCGGTGATGACAGCGTCCTGCCTGACGCGCACGGCGCTCGCGCGTTCGGGCTCGTTTTCGGTCTCGCGGTTCAAGACGTCTCCCGCCTGTGCGAACGGGATCGACCATGCGAATGCGGTGATGCTAAGGATGTTGCGTGCAGTGCGTTTGATCTTCATCGGCCGCTCCTTTGCTGTGAAAGACCGCAAAGAGCGCGACAAGTTTCTCGAGCGCGCGAAATCGGCAGCTTTCAGAAGTGACAGTAACGAGGAAGAACCCTGTCGACCGATCGGAAATTCGATCCTGCTGATCTCGCGCCGCCATGTGAAGTCCCCCTCCCGAACCTCGCTGCCCATGATGCCGATACAATTGCGCCCATGCAACACTTTGACGAACTTGAAGCCCGCGCGCCGGCAGTGCGCGAAGCCGCATTGATGGCGGCGCTGCCGGCGCACATTGCCCATGCCAGGGGGAATGCCCCGGGATTCGCGCGCATCCTCGCCGACGTTGATCCCGCTAATGTAACGACGCGCGATCAGCTCGCCAGACTCCCGGTCACGCGAAAATCCGACCTGTTCGAGCTGCAGAAAGCGATTCGCCCCCTGGGCGGGCTGAATGCGACGCCGCTCGACAAGCTCGCCAAGGTGTTCGTCTCGCCTGGACCGATCTACGAACCCGAAGGCCGCGGGCCCGACTGGTGGCGCACCGCGCGCGCGCTTTTCGCGGCTGGGTTTCGCTCCGGTGATCTCGTCGTCAACACTTTTGCCTATCACTTCACGCCCGCGGGTTCGATGATGGAGGCGGGCGCGCTCGCGCTGGGGTGCACGATCGTGCCGACGGGCACCGGGCAGACGGAGATGCAGGTCGCCGCGATTGCGGATCTGCGTGTTGCGGGCTTCGTCGGCACGCCGTCATTTCTCAAACTGATCGTCGAGAAGGCTGGCGAACTGAAGGCCGACATCTCGAGTTTGAAGAGGGCCATGGTCGGCGCGGAGTATCTGCCGGCGGCGCTGCGCGAGGCCATGGCCGAGCGCGGCATTCGTGTGATGCAGTCCTACGGGACCGCGGACCTGGGCTCGCTCGCCTATGAATCCTCCGCGCCCGATGGCGCGGTGAATGAAGGGATGATCCTCGACGAGGGGCTGTTGCTCGAGATCGTGCGGCCAGGCACCGGCGATCCGGTTGCGCCGGGCGAGGTGGGCGAGGTGGTGGTGACCAGCTTCAATCGCGATTACCCGCTGGTGCGCTTCGCCACCGGCGACCTTTCGGCGGTGCTGCCGGGCGCGAGCGCGTGCGGCCGCACCAACGTGCGCATCAAGGGCTGGATGGGGCGCGCCGACCAGACCACCAAGGTACGCGCGATGTTCGTCACGCCCAAGCAGGTCGCGGAGATCGTGCGCCGCCATCCGGAGATCGCCAGGGCGCGCTTGGTGGTGGAAGGTGAAACCGGCGCCGACCGGATGACGTTGCGGTGCGAAGCGAACGCGCAGCCCGAGGGGTTGAAGGCGGCCATCGTTGCGTCGATTCGCGACGTCACGAAGCTGCGCGGTGAGGTAGAGTTCGCATCTCCAGGCGCCCTGCCAAACGACGGCAAGGTGATCGAGGATGCCCGCAAATACGGTTGAAAGGGAGGAAGGCTGATGGTGCTGCAGCCCGGCGAGAAGGCGACGTTCTAGCTTTTTCTTGCTGCTGACACCGGCAGCGTATCGATCCGCCGCATCTCGTCGCTCCGCAGCATCGCGGGATCGATGAGAAATGCGTTGAGGAAATCGATCGAGTCGTTGCCCCAGAACAGTTCGCCATCCACGACAAACGTGGGCACGCCGAATACGCCCAGCGCGGCGGCCTCCTCGGTGTTGCGGCGCAGCCGGTCTTTCACTTCCGCTGCGCCAAGCGCGGCCTGATCCACGTTCACATCGGCGCAGAGCGCAG
>JBGOTT010000264.1:0-5868 GCA_041476585.1 Gammaproteobacteria bacterium | reverse complement strand
TCGTGCGGCTTGACGTGGCGGGCGATCAGGTGGGGCGCGCCCGCCTGCGCGTGGCGCACGATGAACAGGTCGGCGTGCATCGCCGAGAGATTGGCCACCGTGTCGAGCAGCGACTCGCCCTTGGTCTGCGAGCTGGCCGCGATATTCAGGTTGATCACGTCCGCCGACAGGCGCTTGGCGGCGATCTCGAAGGTGGTGCGGGTGCGCGTCGAAGGCTCGAAGAACAGATTGAACACGCTCTTGCCGCGCAGCAGCGGAACCTTCTTCACATCGCGCTCGGTGACACCGCAGAACGATTCCGCCGTGTCGAGGATCTGCACCAGGATTTCGCGCGGCAGTCCTTCAACGGACAGCAGGTGCTGCAGCGCGCCGCTGGCAGTCAGCTGCGGATTATTCAACCTCGAGCTCCAGACTGAGCGCGCCCGAGTCGCTGCGCTTCATGCGCAGGCGCATGCCCGCCGGGACTTCGACCTTCGCACCGACGTGCTGCGCGCAGATCGGGAGTTGGCGGCCGCCGCGGTCGGCGAGCACCGCGAGCGAGATGCACGCCGGCCGGCCATAGTCGAACAGCTCGTTCATCGCCGCGCGCACCGTGCGCCCGGTGTAGAGCACGTCGTCCACCAGCAGCAGGTCGCGGCCTTCGACCTCGAACGGAATCTTGGTGCGCTTCGGATCGTGGTGCAGTCCCTGCTTGTGATAGTCGTCGCGGTAGAACGCGATGTCCATCAGCCCGAGCGGCTCCGGCAACGCGAGCAATACGTGCAGCCGCTCAGCCAGCCACGCACCGCCGGTGTACAGCCCGATCATCGCGGTATTGGGAGTCAGATGCGGCCGGATGCGCTCGGCGAGCTCGCTGCAGAGCTTCTCGGCGTCGGGCAGCGCGTTCATCGTCCGGGCGGGTCGCGCTGGTCGAAATACTGCTGCAAGATCAGCTGCGCAGCGGCGGAATCCACGCCGTGCTGAGCGGCGATCGCGTCGGCGCGAGGCCGGTTGCGACGCAGGCCTTCGGCCTCGACCGAGCTGTAGCGCTCGTCCACCAGCGTCACCGGAAGGCGAAAACGCCCTTCCAGCTGGTGCGCAAAACGCCGCGCGCGCAGGGTCATCGCGTGCGCTGTGCCGTCGGTCGCGAGCGGCAGGCCCACCACCAGGCGCGCCGGACGCCATTCGGCGAGCAGCTTTGCAATCGCGGCGAAACGCGCATCGCTGCGCCCTGCGCTGATTCCAGGCAGCGGGTGGGCAAGCCGGGTCTCGCATTCGCCTGTGGCGACACCGACGCGTTTCTCGCCGAAATCGAAGGCGAGGACCGTGCCGCGACCTGGAACTTGAACGGAAATGACGGCAGTGGAAGGGCGGGATGGCTTGCGCGCGGGACTCATCGCCGCATCACGCATGGCCGGCGTCTTCCGACAGGCTGGCGAGATTCACGCCGAGCAGATCCAGCGCGGCCGCCAGCCGTTCGCCGGCCGGCAGGTCGAAGATGATGCGGTCCTTCGCAGCGACCGTGAGCCACGCATTCTGCGACAGTTCATGCTCGAGCTGGCCCGCAGACCAGCCGGCGTAGCCCAGCGTCACCAGCATGCGCTGCGGGCCCTCGCCGCGCCCGACCGCCTCGAGGATGTCCTTCGAAGTGGTGAGGCCGATCGCGTCGCGCACCTTGAGCGTCGATTGCCACTGGCCGGTCGGCTCGTGCAGCACGAATCCCCGGTCGGTCTGCACCGGCCCGCCAAAGTAGATCGGGGTGTCCGCGTGACCCTTGTCTGCGAGCGTGAGCGACAGGCGCTCGAACAGCGCCAGCAGGGTCAGGTCGATCGGCCGGTTGATCACCACGCCGAGAGCGCCTTGCTCGTTGTGCTCGCAGATATAGGTAAGGGATTTCGCGAAATACGGATCTGCCATGGCGGGCATGGCGATCAGGAAATGGTCTGTGAGGTTGATCGGGGACATGCTTGCGGTTATTTTACCCCTCCCCTTTCGCCAGGCACAGGCCGGTCGCGCCCATCACGGATCCCCGCAGGCCGGCGGGGTGGTGTGAACCCGCGCCGCCTCAGATCTCCACCATCTCGAAGTCTTCCTTGCGCGCGCCGCACTCGGGGCAGGTCCAGTTCATCGGCACGTCTTCCCAGCGCGTGCCGGGCGCAAGGCCCTCGTCGGGCAGGCCGGCAGCCTCGTCGTAGATCCAGCCGCAGATGAGGCACATCCAGGTGCGGAACTCTTTGTCGTCGGCCATTCGAGCAATGCGTATGAAGGTTGTGGTTTAAAATCGCCCGGCATATTAACTGATTCTCCGGCGACGCTTATGGGCGTGCGCCCGACCCCCATGTCCAAGCAGCCGCCGATCGTGCTCACGTTTGCAGCCTCCGACCCCACTGGCGGCGCGGGACTGCAGGCCGACCTGCTCACGCTGGCGAGCATGGGTTGCCACCCGCTGTCGGTGGTCACCGCGCTCACGGTGCAGGACACGCGCGGCGTGGAGGACTGGATGGCGATCGACGCCGACTGGGTCGCGGAGCAGGCGAGGAAACTCCTCGAGGACATGCCCATCGCAGCGTTCAAGCTCGGCATGCTCGGCTCGATCGACAACATCGCCACCATCGCCGCGATCCTTTCAGACTATCCCGATGTGCCTGTGATCCTCGATCCGGTGTTCGCCTCGGGGCGCGGCGACGAACTGGCCACGCAGGAAATGGTCGACGCGATGCGCGAATTGCTGCTGCCGCAGACCGCGATCCTCACTCCCAACAGCGTCGAAGCGCGCCGCCTCGCCGAGGAAGACGACGACACGGAAGACCCGGCGCTCGATGTCTGCGCGCAGCGCCTGATCGGGCTCGGGTGCGAGTACGTGCTGATTACGGGGACCCACGTCCAGACGCCGGAAGTGGTGAACACGCTGTACGGAGAGGAAGGCGTGGTGCGCACGGATCACTGGAAGCGATTGCCTGGCAGCTATCACGGCTCGGGCTGTACGCTCGCGTCGGCGATCGCGGCCACGCTCGCCAACGGGCTGGATGTCCCCGAGGCGGTGCACGAGGCGCAGGAGTACACCTGGCAGGCGCTCGTCAACGGCTTTCGTCCCGGCATGGGTCAGCATCTGCCGGACCGCTTCTTCTGGGCGCGCGACGTCGAGGGTACGCCCGAGGACGACCGGAGCAGTTCGTGAAGCTGCGCGGGCTTTACGCGGTTACGCCGGAGGGGCTTGGCACTGATGCGCTCATCGCCACGGTGCGCGCGGCGCTCGAAGGCGGCGCCGCGGCATTGCAGTACCGGAATAAATCGATGAATGCTGAATTGCGGCGCGAGCAGGCCTGCGCACTGCTTGCGCTGGCGCGAAACAAGCGCGTGCCGCTGATCGTGAACGACGATGTTGCGCTCGCGGAGCAAATCGACGCCGATGGCGCGCATGTAGGCCAGGATGATGCAGAAGTGGCCGCCGCGCGCCGCAGGCTGCAGGGCAAATTGCTCGGCGTTTCGTGCTACGCGAGCCTGCTGCGTGCTTGCGACGCGGTGGCGGCGGGCGCGGATTACGTCGCATTCGGCAGCGTCTTCCCGTCACCAACGAAGCCGCAGGCGCGGCGGGCGCCGTTGAGCCTGTTTCACGAGGCGCGCGCGCTCGGCGTGCAGCTGGTCGCGATCGGTGGAATCACGATCGGCAACGCACCTGAATTGGTTCATGCGGGCGCCGACTGCATCGCCGTGATCTCGGACCTGTTCGGCGCGCCCGACGTGCGCAGACGCGCGGCCGAGTTTGCACGATTGTTTTCGACCTCCCCCGCCCTCTCGCCATGACCTCACGCAATTCAGAACTGTTCGCCCGCGCCCTGCAACTCATGCCCGGTGGCGTCAATTCGCCCGTGCGCGCGTTTCGTGCCGTCGGCGGCACGCCGCCGTTTTTCCAGCGCGCGGACGGCGCGTGCCTGTGGGATGCAGAGGGCAAGCGTTACGTGGACTACGTCGGCTCCTGGGGACCGATGATCGTCGGCCACACCCATCCGATAGTGGTCGAAGCAGTGCAGGCCGCGGCCGGCCGCGCATTGTCCTTCGGCGCGCCAACTGAAGTTGAAATCGAGCTGGCAGAGGAAATTGTCAAGCTCGTCCCGTCGATCGAGCGCGTGCGGCTGGTGTCATCGGGAACGGAAGCGACGATGACCGCAATCCGGTTGGCGAGGGGTCACACCGGCCGCTCGAAGATCATCAAGTTCGAAGGCTGCTATCACGGGCACGCCGACAGCCTGCTCGTGAAGGCAGGTTCGGGCGCCTTGACGTTCGGCAATCCGAGTTCCGCGGGCGTCCCTGCAGAGACCGCGCAACACACCGTCGTGGTCGATTACAACGATCTCGAGCAGGTGAAGCAGGCTTTCCAGGCCAATCCGGATTCGATTGCCGCGGTGATCGTGGAGCCGGTGGCGGGAAACATGAACCTGGTGCTGCCCGCGCCGGGTTTTCTCGAGGGATTGCGCGGACTGTGCGCGCTGCACGGCGCGGTGCTGATTTTCGACGAAGTGATGACCGGATTTCGCGTCGCGATCGGCGGTGCGCAGCAACGCTTCCTGATCAAGCCTGACCTCACCACGCTCGGCAAAGTCATCGGCGGCGGACTGCCGGTCGGGGCGGTGGGTGGACGGCGCGAGATCATGGAGCAGCTCGCACCGCTCGGTCCGGTGTATCAGGCGGGGACGTTGTCGGGCAATCCGGTGACGGTCACCGCGGGGCTCGCGACGCTGAAACTCATCCAGGCGCCGGGGTTTTACGAGAAGCTGGAAAAGACTACGCGGAGTCTGGTGCAAGGACTGGCCGCGGAGGCGAAGAGCGCGGGTGTGGCGTTCTCGGCGCAGTCGATCGGCAGCATGTTCGGGCTGTATTTCCGCGCATCGCCGCCGGCAAGTTTTGCCGAAGTCATGCAATGCGACAAAGACCGCTTCAATAAATTCTTCCACGGCATGCTCGCGCGTGGCGTGTACCTCGCGCCATCCGCCTACGAAGCGGGCTTCGTGTCGGCGGCGCACGGCGCCACGGAAATCGACGCTACGCTCGCTGCTGCGCGTGAGGCGTTCAAGGCCTGATCCTTACTCACCACTGGTTCCACAACTTGACTGCAGCCGCGAAAATTCATCGCACTTGGAAGCTCGCCACGTAACTGGAGAGTCTTCCCGTAAGAGGTAGTACTGTTCATTCGCGCATACGAGCTTGCTCCTGTCTGCCTCTTGAATCCAATTGATGCTGTTGACGAAGCAAGCTGCTCCCCGGCCGGCCGCCTGACGCTAAACCCGCATCTTGTGAAGGCGCCGCGGGAATGCATCGACAATGTATTGCTCCACGAGTTGTGCCACCTCCGGGAACACAACCACAGCCGGAGGTTCTACCGAATGCTCGAAGTGCACATGCCGCAGTGGCAGCGGCGCAAGTCTCGTCTCGACGCTCTGGCCGAGAATTTGCTCATTTCCTGAGCGAAAGCGATGCCAGCAATTCCCCCCTGCTCTGCCGCTTTGCCTTGATTACTTGCGCACCGCGGTGCTGCCCCGTACGCCTCACTCAGCGCACGTCGGTAGCGGACAGCGGCTTGAAGTGCTTGCTGAGTGCAATTCCCTGGCGTTGGTACGACGACTTCACGCCACTGCCGTAGAGCCGTGCCGGCGGTGCGGTAAGGGGCTCATATTCCAGCCGGCCGACCACCTGGCCGTGTTCAATCACGAACGGGACTCCAAAGGATCGAACTTCGAGAACGGCCCGCGACCCTTCCCCGCCTGCATCGGGATGACCGAAACCGGGATCGAAGAATCCGGCGTAGTGGACCCGAAACTCGCCGACCAGCGTATCGTAGGCAACCATCTCGGCTGCATACGTGGGCGGAACCTTCACCGCTTCCCGCGACGC
>JBGOTT010000263.1:0-5877 GCA_041476585.1 Gammaproteobacteria bacterium | reverse complement strand
TCTTGGCGTAGACGTGCACGGTGGCCATCTGCGCCGCCGCGATCAGCAGGCCCGGCAGAATGCCGGCGAGGTACATCGCGCCGATGGAAGTCGAGATCACGCCGCCCCACACGATCATCAGGATCGACGGCGGGATGATGACGGCGAGCACCGCCGACACCGCGGTGATCGCGATCGAGAACGACAGGCCGTAGCCTTCCTTGACCTGCGCGTCGATGAAGATCTTCGACTGGCTCGCCGCATCCGCCGTGGAGGAGCCCGAGATGCCGGCGAAGAACACCGACAGCAGCACGTTGATCTGCGCGAGCGCGCCCGGGAAGTTCCCCACCATCGTGCGCGACAACCACACCAGGCGGTCAGTAATGCCGCCGACGTTCATCAGGTTGGCGGTGAGCAGGAAGAACGGCACCGCCAGCAGGATGAACGAGTTGTAGGCCTTGAAGGTCTCGTTGAACAGCATCATCGGCGACAGGCGCGGTTCGAGCAGCAGGATCGGCAGGCAGGCGAGACCGAGGGCGAAGGCGACCGGCACGCGCGCCACCAGCAGCACGAAGAAGGCGCCGAACAGTGCCAGCGCGGCCATGCCCGGCGTCAGGGCGCCCGAGGTCATTCCGCGGTTCCGTACCGGAGAATGCGGAAATTGGTCAGAAAGGACTCGCCCAGGAACAGCACCCACGTGACACCGGCAACCGGCCAGGCCATGAAGATGAAGGCCATGGGCAGCTCGGCGAGTTCCGAATTCTGACTCCAGCCGAAACGCACGAACTCGACACCCCACCAGACGAACACCAGCGCGAACACCAGCACGAAGACGTTGGACACGATGCGCAGCAGCGCCGTGGGCCTGGGCCCCAGGTCAGGCCAGACGTCGACCTCGAAGTGCGTACCCTCGCGGATGCCGATCATGGCGCCGAGCATCACCATCCAGATGAAGAGGAAGCGGCTGAGTTCCTCGGTCCAGATCCAGGATGGGATCAGCGCCGTGTAGCGCGAAACGATCTGCAGCGTGACGGGGACGATCAGGACCGCGACCGTCGCCACCATCAGCCACGTCAGCAGCCGATGGTAAATATCGATGAAGCGCCTCACTTGATCGCGTTGATCTTCGCGAGGATCTGGTCGGCGCCGATTTCCTTGGCGTATTCCTGGATCACCGGGTCGACCAGCTTCTTCATCTGCGCGCGGTCGGTGAACGGAATTCTCTTGAGTTTGCCCGCCTTCTCCAGTGCGTCAAGCTTCGCCGAGTCCTCGCTCGACTCGACCTGACGGCCGTAGGCACCCGCTTCCTTGCCCGCTTTCAGGATCGCGGCCTGCAGGTCGGGCGGCAGGCCCTTGAAGGTCTTGCCCGAAAAGCAGATCGGCCGGATGGTGATGGCGTGCTCGGTGATCGAGAGGTTCGGACCGACCTCGTAGAACTTCATCGATTCGACGCCGGCGGCCTCGTTCTCGCCCGCGGCGATGACACCGTTCTGGATCGCGTTGTAGATCTCGTTGTACGCGATCACCGTCGGCGACATGCCGGCCGCTGCGAACGTGCGGCTCCAGATCGGCGCGCCCTGCACACGCACCTTGAGGCCCTTCATCTCCGCAAGATTGCGCACCGGCTTGTTGACGAAAATGTTGCGTGTCCCGCCGCCAGCGTAGCCGATCAGCATCACCTCGGCCTTCTGTGCCACCTCGTCGGCGACCGGCTTGAGCAGGTCCGCATCCAGCACCTTGTTCCAGTGCGCGAGGTCGCGGAAGATGAACGGCGCGTCGATGAACGGCGCCGCCTTCGAGAAGGTGGACATGTGCGCGGGCGACACGATCGCGTAATCCACCGCCTTGCCCTGGTTCATGTAGGCGAAATAGTCCTTTTCCAGGCCCAGCTCGCTGTTCTTGTGCAATACGAAGCTGACTGGCTTGCCATAGTACTTCTTCACCAGCTCCTCGAACCGGACCAGCGCTTTCGTGAATGCATGGTCGTCGTTGAATTGCGACGCGCCGTGAAAGGTCACCGTCTGCGCCGCGGCGGGCAGCGCGAACGCGGCAGCGGCCGCTCCGGCGATCAGCGTTTTTGCGAACGTTCTGCGTTGCATGGGTTTCCTCCTCTGGTGGGCCAACGATCCGATCTTACGCGGCGATCCCGTGCACCGCGAGCAGCTGCTTCATGCGCGCACAGGCGAGCGGCGGGTCGGCGAGCAGCCCGGCGGCGTCGGCGAGGCGGAACAGCTCGGCCAGGTGCAGGATATTCCGGGCCGATTGCTGGCCGCCGACCATAATAAAATGCTGCTGGTGGCCGTTCAGCCAGGCGATGAACACCACGCCGGTCTTGTAGTAGCGGGTCGGCGCGCAGAAGATGTGACGTGACAGCGGTACCGTCGGTGCGAGGATCTCGTGGTAGGCGGCACGGTCGTCCGCAGTAAGCGCGGAAAGTGCCGCCGAGGCCGCCGGCGCGATCGAATCGAAGATGCCGAGCAGCGCCTCCGAATGTCCCTGCGCGTCGCCTTCGATCAATTCGGCGAAATTGAAATCGTCGCCGGTGTACATCGCCACGCCTTTGGGCAGGCGCCGGCGCATTGCGATCTCCTTGTCCTTGTCGAGCAGAGAGATCTTGATGCCCTCGACCTTCGCTGCGTTGCGTCGCAGCATGTCGAGGCACACGTCCATCGCCGTCTTGTGGTCCTTGTACCCCCAGTAGCCTTCCAGCGCCGGGTCGAACATCTCGCCCAGCCAGTGGATGAACACTGGCTGCTTCACTTGCGAGAGAACACGGTCGTAGACGCGCGCGTAGTCGTCGGGCGACTTTGCGCAGGCCGCAAGCGCGCGGCTCGCCATCAGGATGATGCGCCCGCCGAGCTTTTCGATCGCCGCGCACTGCATCTCATAGGCCGCGATGACCTGCTCGAGCTTCAGGTCCGGGCCTGCGGGCAGGTGGTCGGTACCGGCGCCGGAGGCGACGAAGGCCCCCGGCACGTCCTTCGCGGCATCGAGCGTGCGGCGCACCAGTTCGAGCGAGTTGGTCCAGTCGAGGCCCATGCCGCGCTGCGCCGTATCCATCGCCTCGGCGATGCCGAGGCCCCAGGACCAGAGATGCTTCCGGTAGGCGATCGTCGCGTCCCAGTCGATCGCCGCCTCGAGCCAGGGGTCCGTGGTCGACAACGGGTCGGCGACGACGTGGGCTGCGCCGAGCGCACGCCGCGTGAAGGGCTTCGACGGCCGCTCGAACACGCGCGGGGCGCGCACCGAAAAATTCTCCATGCGGCCGTCCGCCTGCGGCAGCTTGATCGTCAGGATCGCGTCGCGTTTCATGTCACACCTTCAATGCGGGCACATCCAGCCACTTGCGTTCTTTCCAGCTCTTCAAGCCGAGTTCCGCGAGCTGCACGCCCTTCGCGCCTTCCAGCAGTCCCCAGCGGAACTCGCCCTCACCCGCGACGTGCTTCAGAAACAGTTCCCATTGCACCTTGAAAGCGTTGTCGTAGAAGGCGTTGTCCGGCACCTCCTGCCAGCCCGCGTAGAAGTCGATCGGTTGCGGGATGTCCGGGTTCCATACCGGCTTGGGCGTGTTGACGCGCGACTGCGTGCGGCAGCCGCGCAGGCCCGCGACCGCCGAGCCATGCGTGCCGTCCACCTGCAACGTGAGCAAATCGTCGCGCCTCACCCGCACGCACCACGAAGAGTTGAAGTGCGCGATCACGTCGCCGGCGAGTTCGAAGGTCGCGTAGGCCGCGTCGTCCGACGTGGCCTTGTATTTCTTCCCGTTTTCATCCCAGCGCGCGGGGATGTGCGTCGCGCCGAGGCAGGACACTGCCTTCACGTCCCCGAACAGGTTGTCCAGCACGTAGCGCCAGTGGCACAGCATGTCGAGGATGATGCCGCCGCCGTCCTCCGTGCGGTAGTTCCACGACGGGCGCTGCGCCGGCTGCCAGTCGCCCTCGAACACCCAGTAGCCGAACTCCCCGCGCACCGACAGGATCCTGCCGAAAAAGCCCGCATCGCGCAGCATTGCCAGCTTGAGCAGCCCCGGCAGCCAGAGCTTGTCCTGCACCACGCCGTGCTTGACGCCCGCCTTGTTTGCCGCGCGCACCAGCTCCATGGCCTGCGCGACGCTGGTGGCCACCGGCTTTTCGCAATAGACGTGTTTGCCGGCGGCGATCGCCTTGTGCAGCAGCTTCGGGCGCAGTTGCGTCGAGGCGGCATCGAAGAACACCGCATCGCCCCGCTTGCCGAGCGCCGCGTCCAGATCCGTGCTCCAGCGCGCCACGCCGTGCGCCTTCGCCAGACGCTCGAGCTTATCGGCGTTTCGCCCGATCAGCAGCGGGTCGGGCATCAGGCGCGTGCCGTCGGCGAGAGCCACGCCGCCTGCGTCGCGGATCGCGAGGATCGAGCGCACCAGATGCTGGTTGGTGCCCATGCGGCCGGTCACGCCGTTCATGATGATGCCGATGCGTTTTTCCGCCATGCACGCTCCGTTCGTAAAATGCGCGTTGCTGGGAGTTAACCGGATGGTTACTCGGGCGAGTGTCGCGCTTCCGCGCCGCGCCTGTCAAGGCGCGGGGCTCCTCTGCTAGAATCGCGGCCACCCCGATCGGCCTGGAGCACGCGATGCTGACCTCCGAGGAGCGCCTGGACCTGCAGGAGTTCTATTTCCGCTACACCGAATGCCTCGACGGCGGCCGCCTGCAGCACTGGCCCGAGTTCTTCACCGAACCGTGCGTGTACCGCGTGACCACCCTGCGCGGCATGCGAATGGGGCCCGACGCAGACCTGGTGAGCTTCGACAGCAAGTCGATCATGCTCGATCGCATCGTGGCGCTCGACCAGTCGGAGGACTTCGAGCCGCACCATCAGCGCCATTTCATCACCAACGTGCGCGCCCAGACCACCGAGGACCACGAGCTGCGCGTGTTCGCCAACCTGCTGGTGATCCGCACCTTCCCGGGGAAGCGTTCGGAATTGTTCGTCTCGGGTTGCTACCAGGACCGCCTGGTGCGCTCCGGCGGACGCCTCAAGTTCCAGGAAAAGCTGGTGATCCTCGACTCGGAAGAGGCGCCCGACGGGCTGATCTACCCGGTCTAGCCGACGGCTTCCCGGCCCCGCCGCTAGCGTGAGTGCATCGTTCGCATCGCGGCGAAATCGGGCAGTACGCGGCTCGCGTACCCCGGGCAGTCGAGTGAACCGATCGCGAGCATTCCGTTGCGGATAGCGACGCGCGTCGCGCCGTGGCTCGATTCGTAGAGGTCCGGATGCGCCGCCAGAAACGCGTATTGCTCCGATTGCTGCAGCGCCGCCATGCCGTTCACGTAGTGGTGCCCGTTCCTTTCCACGTGCGTGATGCCGAGCAGGTTGACCAGCGCGAGGTCCTGCTGCAGCGCGAGCCCCGGCTGGATGGTGAGATCCTCCGCCGACATGAACAGCTTCCCGCCCTCCGAGTTCCATTTCCTGCAACGCGCCGCGTTGAGAATGGACTTGTACAGGCCCTTGCAGGTCTTCGACGATACGCCCGCATAGCCGAGTGACCGCGCGCGCGGAAAAACGTCGAGCGAATCGTCGGATTCGTCGATGATTAACGGCTTGTCGCGCGCGAGCGCGCTCACGTCGCCGGCAAGCGCGTTCTGGCGCTTGATCGGCTGCTCGATGAACAGCACCGAAGACACCAGCCGCGCGAGCGCCGGCGTATCCCGCATGCGGCGCCACAAATCGGCAATGCCGTCGACGTTCTCGAACTGCTCGTTGCCGTCGAGCGAAACCAGATACGGCGCGCGCGCGCGATCCAGAACCGACGCGATCGCGCCGAGCCGCGCGAGATCGGCGGACACATCACCGCCGACCTTGAGCTTGAAGTAGCGGTGGCCGTAGCGGGCCACCACCTCTTCGAGCGTCTCGGGCAGGCCG
>JBGOTT010000262.1:0-5910 GCA_041476585.1 Gammaproteobacteria bacterium | reverse complement strand
TTGAAGAACGTATAGGTAATCTCGGGATCGACGCTGCGGTCGAGGCGGATGCCGCGCCTGACGAACTCGGGCCGCAACCTGCCGTCTTCAGTCATGAAGGTGGGCGCGACCTCCACCAGTTGATACTCGATATCCGTTTCCGCCCTCTGAAAGGCGAGCCAGCGGCTCTGGGTCTCGTCCATGATGCTGATTTCCACCGTACCGATCGCCGGCAGCTTCCTGCCCTTCATCCTTGCCGCGATCTCGACGTCCAGAGGATCGTCGCCGGGCGCAAAATCCCAGATCTTGCCGCGGTAATCCGGGTTCGCCTCCAGCACGATCTTCGAGGATCGCGCGTACCGCTTCAGCAGATAGGGGCCCGTTCCGACGGGGTGGGAGTTGGTGTCGTCTCCGTACGCCTCGATCACCTCGCGAGCGACTGCGCCGACCAGAGGAAAAGCGAGCATGTGGGAGAAATTGAAATCGGGCTGGTGGAGCCGGATGCGAAGCGTGTGCCGGTCCGGAACCTCGAGCCCCGCCACCTTGGCGTCGTAATCGAATCGGCCCGTCTTTTTCGCCTGCGCGGCGAGTTCGTCGAGCCCCGCGATCTTGCCTTCGAAGAGGAACGCATACGGCGAGCGGTTTCGCGGATCGAGAAACCGCTTGATCGAGTACGCGTAGTCTCCGGCCGTCAGCTCGCGCTTGACGCCCTTGAACACCGGGTCGGCCGCGAAGTAAATTCCCTGCCTGATCTTCAGCGTGTAGGTCCTGCCGTCATCCGCAACCGTCGGCAGGGTTTGCGCAACGTTCGGCACCAGCCGTGCCGGTCGAGCCAGATAGTCGTAGGTCAGCAGCGGATCGAATATGGCGTCGATCACCTGCCCCGAATAGACGTCCGACACCTTCGCCGGGTCGAATCCGGTCTCGGCCGTCGGGAACGTGACGCGCAGCGTCTTGTCGAGATCGGCGCCGTCGGACGCGGGCGGCAGGACGAGCGCGAGAAGCGCCAATGCAGCGAAACGCCGCGCGCGGAGCATGCGGGAAAGTGTAGCAGGAAGGCCCTCCTATATAATCGCCCGCTGCCATCGCACACAAGGACCCGTGAATGGGTATCCTCGCCGGAAAGAAAATCCTCGTCACCGGGCTGTTGTCGAACCGCTCGATCGCGTGGGGCATCGCGCGCGCAGCGCGGCGCGAGGAGGCTTCGCTCGCCCTCACCTATCAGAACGAGCGTTTCAGAGCGCGTGCCGAGGAGATGGCCGATGAGCTGGGCGGCGCCATCACCCTGCCCTGCGAGGTGACCGAAGACGCCGAGATCGAGCGCCTGTTCGGCGAACTCGGCAAGCAATGGGACGGCATGGACGGCCTGGTCCACTCGATCGCATTCGCTCCGCGCGAGGCGATCACCGGAGAGTTCCTCGACGGCTTCACGCGCGAGGCGTTCCGCCAGGCGCACGATATTTCCGCCTACAGCTTCCCGGCGCTCGCGAAGGCGGCGCTGCCGATGATGAAGGACCGCAAGGCATCGCTGGTCACGCTGACTTATCTCGGGGCCGAGCGCGTGCTGCCGCACTACAACACCATGGGGCTCGCCAAGGCGTCGCTCGAAGCCGCCGTGCGCTATCTCGCCGCGAACCTCGGCCCGATGGGCATTCGAGTCAATGGCATCTCCGCGGGACCGATCAAGACGCTCGCCGCGGCCGGCATCGGCAACTTCACCAAGATTTTCAAGTTTGTCGAAAGCCAGTCGCCATTGCGCCGCAACGTGACCATCGATGACGTCGGCAACGCGGCGGCGTTCCTGCTTTCGGATCTCGCTTCGGGCATCACGGGCGAGATCATGCATGTCGACGGCGGGTTCAATACCGTGATTTCAGGCCTGTTCGGCGATCTGGGCGGGAACCTGTGAAACTTTTCCTGCTGGCAGCGGCGCTCGCATTCGCCACGATCGCCCACGCGCAGGACGTCTTTCCATCGCGTCCGGTCACGATGATCATCCCGTTTCCGCCCGGCGGCGTAGCCGACCTCACGGCCCGCGCGGTTGCACCGGCGATGGAAAGGGCGCTGCGGCAGCCGATCGTGGCGGTCAACCGCACCGGCGCCGGCGGCGAGGTCGGGTATGAAGCAGCGGCGAAAGCCAGGCCCGACGGCTATACGCTCCTGATGGCGCTGTCGTCGGTCTCGATCGCGCCTGAATCGCACCGCCTGTTCGACCGGCAGCCGAAATACGAAATGAACCAGCTTGCGCCGATCGCGCTGCTCTCGGCCGACCCGACGATCCTGGTGGTGCGCGCCGACAGCCCGTACCGGAGCGTCAGGGATTTCGTCGAGGCCGCGAAAGCCAATCCGGGGAAGATCAACTATTCTTCTTCGGGTGTGTACGGCACCCTGCACGTCGCGATGGAGATGCTGGCGCACGCCGCAGGAGTAAAGCTGTTTCATGTGCCCTACCAGGGCGCCGGTCCTGCGGTCACCGCGCTGCTCGGTGGCCAGGTCGAGGCGCTCGCATCGGGCCCCTCCGCAGTCATCGCGCACATCAAGGGCGGCAAGCTCCGCGCGCTCGCCGGTTGGGGGGACAAGCGCCTCGCCGCCTTGCCCGAGCTGCCGACGTTCAAGGAACTCGGGTTCGACGTCGAGTTCTACATCTGGGCGGGCATGTTCGCGCCCGCCGGGACCCCGGAGCCGGCGATGAAGACGCTGCGCGACGCGGCGCGACAGGCGGCGAACGATCCGGATTTCAAGGCAACGATGGAAAAGCTCGCGACGCCGATCGCCTACCTGGATGCGCCCGAGTTCGCCGCGTTCGTCGATCGCGACGCGAAGATGCTCGCAGCCGCACTGAAAAGAATCGGAAGGATCGAGGACACGAAATGATTGCGTGCTGGATCCCCGCCCCCCGATAGATTCATTCGGGGACAAGCTTCGCGGGGATGACCCTGCGGGTCACTTCTTCTCGAGGTTTGTCGTGTTGATCGCGATCTTTGCGCGCGCGCGCAGACTGGCCACGTAGGCTTCGTACTGCTGGGTACCGGCAGCCTGCGCCTGCCGCTCCGCTGCGGCCTTCGCCGACTGCGCCTCGGGCGTCGCCTCGGCAACCTTGATCACCCGGTAGAGCGCGTAACCTTCCTCGCCTTTCATCGCACCGGTATGGGCCGGCAGCTTTGCCGGGTCGACCGTGAGTACCGACCGAAGGGTCTGCGCATCCAGCCCGCCCGGATTGCGGCGTGAAACGCTCCGCGCCGGGCCCCACTTGATTCCCGCATCCTCGCCCTTCTGCAGCCGGGCGAGCCTTGCCTCGCCGTCGGTTTTTGCCAGCTTCGCCGCCTCGCTGCGGCGCAGTACGGCTTCGATTTCGGCGCGCACTTCCTCGAATTTGCGTTGCGCCACAGGGCGGTGCTCGAGCACGCGTGCAGCCACCAGAACATTGGGCGCGATTTCGATCGCGTCGGTGTTGCGCCGGGACTTGATCGAGTCGGGCGAGAACAGCGCCCCGAGCAGCTTCGCGTTCGCGAGCGCGCTCTTGGGTTCCGCCGGGGACCTTCCGATCCAGTCCGAGGTCTGCACCTTCAGCTTGAATTTCTCCGCCGCGGGCTGGAGGCTGTCGGACTGCTCGTAGACCGTGTTCGAGAACGCCTCGGCGGCTTCAGCAAAGCGCCGCATGCCTTTTTGGCGCGCGAGTTCAACCGACAACTCGGCGCGCACTTCGTCGAGCGTCCGGGTCTTGCCGGGCTGGATGCCGGTCAGCCGGATGATGTGGTAGCCGAATTCGGATTCGACGACGTCACTGATCTCGTTTTCCCGCAGCTTGTAGGCCGCATCCTCGAACGGTTTCGCCATCATCCCGCGGCCAAACAGGCCCAGATCGCCGCCGCGCTCGGCGGACCCGGTGTCCTGCGAATATTGCTTCGCGAGCTCGGCAAAACGTGTCGGGGACTTGCGCACCTGCGCGAGTATCTCCTCGGCCTTCTTGCGCGCCGCCTGCCGGTCCTCCGCCTTCGCGTCCGTGGCGACCTGGATCAGGATGTGACTCGCGCGCCGTTGCTCGTCCTGACGGTACTGGCTGACGCGCGCATCGTAGGCCGCCGTAAGTTCGGCCTCGCTCACCGGCTCCTGTGCGCCCAGCTGTTCGGCCGAAACAACCACATACTCGGCCTTGACCGCCTCGGGTGTGCGGAACTCCGCGAGGTTGGCTTCGTAATGGCTCTTGAGCGCGGCTTCGTCGATCTTCACCTGCGACAGGAACGGCTGCGCCGAAATCACGGCTTCCGCGATCTCGCGCGTCTGCTCTTCGAGCGCGACCAGGCGCGCCGCGACCTCGCGCGACTGGATCGCGCCGGCTGCCACCGAGCGGCCGATCTGCTCCAGCCGGATGTCGCGGCGAAGGCTCTCGACGAACGCTTCCTCGCTCAAGTTTTGCGCGCGCAGCAGCAGTTTCGCGGTTTCCGGGTCGAAGCGCCCGTCCTTCTGGAACGCCGGGATGCCGGCAATCACATCATCCAGCCGTGCCTTGCTCACCATGAGCCGCGCGCGAGCGGCCTCCGCGGAAATCACCCGCTGGTTGATCATCGCATCGAGCACGCCGCGACGCATGTCGGCGGTATCGAAGGCGGCCGGATCGACGCCCGGCCCCAACAGGCGCCGCATGCGCTCCTGCTGCTGGCGCAGCTCCTCGGTGAACTCGCGCTGCGATATGCCGGCGCCGTCGACCGTGGCCACATCCTCGGCGTTGCGGCTACCCCTGGTGTAAGCCTCCAGTCCGAAGAACGCGAACGGGATGATGATCAGGCCCAGTATGACCTGGAGCAGGCGCTTGTGTTTTTCGACCAGATCGAACATCGGCGCAATGAAAGGGCGAACCTTCGTTCGCCCTTGAAATGATGGCGGAGTGGACGGGACTCGAACCCGCGACCCCCGGCGTGACAGGCCGGTATTCTAACCAACTGAACTACCACTCCTGCATGGTGGGTGCGGAGAGGGTCGAACTCCCGACATCTGCCTTGTAAGGGCAGCGCTCTACCACTGAGCTACGCACCCTCCGCGAAGCTGGTCAGTTTAGCCCATCCTTGAACGCTTTTCCAGCACGGAACTTCGGTACGCGCGCAGCCTTGATCCTGATTTCGGCGCCGGTGCGCGGATTGCGCGCGTCGCGCGCAGCGCGCTTGGCGACGTAGAACGTGCCGAACCCCACCAGGGTCACGTTGTCGCCTTTGCGCAAGCTCGTCTTGATGGCGCCAACCATCGCGTCGACCGCGCGCTCCGCCGCCGATTTGGAGATTTCAGCGGCCTGCGCGATCTGCTCGATCAAGTCCGACTTGTTCACCCTGCCCCCTCAATGTGTCGTCAGGGCGGAGCCGGGCTTGTCGTCACCCGGTGCGATCGGCGCTACCGCGACCAGCTCAGGCAGAGGCTCCGGCTGCCGCTCGAGCGCGCGTTCGAATACCTGGTCGATCCACTTCACCGGGATGATCTCCAGGCGGTTTTTGACATTATCCGGAATCTCCGCGAGGTCCTTCGCGTTTTCTTCCGGAATCATCACCGTCTTGATCCCGCCACGAACCGCCGCAAGCAGCTTCTCCTTCAGCCCGCCGATCGGCAGCACTTCGCCGCGCAGCGTAATCTCGCCGGTCATGGCCACGTCAGCGCGCACCGGGATGCCGGAGAGCACGGAAACCATCGCGGTGCAGATGCCGATCCCGGCGCTCGGTCCATCCTTGGGGGTCGCGCCCTCGGGCAGGTGGATGTGGATATCGTTCTTCTGATAGAAGTCTTCCTGCACCCCGAGCTTGCGCGAACGGTTGCGCACCACCGACAACGCAGCCTGGATCGACTCCTGCATCACCTCGCCCAGCTTTCCGGTGGTGATGGTCTTGCCCTTGCCCGGCATGGTGACGGCTTCGATGGTCAGCAATTCGCCGCCCACCTCGGTCCAGG
>JBGOTT010000261.1:0-5981 GCA_041476585.1 Gammaproteobacteria bacterium | reverse complement strand
TCGCGATGGGCCTGGTAGCCGAGGGTGGCGGTTTCCACATTCTCTCGGACATCCAGGGCGTCGAGGACCACTGCGGCGACATGGATTTCAAGGTCGCCGGCACCGCGGCCGGAATCACCGCGCTGCAGATGGACCTGAAAATCGAGTCGATCACCAAGGAAATCATGCTGGTGGCGCTCAGTCAGGCGCGCGAGGGACGCATGGTGATCCTCGATCACATGCGCAGGTCGATCGAAGGATCGCGCAACGACATCTCGGCGTTCGCGCCTCGCATCATCAAGATCAAGATCAATCCCGAAAAGATCCGCGACGTGATCGGCAAGGGCGGCGTCGTGATTCGAGGGCTGCAGGAGGAGACCGGCACCACCATCGAGATCGAGGACGACGGCACCATCAGCATCGCCTGCGTGAGCGTCGAGGGGGGCGAGGCTGCAAGGAAGAAAATCCAGGCGCTCACCGCCGACGTCGAAGTCGGGCGGATCTACGAGGGCACGGTGCTGAGGCTGCTCGACTTCGGCGCGATCATCGGCCTGCTGCCGGGTCGCGACGGCCTGCTGCACATCTCGCAGATCAGCCACGAGCGCGTCAACGCCGTCTCGGACCACCTCAAGGAAGGGCAGGTGGTGAAGGTCAAGGTGCTGGAAGCCGACGACAAGGGGCGCGTGCGGCTGTCGATGAAGGCGATTACGGAAAAACCGCAGCCCGCGCGGCAGAGCTAGCTACTTCGCGACCTGGCGCTCGCGCATCTCATCGAGCGTTTTGCAGTCGATGCACAGCGTGGCGGTCGGGCGCGCCTCGAGCCGCTTCAGGCCGATCTCGACTCCGCAGCTGTCGCAGTAACCGTACTCGTTCGCGTCGATGCGGGCCATCGTCTCGTCGATCTTGCGGATCAGTTTGCGCTCGCGGTCGCGGTTGCGCAGTTCGAGGGCCATGTCCGATTCCTGGCTCGCCCGGTCATTCGGATCGGCGAACACCGTCGCCTCGTCCTGCATGGTGTGCACCGTGCGGTCGATCTCCACCGAGAGGTCGGATTTCAGCGTCTCGAGTATCTTGCGGAAATGGGCGCGCTGTTTCGCGCTCATGTAGTCCTCGCCCTTTTTCGGAACGTAGGGCGTGACCGTCTTGCGCGACAGTTCCACTGCCATTTGCTGGAATCGGCTTGCGAAAAGGAAGGGCGCTTTGTATCAGAAATCCACAGTCGTCGCAAGCAAGTATGATGCGCTGAGGACTGCATCGGGCGAGCATTGCCCGAAACCGCCTCGCGGGGTATGATTTGCGCCCTTTTCGGGGTGTAGCGCAGCCCGGTAGCGCGCTTGCTTTGGGAGCAAGATGTCGGGAGTTCGAATCTCTCCACCCCGACCAGCCTGGAGGCGACGGGAACTGCCCGTAGCTCAACCGGATAGAGCACCAGCCTTCTAAGCTGGGGGTTGTGGGTTCGAGTCCCGCCGGGCAGGCCAGCGGTTTTGAGTGAGCAACGGTGGCGGTAGCTCAACGGTAGAGTCCTGGATTGTGATTCCAGATGTTGCGGGTTCGAATCCCGTCCGCCACCCCAACACTGCGCCTCGCGCCGCCGCAGCGCCCGTCAAGGCTGCGGCGGTCGCACTCCCGCCCGGCGCGACGGTTGACGACGCGTTTCGCACCGTTGTGCGCGCGGCGCTGGCGCAGGTCGAAGCCAACGCATCCGGCGTGCTCCATTCGCTCGATCTGGAATTCGTCCACCAGATGCGGGTTGGCATGCGGCGCTTGCGTTCGACCTTCATTGCGTTTCGCGCAGCCATTCCCTCTGCAGCCAGCAGCGGAATCCGTCGCGAACTGCGCGGTGCAACGCAGGCACTCGGCGCTGCGCGCGACTGGGACGTGTTGTGCGAGAGCCTCAGCGCGGCCCGCAGCACGCGGTTTCCCGAGCGCGCCTCGCTCGAAGCGCTGCTGCGGCGCGTCGCCTTGCGGCGTGCCGCTTCTGTGCGGCGGGCGCGCCGCGCGATCAATACCGCCGAGTTCCGTCGTGCGTTGATGCGGACGCAACGTTGGCTTGAGAGCACGCCATGGCGCGAGAATATTCCGGCCGGAGTCCTGACGGCACCGGTCGCGCCGCTGGCGCGCCGTGCGCTGAAGCGGCTTTTCCGGAAGGCGCTTGCCTGCGGCGAAAACGCCGCAGCGCTGCGGGGCGACGATCTCCACCAGTTGCGCATTCGCATCAAACGCCTGCGCTACGCCTGCGAGTTTTTCGCGTCGCTTTACACGCGCAGGCGAGCACACTCGTTCCTCCGGCGTCTGCAGCGCATCCAGGATACCTTGGGTGAGTTGAACGATCTCGCGGTGGCCGAGCGTTTGCTCGACGCGGTCTCGGCCGCGGCTCCAGAGGCGCGGCCCGCAACTGCGCGCCTGCGCGACCGGCGCGAGCGCAGCGAACGTCGACTGTTCATCCACCTCGGCGCGCAGTGGGATTCGCTGAGGGCAGCCGATCCGTTCTGGTAAGTGCTTCGCGCTCGATCAGGAACACATGATCGCCACCGGCGCTGGTCTCGAGCCATACGAAAGCCAGTTGCGGGAAGGCGCGCTCGAGGGCGCGGCGGTTGTGTCCGATTTCGCAGACCAGCAGACCGCCGGGGTTCAGGTGCATTGCAGCCTCGCGCAGGATCCTTCGCACCGCATCCTGGCCATCGCTTCCGCCCGACAGTGCAAGCTGCGGCTCATGACGGTACTCGCGCGGCAACGAGCGCATCGACGCCGATGTCACATAGGGCGGGTTGGACAGAATCAGGTCGTAGCGGCGGCCGCGCAGGTGAGCATACAAGTCGGAGCGGACAAGACGCACGCGGTGTTGCAGGTCGTAACGTGCGAGGTTGCGTCGCGCTACAGCAAGCGCGCCGCGAGAAATATCCGACGCATCAATCTTCGCGCGCGGGTACGCATGAGCTGCGAGCACCGCCAGACAAGCCGAACCGGTGCACAGGTCGAGCACCGCGCGCGGCGAGCGTTTCAGCCAGGCTGAGAAGCCGTCGCGCAGCAGTTCGGCGATGAACGAGCGCGGCACGATCACACGCTTATCTACATAAAAGGAATATTCCCCGAGCCACGCCTCGTGGGTCAGATACGCGGCCGGAATGTGTTCTCTGACGCGTCGCTCCACCAGACGCTCGAATTTCCGCTGCTGCACAGGCGTGACGCGGCGTGCGCGGTGCCGAGCCAGATCGCCGGGCGGCAACCCGAGGCAATGGCACACCAGATACGCGGCTTCGTCCCGCGCATTGTGCATTCCGTGCCCGAATACGAGGCGCGCCTTGCGAAACCGCTCCAGGGCGTCGCGGAACAGTTCGCCGGTGGTCGCCACAGCCGCCATTCAGCGCATCAGCCCGCGCAGTGTTTCGAGGTAGATTTGCGGCAGTTGCCTGAGCGATTCGAGCTCGATGTGCTCGTCGATCTTGTGGATGCTCGAGTTCACCGGCCCGAGTTCGACGATCTGCGTGCAGATCCCGACGATGAAACGGCCATCCGAGGTGCCACCGCCGGTCGAAAGTTCCGCAACGCGGCCGGTGACCCGGTGGATGGCGGCCTTGACGGCGCCGACCAGCTCCGCGGGCCGCGTCAGGAACGGCCGTCCGGACAGCGTCCACTCGAGCGAGTAATCCAGACCATGCCGGCGCAGGACGGCGTCGACGCGCTCACGCAGCGCCTTGTCGGTACTGGCGGTCGAAAAGCGGAAATTGAAATCCATCACCAGCGATCCGGGAACCACGTTGGTCGCGCCGGTTCCCGCGTGCAGATTGGAGACCTGCCAGCTGGTGGGCGGGAAGAACTCGTCGCCATCGTCCCATTTCTCGGCGGCCAGCTCCGCGAGCGCGGGCGCGACTGCATGGATCGGATTCCTGACCAGTTCCGGATAGGCGACGTGGCCCTGGACGCCGCGCACGATCAGCCTGCCGGAGAGCGAACCGCGCCGGCCGTTCCTGATCACGTCGCCGAGGGCGCTTGCCGAAGAAGGCTCCCCGAGCACGCAGTAGTCGATCGTTTCCCCGCGTTGCTTCAAGCGTTCGACCACGCGCACCGTGCCGTCGACCGACGGGCCTTCCTCGTCCGAGGTGAGCAGCAGCGCGATCGAGCCCGCATGCTGCGGTCGCTCCGTCACGAAGGCCTCGGCCGCGACTACGAAGCACGCGATCGAAGATTTCATGTCGGCCGCGCCGCGGCCGAAAAGCCTGCCGTCGCGCTCGGTCGGAAGGAACGGGTCGGAATGCCACTCGTCGAGCGGTCCCGGCGGGACCACGTCGGTGTGTCCGGCGAAACACAGCAGCGGCCTCGCCGTGCCGCGCCGCGCCCACAGGTTGCGCACGTCGTTGCAGACCACTTCCTCGCAGGCGAACCCGGAGCGCGCCAGCCGTTCGGCAAGCAGCTTCTGGCAGCCGCCATCCTCGGGCGTTACCGAGCGCCGCGCGATCAGCGCGCGCGCGAGTTCGAGCGCATCGAGCAAAGAAACTCCTTGGCGCGACCTCGGCGCGGCATTCGCCGCAGATCAGCCGGCAACGTCGATCTTGAAACCGCTGAACGAGGCGTCCTCCGCCTTCTCCTCCTTGCGGGGTTGTTCCCTGGCGGGCCGCACCGATACGCCTCCGCCGGTGATCTCGCCGGCCGTAGCCTGATTGATCAGCCACAGCATGTTGCTCGACGAATCGGCGTTTGCCATGGCTTCATCCTGGCTGATCTTGCCCTCGACGAAGAGCTTGAACAGCGATTGCTCGAAGGTCTGCGAGCCGGGCGCCAGGCTTTTTTCCAGGGCCTCGCGGATTTCGCCGATCTCGCCTTTTTCGATCAATTCCTGGATGTGGCGCGTGTTGAGCAGCACCTCGACGGCCACCACCCGGCCACCGGCCTTTGCCCTCACCAGACGCTGCGAGATCACGGCCTGCAGCGCCGCCGAAAGGTCGAGCAGCAGGCTCGGACGGTTTTCCAGCGGGTAGAAATTGATGATCCGGTTCATCGCGTGGTAGCTGTTGTTGGCGTGCAGCGTCGCCAGGCAGAGGTGGCCCGATTGCGCGTACGCGAGCGCCATGCCCATGGTTTGCTTGTCGCGGATCTCGCCGATCAGGATGCAATCCGGCGCCTGGCGCAATGCGTTCTTGAGCGCCAGCTCGAAGGCCTTCGTATCGGTGCCGACCTCGCGCTGGTTGACGATGGATTTCCTGTTCTTGAAGACGAATTCCACCGGATCCTCGAGCGTGAGGATGTGCCCCGAGCGCCGCTCGTTGCGGAAATCCAGCATCGCCGAAAGCGACGTGGACTTGCCCGAGCCCGTTGCACCGACCATCAGGATCAGGCCGCGCTTCTGCATGATCACTTCCTTGAGCACTTCGGGCACGCCGAGCGTGTCGATGTTCGGGATGGTGCTCGGGATATAGCGCACCACCGCAGCCGGAGTGCCTTTCTGCCGGAATGCGCTGATCCGGAAGGTCCCGACGCCTTCCAGCGTGTACGCCGTGTTCAGTTCCATCTCCTGTTCCAGCTCGCGAACCTGCATCTCCGTGAGCACTTCATAGAGCAGCGTTTTCACGCTCTCGGTGTTCATGACGGTCTGGTTCACCGGCATTGCCGTGCCGTTGATCTTGATGTTGATCGGTGCGCCGACCGTAAGGAAGATGTCCGAAGCCTTCTTGTCGGCCATCAGCTGGAACAGCCGTTTCATTGCTGACATGGTGCCTCCCGCATGGATGCGAAATTCTAGATCAATCCCCGCGCAGCAGCTCGTTGAGGCTCGTCTTGGCACGCGTCCTCGCGTCCACCCGCTTTACGATGACTGCACAGTAAAGAGCGCAACTGCGGTCGCCGGACGGAATCGTGCCGGACACCACGACCGAGCCTGACGGCACGCGGCCGTAAATGATCTCCCCGGTTGCGCGGTCAAAGATCTTCGTGCTCTGGCCGATGAACACCCCCATCGAGATGACGCTGTTTTCCTCGACGATCACGCCCTCGACGATTTCGGAGCG
>JBGOTT010000260.1:0-5983 GCA_041476585.1 Gammaproteobacteria bacterium | reverse complement strand
ATGAAGCCGAAACAGTTTGTCATATGGGGCGCGATCTTCCTGCTTGCGGGCTGCGCCTCGTACGACGGCCGCGGGCTCGTGCCCGGACAATCGACGGCAAACGATGTGCAGGCGCTGATGGGCGCCCCCGCGGAGCGCCTGACGGTGTCCAACGGCGACACCGTCTGGTACTACCCGCGTGGTCCGGAAGGAATGCACACCTTCGCGGTCCACATGTCCTCCAGCGGCGTCGTGCGATCGATCGACCAGTTGCTGGCCGTGGAGAACCTGCAGAAACTCGTTCCGGGGGTGACCACGACCGACCAGGTGCGGGAACAGTTCGGTCCGCCGGGGCGAATCAGCCGCCTGGACCGCCAGCAGCGCGACGTCTGGGAGTACCGGATGTACGGTCCCACCCAGGAGCCATACTACCTGTACGTACAGCTTTCGCACGACGGCGTCGTGCGCGAGGTTTTGTTTTTGAAGGACTACAGCAGGGAACCGGGCGGCGAAGGCAAAGGCTAGCAAAGCGATATCAGACCACCGATTCCTTGCGCGACGTGTCCAGTGCGCGAGTCTGAAAAAAATGGAATGACGGAGCGGCGGTAATTGTCCCGGTGGCGATTCGACAAGCATTCCCCTGCAAATGATCCTGTCGCGCTACTCCTCAAAGGGCGGCTGCGAGCCGATCCTGATCCGTACCGCCCGGGGATTGGCGGCGCAGGCGAGCGGTGCAATAATGGGCGTGTGATTTCTCTCCGCAATCCTGCCGTTTTCCCCTGCTGGCGCTGGCGCAAGCCTGCCGCCTGATCTGCCTTATCGCTGCGCCGAGCGCATCGGCGACCAAGGCCCGGAATTTCGGGGCATTATCCGAGGCCATCCAAATAAACGGATATGTGCGGGTATCAAAGGACGGTAATCATTGATGCCATCACTGAAAACAGAGGGTTGAGTCAATTATGTTGCTGATGATCGACAACTACGATTCCTTCACCTACAACCTGGTGCAGTACTTCGGCGAGCTGGGCGAAGACGTGCGGGTGTTCCGCAACGACGCGATCACCGTCGATGCAATCGGCGCAATGCAGCCCGACAGCATCGTGCTCTCACCGGGCCCGTGCACGCCGAACCAGGCAGGCGTGACGCTGCCGCTGATCAAGCGCTTTGCCGGCAGCATCCCGATCCTCGGCGTGTGCCTCGGCCACCAGGCGATCGGCCAGGCCTTCGGCGGACGGGTGGTGCGCGCAGGCAAGGTGATGCACGGCAAATGCTCGAACGTCCGCCATGACGGCAAGGGCGTGTTTGCCGGACTGCCCGGGGGATTCACGGCGACGCGCTACCACTCGCTGGTGGTCGAGCGCTCGAGCCTGCCCGATTGCCTCGAGGTGAGTGCCGAATCCGAGGACGGCGAGATCATGGGCCTGCGACACCGCGAAAGCCCGGTCGAGGGCGTGCAGTTCCACCCCGAGGCCATCCTCACCGAGCATGGCCACCAGATGCTGAAAAATTTTCTGCAAGGGAGAAAGCAATGAAGATCACCGTCGCCGAAGCCATCCAGCGCACCGTCGAGCATCGCGAGCTGTTTCACGACGAAATGCTCGACATCATGCGCCAGATCATGCGCGGAGAACTGACCTCGGCGCAGATCGCCGGTTTCATCATCGGGCTGCGCGTAAAGAAGGAGACCGTCGGCGAAATCGCCGCGGCCGCGCAGGTGATGCGCGAATTCGCGACCAAGGTCGAGGTGCAGGACGTGCAAGACCTGGTCGACGTGGTCGGCACCGGCGGCGATGCCGCGCACACCTTCAACGTCTCGACCGCCTGCATGTTCGTCTGCGCCGCGGCCGGCGCGCATGTGGCCAAGCATGGCGGCCGCGCGGTATCGAGCCAGTCGGGCAGCGCCGACGTGCTCGAGGCGCTCGGCGTCAACATCGCGCTCGCGCCCGAGCAAGTCGCCGAGTCGATCCGGAAGCTTGGCTTGGGCTTCATGTTCGCGCCGGCGCACCACAGCGCCATGAAGCACGCCGCGCCGGTGCGGAAGGAACTCGGGGTGAGGACCCTGTTCAACATCCTCGGACCGCTCACCAACCCTGCCGGCGCGCGCAACCAGCTGCTCGGGGTATTCCACCCGGACCTGGTCGGCATCCAGACGCGCGTGCTGCAGCGACTGGGCAGCAGGCACGTGCTGACGGTCCACGGGCTCGATGGCCTGGACGAGATCTCGATCTCGGGCGAGACGCTGGTGGGCGAACTGCTGAAGGACGAAGTGCGCGAGTACAAGATCCACCCGTCGCAATTCGGGCTCGAACTCTATGACCGGCGCGCGATCCAGGTCAACACGGTGCAGGAATCGAAGGAAATGATCCGCGCGGTGCTGGAGAACCAGCCGGGCCCGGCGCTCAACATCGTGCTGCTCAATGCGGGCGCAGCGATCTATGTCTCCGGGCACGCCAGATCGATCCAGACCGGCATCGAACACGCGCGGCGCGCGATCGCGAGCGGCGACGCGAGGAAGAAGCTCGAGGACTACGTCGCCTTCAGCAACGCGTGCAAGAAGGTTTGAGGGTGTCGGACATCCTGCAGCGCATTCTCGCCAGCAAGCACGAGGAAGTGAACGCCGCGCGCGCGGCGCTGCCGGAGCGCGAGGTCGAGGCGCGCGCCCGCGCGGCGCCCCCGCCGCGCGATTTCGTGGCTGCGCTGAAGGCGAACATCGCCGCCGGCAAGCCCGCGGTGATCGCCGAGATCAAGCGCGCCAGCCCGAGCAGGGGCTTGCTGCGCGCCGACTTCGACCCGCAGTCCATTGCCACGAGCTACCAGCGTGGCGGGGCCGCCTGCCTGTCGGTACTCACCGACCGGCGGTATTTCCAGGGCGCACCGGAGCACCTTGTCGCCGCGCGCGCGGCGTGCGGCTTGCCGGTGCTGCGCAAGGATTTCATCGTCGATGCCTACCAGGTCCACGAGGCGCGCGCGATGCATGCCGACTGCATCCTGCTGATCGCCGCGGCGCTGCCAGGTGCGCAGATGCGCGAGTTCGAATCGCTCGCGCATGCGCTCGGCATGGCGGTGCTTGTCGAAGCACATGACGGCACGGAACTCGGGGCGGCATTGCAGCTCGCGACGCCGCTCATCGGCATCAACAACCGCGACCTGCGAAGTTTCGAGACCCGTCTCGAGACGACTCTGGATCTGCTGCCGCACATACCCGCCGGACGCGTCGTCGTGACCGAGAGCGGGATACTCGCGCCGGCGGATGTCGAGCGCTTGCGCTCGCACGGGGTGCGCGCCTTCCTGGTCGGGGAGGCGTTCATGCGCGCCGAGGATCCCGGTACGGAGCTCGCCCGGCTTTTCGGTCAGGCGCCCTTCGGTGCAATCAGCGCCAATCCGCGGAAGTACGACCGGTAGCGCCGGGCGTCGCGCGTGAGCAGGGCCATGCGCTCCACCGTGGCGTGGGCGCCGATTAGGAAATCGGGCAGGATCATGGTGCGGGCGCCGCCCGAAGCGCGGTACCGGGCGTGACAGCGGGCGGCGAGAAAGGCCGCCTCGCGCGGAATCGCAGCGTACTCGTAATCCGCCGCCGGCAGCAGTTCGTCGACGGCCTCGATCGTGTCGAAATCGAAGGCCACCTCGGAGTAGACGATCGGATTGATGACGAGTGCGCCCCGGTCCAGGTGCGTCGCCAGCGCGTCCGCAGACCAGTCTCCCCAGACGGGGTCGGACTTGATCACGTCGAGCAGGACGTTGGAGTCGACCAGAATGCGCGCGGTCATTCGCCGCGCGTGAGGGCCAGAATCTCGTCGGTGCTGAGCATCGTCCTGGGCCGGCCGCGCCGCAGGCGCTCCACCGCGAGTCCGCCGCGGCGTTGCTGCCCTTTCGCCTTGCGCAGCACGATCTTGCTTTTCTCGAACACGAATTCGACCTCCATGTTCGGCAGCAGGCCCGCCCGCTCGCGGACCGCGAGCGGGATGGTGACCTGTCCCTTGCTGGTGATGCGCATGCGCTGCTCCCGGTAAGAGTATTACCGGTAAGAATCTACTTCGGCGATTTCAAGTCGTCAAGCTCGTGCGTCACGCCCTTCCCCCGCGGCCGGCGGACGCCTATGCCAGCCCGACCCAGACTGCGAGCGCGCGATTGACGCGCAGCAGCGTTTCATCCTCGATATTGCCGAACGGCTTGCCGATCCTGTCGCGTCTGACCGAAACGGGCTCGTCCACCATGACCTGCGAGACTTTTTTCAGGCCGTTCGCCTCCGAGGGCTCCACCGTGACGCGAAAAAGCGGCGCGCTGCGGATCTCGCCGGTGACGGGGAGCAGCGTTACCGTAGGGTGCGCTTCGTTGAACAGGTCGGATTGAATGACCAGCGCCCGGCGCGGTTTGCCGAGTTCGCCCTGCAGCGCGACCGTTACCAGCTCCCCGCGCCTCATTTCCACCCCTCGACCTGCTGCGCCGCGGTGTCGAGAAAGTCCTCGATATCGCCCTCGGCGTTGCGCGCGACCAGCAGGGACTGGCGCCGGCATTCGGCGGCGAACTTGGGCGACCGGGTGTCGGGTACCCAGAGTTGAATCGGTCTGAATCCCCGGGCGCGCATTCTCGTGCGGTAGCGGCCGGCGGTTTCCCGGGCCGTATGGCGTTTCGGCTGCACCGCGGATTTCCTTAAATGAATAATGATAGCTATATTACATGTAATCATCCATGCTCGTCGATCCTTGGCTTAAAGTCATTTTTCCAGAATTTTTTTCAAGTAATTGAAATAACAGGGAGTTTGCCTATGCTATGTTGCATAAAAACAACAACGCGATGCCGGATTCGTCTAAATTCCGTCTCCGGCGTTGCGCCGGGTTCGTGCGGTTTGGCACAATCGCTCCCGACTTCTCTGGATTTGGAGGGGTTGTGGCTGGCGGCCTCCTCTGCCGGCCGGTTTCTACAACTAACTGGAGATTGGGAATGCAAAAGAAACTCTTAGCAGTTGCAGTCGCCGGCGCCTTTACTGTCGCCCCTCTCGCAGCTTTCGCACAGTCGACAGTGACGATAAGCGGCTTCTTCAAGGCCAGCATCGAGAATATTTCCATCAACAGCTTCGGTGGAACCGCTGGAGTTGGAACTTCCACGGCTATTGGACCTGGCGGGGTTGTAATTCCCGGGGTTGCGCCAGCCGGTGGGCGGCTTGGTGGCCTCAACTCGAGCCAAGGCCGCTTGGCCGACGACTCGTCGCAGATTATCTTCAGCATCGTGGAAGACTTGGGCGGCGGCATGAAGGCGGTCGCGCGAGCGGACATGCGCATCAACATCGTCAACCCTTCCAGCGGGCTGCCGCCGATGTCCGGCAACACCCACGTGGGAATTACGAGCAATAGTTGGGGTGCGATCCGCATGGGCTTGCAGGACCTGCACTATGGCGCCCGGGAGAGCTACCTGACCGTCAAGGGCGACCTCAGGGCTGACAGCATCTCGATCCTCTCTTATGCCGGCGGGGGTGGTCAGTCGATCGCGAACGCGACGCGCACCCCAAATACGGTGTTCTACGACACCCCGAACTGGGGCGGGTTTACTCTGAGGGCTGCTTATTCGTTCAGCCCGCAGAATACGGGCGTCAGCGGGGTGACAAGCACCGCGGGAGGACTAACTGGGCAAGGCACTCCCCCCGCCGCCCTCGTGGCATTGGGAGTTGTCTCGACGCCTCCCGCCACATCGGCGGATATTGGCTCCAATGCGCGCCGTGGCCAGGGTTGGAACTTCAACCCGAACTACGACAACGGCCCGCTGATCCTCGGTTACAGCTATTGGAACTCGAAGCAGGACAATCCGAACGGGTACCCGGCTGGCTTGACAGCTAGTTCCGACCAGCGTTCCGACCGCTTGTATGGCTCCTACAAGTGGGGCGGCTTCAGGATTGGTCTTGCGTGGGACAGGTCGAAGCTGACTGGCGCGCAAAGCTTGGGTGGGCTCACGTTGGTCCCAGCCGTAGCCGCCGCAAACGGTATTGTGGCCAGCAATCGCAATGCATGGT
>JBGOTT010000259.1:0-5985 GCA_041476585.1 Gammaproteobacteria bacterium | reverse complement strand
TCTTGCCGTCTTTCGCCAGTGACTGGTGCACGTGCATGCCGGAACCGTTATCACCGACGAGGGGCTTGGGCATGAAGGTCGCAGTCTTGCCGTAGGAATGCGCGACGTTCCACACCGTGTACTTGAGGATCTGCATCCAGTCCGCGCGCTTCACCAAGCTGTTGAACTTGGTGCCAATCTCATTCTGGCCCATCGCCCCCACTTCGTGGTGGTGCACCTCGACCTCCACGCCCTGTTGTTCGAGCGCAACGCACATCGCGTTGCGAATGTCCTGCAGCGTGTCTGTCGGCGGCACCGGGAAGTAACCGCCTTTGACCGGCGCGCGGTGCGCCATGTTGCCCGACTCGTAGTCGATCCCGGTCGACCACGGCGCTTCTTCGGACTTGATCTTCACGAAGCACCCGGACATGTCGACGTTCCAGGTCACGCCGTCGAAAATGAAGAATTCGGGCTCGGGGCCGAAGTACGCGACATCGCCCAGGCCGCTGGACTTGAGATAGGCCTCGGCGCGCTTGGCGATGGTGCGCGGATCACGATCGTAACCGATCATGTCGGAGGGCTCGAGCACGTCGCACGTGATATTGAGCACCGGCTCGTCGGTGAACGGATCCATGCGCGCGCTGTCGGCATCGGGCATCAGCAGCATGTCCGAGGCCTCGATGCTCTTCCAGCCGGCAATCGAGGAACCGTCAAAAAAATGTCCGCTGTCGAACTTGTCCATCGTGAACGCCTTGACCGGCACCGAAACATGCTGCTCCTTGCCGCGCGTATCGGTGAAGCGGAAGTCGACGAACTTCACGTCTTTTTCTTTGGCCATCTTCAAGGCATCGGCTGGCGTCATCGCCATGGGCGGTTCTCCTGGGTGGGTGGATTGGGGGCCGCTCGCGTTGCCAGACAAGCGACCGGACGGGAGCGAACGAGCAGAAAGCGTGCCAAAGCACTGCTTAGGGCGGAGGCTTGCCGCAAAAAGGGAAAGGTGTGATTCTATCCCAGCATTGCGCACCGCAAAAGTGCGAAGCCTAATTATTCGCACCGTTTCAGGGCGTTCATGCGCCGGTGCGTTCAGATTCTATAATCGTGCCAAAAGGAGACTCGAATGCACGATATCGAACCGATCAGGAGGCTTGCGGGTGAACGGGCTACCGGCTCGGGCGTTCCATACGCAGGAGCCTTGATTCCTTCGGAGGCGCATATGCTGATGCTGACGGGCGCGAAACTCGTCGACGTGCGCACGCAGGCAGAGCTCTACTGGGTCGGGCGCGTGCCGGGGAGCGTGTACGTCGAGTGGAATACCTACCCCGGCGGCACGTTCAACGCCGATTTCCTCGCGCAGCTTGCCGAGGTTGCGAAAAAGGACGAGCCGGTCATGTTCCTGTGCCGCTCGGGGGGGCGCTCGCATTTCGCGGCGGTGTTGGCGACGCAGGCCGGCTACGCGGAGTGCTACAACGTGCTCGAAGGATTCGAAGGCGACAAGGACGCGCAGGGCCACCGTAATTCGGTCAGCGGCTGGCGAAGGGCCGGATTGCCCTGGACGCAGTCCTGACTCAGGGCTTCCAGTCGACCCAGCCGCCCCAGGCGGTGGCAAGCACAGCCAATCCAAAGGCGATGCGATACCACGCGAACGGCTGGAAATCGTGCGTCGCGATGTAACGGATCAGCCAGCGCACGCACAGCCACGCCGAGATGAACGAAACCGCAAGACCCATCGCGAGGGGCGCCATGTCTGTGGATGAAAACAGGGCGCGATGCTTCAGCAGGTCGTAGCCGCCGGCGGCAACCAGGGTTGGCACCGCGAGAAAGAACGAGAACTCGGTGGCCGCGCGGCGCGACAACCCGAAGATCATTCCGCCGATGATGGTCGCGCCCGAGCGCGAGGTGCCGGGAATCAGCGCGAAGCATTGCGCACATCCGACCTTGAGCGCATCGACCCAGTTCATGTCGTCAACGCTCTGGACGCGGGCGGCGGGGCCGGCCGCGGGCCTGCGCCGCTCGACCCAGAGAATGACCAGACCTCCGGCGATGAACGCGATGGCCACCGGCACCGCGGAGAACAGGTGCGCCTTGATCATGGAGCCGAAGGCGAGGCCGAGCACGGCTGCGGGAATGAAGGCAACGACGAGGTTCGCGGCGAAGCGCTGCGCGCCGCGATCGCCCGCGAGCCCGACCAGAACGCGGGCGAAACGCTCGTGGTACTCCCAGACGATCGCAAGCATCGCGCCGGTCTGGATGACGATCTCGAATACCTTGCCCTTGGCATCGTTGACGCCGAGCAGGTCCGCAGCGAGGATCAGGTGACCCGTGGATGAGACCGGCAGGAACTCGGTGAGTCCTTCGACGATCCCGAGTATGAAGGCTGCGACAAGCGACATCTCAGGCATGGCGCGGGCGATGGTAGCACGCGGCGCCGTGCACTCATTTCGCTGCCGCGGCGATGAATTCGCGAATCGAAGCCCAATACTCGCCGGATTCTTGAACATCATTGTGCGCGGCGAGCGCGATGCGCAGCTCCCGCTTTGGGCCACGCCACACCGCGAGCAGACGTTCGCCGTGTGCAGGCGGAATGACCTCGTCGCGCCCGGCCAGCACGGCGAGCAGGGGCGTGTCGATTGAGCCCGCGCGCGCGTCCGACTCGAAGCGGTGCTTCAGCATCCAGTCGACGGGCAGAAACGGGTAGTGCCGCTTCGCCACGGCAGCGAGACTGTCGAACGGCGTGACGAGTACCACCGCGCGCAGGGCACGTTGCGCCGCGAGTTGCACCGCGACACCGCTGCCGAGGCTGCGGCCGAAGACGAAGATTCGCGCGCGGTCCACCTCCGGTTGCCGCGCCGCGTGGTCGTACCAGGTGAGCGCATCCCCCACCAGCGCGGTCTCCGACGGAGCGCCGCCGCTTGCGCCATAGCCGCGATAGTCGACCAGCAGCCAGCCGAACCCGGGCGTCGCGCCGGACGCCGGGTTGCCGATGTCCTCGAGCATCCACGACACCTCTTCGGCATTGCCACCGAAGTAGATCACCAGTGGGCCCGGAGAGGTCAAGGCCGGAATGACCTGCCAGGCGTGCAGCCGGGTGCCATCGCCCGCATCGATCAACACGCTCTTGGCTTGCGGGAAGCGCCGCGCGATGTCCGCACGCCGCGCCTCGTCCGGCCGCTGCGGGAAGAAAATCAGCTTGTCCTGGACGAGGAATATCACCAGCGGCAGCCCGATCGCGACGCCCGCGGCGATTTTCGCGATCGCCAGAAGCAAACCCTCCATGCCGCGGGTCGCGCTCAGACGAGCGCGAGCGATTCAGGCGTCGCGTCGATCGGCTGCTCGGACAGCAGCCCGGGCAGCCACTTCGTCTCGGGTGCATCGGCGGCCAGCGGATCGCGTGCCAGCACCCGGTGCCTGAGCACGAGTTGCGCCAGCAGCAACCTGCGTGAGCTGCCGGTGCGGGTCGCCTCCCACGCAAGACCCACCGCGCTCGCAACGTGGTACAGCGCGGACGCAGCCTGCCGCGCCAGCGTCTCGCCGCCGGGGCGGGCGGCATCGCGTGCAAGCGCGCACGCGCGCTCGAGCAAGGCGGTGAATCGCTCGCGCGCCGCATCCGCCATGCATACCTGCGACAGCTTGCCGCGCAGCAGGGCATCGAACGCGGGCAATGCCTCCTCGCGCCGCACCGCGCGGCGCGCATCCAGTGCAACGATGTTGCTGGTGCCCTCCCAGATTGATCCGAGGTGAGCATCGCGCAGCAGCCGCGCGTCGCTCCACTCCTCGATGTAACCGCAGCCGCCGCGCACCTCCATCGCGTCGCCCGTCACCCGGCGCGCGTCGCGGCAGGCGCGAAACTTGATGAGCGGCGTGAGGATGCGCACCAGCCTGTAGGCTTCGCGGTCACCGCCGTCAGCCGCCTCGAGCGCCGCCGCCGTCTGGAACATCATGCTGCGCGCCTGCTCGGTCGCGAGCATCAGCTTGGCCAGCTGCCGTTGCATCAGCGGGAGGTCGATCAGCCGCTGCCCGAACGCCACGCGATTGCGCGCGATGAACAGCGCCTCGGTGAGCGCGCGTCGCATCATGCCGGCCGCGCGCACGCCGTTCGAAAGCCGCGAATTGTTGATCATGTCCGCCATCCGCGTGAAGCCGCGCTCGAGCGAGCCCACCGGATGCGCCTCGGCGCCTTCGAGGCGGACCTCGCCGCTCGCCATGTCGCGCGTGCCGAGCTTGTCCTTCAGCCGCACGATGCGGTAGCGGTTCGGCATGCCGTCCGAAGCCGTTTTCGGCAACAGGAACAGTGCGATCCCGCGCGTGCCTGCGGGCCCGCCGTCGGGCCGCGCCAGCACCATTGCGAGTTCCGCATCGGCGTTCGAGCAGAACCATTTGTCGCCGTACAGGCGCCAGGTGCCATCAGCGTCGCGCACCGCGCGCGTGGCGGTCGCGCCGACGTCGGATCCCGCCCCCTGCTCGGTCATGAACATCGCGCCCTGGGACAGTTCGTCGAGGTCCTGGCTGGTGAGCGCCGGGAGGTAGCGCGCGACGAGTTCCGGGGCGCCGAACTTCTTCAGCGTTCGCGTGAGGGAGTCGGTCATGCTCACCGGACAGCACAGGCCGAACTCGGCCTGGACGAACAAATAGGTCAAGGCGTATTTCGCCATGGGCGGCATCGGTTCCGGCCATCCGAGCACGCCGCCGCGGTGCGACAGCGCGGCAAGGCCGTACTCGCCAAACGCAATGCGCTCCATTTCCACGTAGGCCGGATGCTTGTCGATGCGCTGCTCATCGACCCCGGTTCGCGTGCGATGGATCAGCGTGGGCGGGTTGCGGTCGGCGGCCGCGGCGAGTTCGTCCAGACGGCCGCCCGCGAGCGCGCCGAGGCGTTCGAAATGCGGTTCCAGATGTGAAAACAGAGCCTGCGGGAGGTACAGCGCGAGCAGCCGCGCGTACTCAGGATCGGCGCGGTACAGGTTCGCGCCTCGGTTGTCCGGAATCGCCGCCGCCGCGCTCGCGAAGGACTCAGGGCCGGACATCAGGCCTTCGAATAGATCTCGGCGCCCTTCTTGACGAACTCGGCCGATTTCTCCCGCATCCCTTTTTCGACGTACTCGCGCACGTCCTGCGTAATCTTCATCGAACAGAAGTGCGGGCCGCACATCGAGCAGAAGTGCGCGACCTTGGCGCTGTGCTTGGGCAGGGTCTCGTCGTGGAACTCGCGCGCCTTGTCCGGATCGAGGCCGAGGTTGAACTGGTCCTCCCAGCGGAATTCGAAACGCGCCTTCGAAAGCGCGTTGTCGCGGATCTGCGCGCCGGGGTGTCCTTTGGCAAGGTCAGCGGCGTGGGCGGCAATCTTGTAGGTGATGATTCCGTCCTTGACGTCGGCCTTGTTCGGCAGTCCGAGGTGCTCCTTGGGCGTGACATAGCAGAGCATGGCCGTGCCGTACCAGCCGATCATTGCGGCGCCGATGCCCGAGGTGATGTGGTCGTAGCCCGGCGCGATGTCGGTGGTGAGCGGGCCGAGGGTGTAGAACGGCGCTTCGCTGCATGCCTTGAGCTGGAGGTCCATGTTCTCCTTGATCAGCTGCATCGGCACGTGCCCGGGTCCCTCGATCATCACCTGCACATCGTGTTTCCAGGCGACTTGCGTGAGTTCTCCGAGCGTACGCAGCTCGCCGAGCTGCGCCTCGTCATTGGCGTCGTAAATCGAGCCGGGCCGCAGGCCGTCTCCCAGGCTGAAGCTGACGTCATACGCCTTCATGATGTCGCAGATGTCCTCGAAGTGCGTATAGAGGAAGCTCTCCTTGTGGTGGGACAGGCACCACTTGGCCATGATCGAGCCGCCGCGCGAAACGATGCCGGTCATGCGCGCGGCAGTGAGCGGGACGTAGCGCAGCAATACGCCGGCGTGGATGGTGAAGTAGTCGACGCCCTGCTCGGCCTGCTCGATGAGCGTGTCGCGATAGATTTCCCAGGTCAGGTCCTCGGCCTTGCCGTCGACCTTTTCCAGCGCCTGGTAGA
>JBGOTT010000258.1:0-5986 GCA_041476585.1 Gammaproteobacteria bacterium | reverse complement strand
GGCATCGACGCTTGCCGGCACTTGCTCCTTCAACGCGCCCGGCAGCAACGGGCGAAACAAACGCCCGAGGCCGAGCAGAAACGAGAACAGTCCCGTGCGCGGCAGCACGAACGACAGCGCGCCCCGCACGAAGCCGCCGAACACGCCGCGTGGCACGCGCTGCTCGACCAGCTTGCGGCCGATGTCGGCCAGCCGCCCGTACTGAACGCCGGACGGACAGGTCGTTTCGCACGCGCGGCAGGTGAGGCAGCGATCGAGGTGGAGGCGGGTGCTTGCCGTCGGCGCCGCGCCCTCGAGCACCTGCTTGATGAGGTAGATGCGGCCGCGCGGGCCATCGAGTTCGTCGCCGAGCAACTGATAGGTCGGGCAGGTCGCATTGCAGAAACCGCAATGCACGCATTTGCGAAGGATCGAGTCGGCCTCGCGCCCGTCGGCAGAGTTGCGGATGAAATCGGCGAGGCTGGTCTGCATCGGCGTTCAGAAATCCGGATACAGCCGGCCCGGGTTGAGGATACCGGCAGGGTCGAACGCCGCCTTCAGTTCGCGATGCAGGCGCGCGCTCTCCGGAGGCAGCGGCGCGAACACTCCGGCGGATCTGTCGCCGCCGCGGAACAGCGTCGCGTGGCCGCCCGCGCGCGACGCCGCCGCGCGCACGGTCGCCGCGTCCGCGCGCGTGCGGAACCAGCGCAGCGCCCCGCCCCATTCGATCAGTTGCGCACCCGGCAGTTCGATGCGCGGCGCATGCGAGCGCACCGACAGCCGCCACAGCGGCGCATCGCCGTCGAAGAACGGGTCGGTCTGCTCGCGCAGCGCGCTCCAGAAGCGCGCGCCCTGCGCTTCATCCACGCGTTCCCCGTCCAGATTTTCCGCCGCGGCATGCACCGCGCTGGCCGCGCCCGCGAGCCGCACGGCGAGCTCTCCGTCATGCCACGCGCTCGCCGAGATCGGCAGCGGCTGGCCCGCCCAGCGGTTGAGCGTCTCGATCGCCCGCTCTTCCGGCATCTCGAGCTTGAGCGTCAACTCCGCCGCCGGGCGCGGCAGCACCTTGAGCGAAGCCTCGAGGATGAGGCCGAGCGTGCCGAGCGAACCCGCGATCAGCCGCGACAGGTCGTAGCCCGCGACGTTCTTCATCACCCGCCCGCCGAATGCAAGGTCGCGGCCCCGGCCATCGAGGATGCGCGCGCCTAGCACGAAATCGCGCAGTGCCCCGGCCGACGCGCGCCGCGGACCCGAGAGCCCGGCGGCGATGCATCCGCCGAGTGTCGCGCCAGCGCCGAAATGCGGCGGCTCGAACGCGAGCATCTGCTGGTGCTGCGCGAGCGCCGCTTCGAGCTCGGCAAGCGGGGTGCCGCAACGCGCGGTGATCACCAGCTCGGTCGGCTCGTAGTCGACGATGCCGGCGCAGGCACGCACATCGAGCGCCTCGCCGGCGAGCGGTCCGCCGTAGAAGTCCTTGGTGCCGCCGCCGCGCAACCGAAGCGCGTGCTTGCGCCGGGCCGCATCGCGGACGCGCTCCGCGAAATCGCGCGCCGCGGCGTCCATCAAAATCGCGGAAGCTCGGGGTGCGGCAGCGCAGAACGATCGGGCGAACTGCGGCGCACGTGCATCCGCCCGTACTCGGCGCAGCGATGCAGCGTCGGCACGGCCTTGCCCGGGTTGAGCAGCCCCTTCGCATCGAAGACGCGCTTCACCGCATGGAAGGTCTCGAGCTCGTCGGGCCGGAACTGCGTGCACATCTGGTTGATCTTCTCGACGCCCACGCCATGCTCGCCGGTGATCGTGCCGCCCACCTCGATACATTTCTCGAGCACCTCGGCGGCGAATTCTTCGGTGCGGTGCAGCTGGTCGGCATCGTTGGCGTCGAACAGGATCAGCGGGTGCAGGTTGCCGTCGCCGGCGTGGAACACGTTCGGGCAACGCAGCCCGTATCTCTTCTCCAACGAGGCGATGAAGTTGAGCATCTCGCCGAGGCGCTTCTTCGGGATGGTCCCGTCCATGCAGTAGTAATCGGGCGATATGCGCCCGACCGCGGGAAACGCAGACTTGCGGCCCGACCAGAATTTCAGGCGCTCGGCCTCGTCGCGCGACGCCGACATGCGCGTCGCCCCCGCGCGCTCGAGCACCCGTTCCATGCGCGCGATCTCCTCCTCGACTTCCTCGGCCGTGCCGTCGGATTCGCACAACAGGATCGCAGCGGCTTCGAGATCGTAACCGGCGTGCACGAACTGCTCCACCGCGTGGGTCGCGGGCCTGTCCATCATCTCCAGCCCCGCCGGAATGATGCCCGCCGCAATGATCGCGGCCGCTGCGTCGCCCGCCTTTTCCACGTCGTCGAACGATGCCATCACCACGCGCGCGACCTGCGGCTTCGGCAGCAGCTTGACCGTGATCTCGGTGGCCACCGCGAGCAGGCCTTCGGAACCGATCATCAGCGCAAGCAGGTCGTAGCCGGGCGCGTCGAGCGCCTCGGCGCCGAAATCCACCGGCTCGCCAGCCATCGTGTAGCCGCGCACGCGCAGCACGTTGTGCACCGTGAGTCCGTACTTGAGGCAATGCACGCCGCCCGAATTCTCCGCGACGTTGCCGCCGATCGAGCAGGCGATCTGGCTGGACGGATCGGGCGCGTAATACAGGCCAAACGGCGCCACCACGTCCGAGATCGCCGCGTTGCGCACGCCGGGCTGCCCCACCGCGACGCGCGCGAGCGGATCGACGCGCACCACGCGCATGAACTTCGCCATCGCCAGCAGCACCCCGTCGCCGGGCGGCAGAGCGCCCCCCGAGAGGCCGGTGCCGGCGCCGCGCGGCACCACCGGCACCTCCATCGCATGGCACGTCTTGAGAATCCGCTGCACCTGCTCCTCGGTTTCGGGCAGCGCAACCACCATCGGCACGCGCCGGTAGGCCGTGAGCCCGTCGCACTCGAACGGACGCGTCTCCTCCTCGCGCCACAACACGCAACGCTCGGGCAGGAACGCGCGCAGCGCCCGCGCCACGTCGCGCTGGCGTGCGGCGTCGATGCGCTCTACAAGTATGGCTTCGCCCATTTCAGGCCTGCGAGGGTGTCTCCGACCGGATTGTATTCGCAGCCGATCCAGCCGGCGTACCCGATGCGGTCGATCTGCCCGAGCAGCCATGCAAAGTTGATCTCGCCGGTGCCGGGCTCATGGCGCCCGGGCACGTCGGCCAGCTGCATGTGGCCGATCTTGGGAAGGAGTCGCTCGATGGTCTTCGCCAGGTCGCCCTCCACGATCTGCATGTGGAACAGGTCGTACTGGATGGCGAGGTTATCCGATGCCGTGGCGTCGATGATCTCCTCGGCCTGGCGCGAAGTGTTGAGGAAAAACCCCGGCACGGTGCGCGGACTGATCGGTTCGATCAGCAGCTGGACGCCCGCCGCCTTCAGCTTGCCGGCCGCGTAACCAAGGTTCGCGACGAAAGTTTCCTTCAACCGCTCGCGCGCAACACCCGGCCGCGCGACACCGGCGAGGCAGTTCACGCGCGGGCAGCGCACCGCGCGCGCGTATTCGATCGCGCGCTCCACGCCTTCGCGGAACTCGCTCTCGCGGCCCGGCAGGCAGGCGATGCCGCGATCGCCCTTCGTCGAGTCGCCCGCGGGCAGGTTGTGCAGCACCACTTCCACGCCCGCGTGCTGAACGCGCGCGGCAACTTCCCGCGCCGGCCACGCGTACGGAAACTGGTACTCGACGAAGCGGAATCCGGCGTTCGCTGCCGCGGCGAAACGGTCGAGGAAGGCGTGCTCGGCAAACAGCAGCGAAGTGTTGGCGGCAAGTTTCGGCATGGCGGGTGATCGCAACCAAAGCGTCGAGAGCGTACTGATAAGATACTCGAAAAACCATCTTAATCCGTTCGGAGCCAAGCGAATTGCAATTCCGGCCCGCCTGGCAGCGGCTGCTGCCTTTCCTCGTTTGGCTGCCGCGCGCAAATCGCGACACGCTGCGTGCCGACGCGATTGCCGGAATCACGGTCGCGCTGGTGGCAATTCCTCAGTCCCTTGCGTATGCGCAACTCGCGGGCCTGCCAGCGTACTACGGCCTTTATGCGGCGCTGATTCCGACGCTGGTGGGCGCGCTGTTCGGCTCCTCCGCGCAACTGTCGACCGGGCCGGTGGCGCTCACCTCGCTCCTCACTGCGGCCAGCATCGCCCCTCTGGCGGCGTCAGCGAGCGAGCAGTACATTGCCTATGCGATCGCGTTGGCGATGCTCTCGGGAATCTTCCAGATCGGGTTCGGTGTGCTGCGGCTCGGGGTGCTGATGAATCTCCTGTCGCATCCCGTGCTGATGGGATTCGTCAATGCGGCTGCGATCCTGATCACGCTGTCGCAGGTTCCATCGCTGTTCGGCGTCCCACCTGCGTCCACCGGCCACGCGCTCGGCGACGCCTGGCAAGTTCTCCGGCGGCTCGATGAGGCGCACGCCTATTCGCTCGGGTTCGGCGTTTCCGCGGTTGCGATCCTGGTAGCGTTCCGGCGCTTCGCCCCGAACCTGCCCGGCGTGCTGTTTGCGGTCGCGGTTCTGACTGTCCTCAGTTATTACCTCGGGTACGCGGGCCACGGCGGACGCGTGGTGGGCGAGATCCCGCGCGGGCTGCCCGGATTCGCTCTGCCCGCGGCGGACTGGAATGCGTGGGTGGCGCTTCTGCCCGCGTCGTTCGTGATCGCCGTGATCAGCTTCATGGAAGCCATGTCGAGCGCGAAGATCGCATCGATCAAGACCGCCACGAAGTGGGACGAAAATCAGGAACTCATCGGTCAAGGGCTGGCAAAGGTGGCGGCGGCCTTTTCACAGACCATGCCGGTGAGCGGCTCGTTCTCGCGCTCCGCGCTCAACCTCGCGACAAACGCGCGAAGCGGCATGGCCTCGATCGTCTGCGCGCTCTGCGTCTTGCTGACGGTGCTCTACTTCACGCCGCTGTTGAAGCACCTGCCGCAACCGGCTCTCGCCGCCATCATCATCGTGGCACTCACCAACCTGATCAACTTCCGCAGCCTGCGAAACGCCTGGCGCGCCAGCGGCGATGACGCGGTGGCGGCGATCTTGACGTTCTGCGCGACGCTCGCGTTCGCACCACAGATCCAGAACGGAATATTCGCGGGAGTCCTGGTTTCGCTGAGCCTTTTCATCTACCGGCGCATGCGGCCGCAGGTAGAGGTCGCCGAGCCGGGCTCCGAAAGCCTTGCGCGCGACCTGCCGGCGGAAGTACCGCAAGCGCTGCGCGGCGCAATCGGTGTGGTGCGTTTCGACGCCTCGCTGGTGTTCGTCAACGCGTCATACTTCGAGGCCGCCGTGTTGGGCCTCGAAGCGGCGCATCCGGCATTGCGCTTCGTGCTCGTTTCCGCGCACAGCATCAACCGTCTGGACGCATCCGGGGTGGAGATGCTGTCCAGTCTCGGCGACGGCCTGGGCAAGAAGGGCATCGCACTCGTATTCAGCGGGGTCAATACGCAGGTGTACGAAGTCCTCGATCGCACCGGCCTGGCGAGGCGCATCGGGGCGAAAAACTTCTTTCCGGACGATCAGGCCGCGTTCGCCGCGCTGGCCGAGCGCGCGACCGGCCCTTGCCTTGGCTAGAGCTTCAGGATCCGACGACACGCAGCGAAACCCATGCCAAGGGCGCGTGATTGTGCGCTGCGGCCTGTGCTAGACTCGTCGCGGTTTTTCCAGGAGGCCATCATGGGCGCGATCTTCCAATCCCTCGGACGTACCATCACCGCCGGCGTGGTGCTGCTGATCGTCATCATCCTGCTCGCCGGATCTTTGAGCGGCAGCATGATCAAGATCGACCACGCATGGTCGCTATTCTTTATGCGCTGGCTGCACGTGCTGTCGGGCGTAATGTGGATCGGGCTGCTGTGGTACTTCAACTTCGTGCAGATCCCCTCGATGCCGAAGATCCCCGATGAGCAGAAACCCGCCATAGGAAAAGTCATAGCTCCAGCCGCGCTGTTCTGGTTCCGCTGGGCGG
>JBGOTT010000257.1:0-6021 GCA_041476585.1 Gammaproteobacteria bacterium | reverse complement strand
GGCACCGAGGTAGCGGTCAAGGTTCTACGCCCCGACATCGAGGTCATTATCGACCACGACGTGGCCTTGCTGTACACGCTGGCGAAACTGGCATTGCGCTATTGGCCGGACAGCCGGCGCTTGCGGCCGATTGAGGTAGTCGATGAATACGACAAAATCATCCACGGCGAGATCGATCTCATGCGCGAGGCGGCGAACGCCAGCCAATTGCGCGCCAACTTCACCGGCTCGGATTTATTGTACGTGCCCAAAATCTTCTGGGATTACACCCGACGCACGGTGATGGTGATGGAGCGCGTCAGCGGCATACCCATCAGCAATATCGAGGCGCTGAAGGCGGCGGGGGTCGACATGCGCCGGCTGGCGCACAACGGCGTCGAGATCTTTTTCACCCAAGCCTTCCGCGATGGCTTCTTTCACGCCGATATGCACCCGGGCAATATCTTTGTCTCGCCCGAAGGCCAATACCGGGCGGTGGATTTCGGCATCATGGGCACCTTGAGCGATGAGGATAAATATTATCTGGCACGGAATTTTCTCGGCTTCTTTAACCGCGACTATCGCGCCATCGCCGCGGCGCATTTGCACGCCGGCTGGGCGCCGGCCACCACGCGCGTCGATGAATTCGAGGCCGCGATACGAGCGGTATGCGAGCCAATCTTCGCGCGACCGCTGAAGGAGATCTACCTCGGCCGGCTGTTGCTGCGTCTGTTCCAGACCTCGCGCCGCTTCAACGTCGAGATCCTGCCGCAGCTGGTGATGCTGCAGAAGACGCTGCTCAATATCGAGGGGCTCGGCCGCCAGCTCGATCCCGATCTGGATCTCTGGCAGACGGCGAAGCCCTATCTCGAGCGCTGGATGACCGAGCAGGTCGGCTGGCGCGCCCTGCTGCGCACAGTGCGCCGCGAAGCGCCGTACTGGGCAAGCACGCTGCCGCAGCTGCCGCGGCTGGCGCATCGTTTGCTCGCGGAGGACCGGCTCGGCGCCGTCGAACAGGCGCTCGAACGGTTGCGCGCAGAACAGTCGCGCCGCAACCGGCTGCTCGCCGCGGTGCTCGCGGTTCTCGCCACCGGCCTCGCGCTGCAGATCGTGCTGCTGTTCGGTTAGTTGCCCAGGACGTGGCCCAGGACAGTTCGCGCCCGGATTTCTGGGACACGCGCTACGCGGCCGGGGTTATGCCCTGGGATGCGCGCCGGGTGCCCCCGATGCTTTCGGCTTGGATCGCCGGGCAGGCGGAACGCTTGCACGGCGCAAGGGTTCTGGTTCCGGGCTGCGGCAGCGGTTACGAAGTACGCTGCTTTGCCGAGGCCGGCTGCGAGGTGCTGGCGATCGACTTCAGCGACGCGGCGATCGCGGCAGCGCAGCGCGAGTTGGGCGCACTCGGGCATCTTGTTCGCAAAGCGGATTTCTTTGGATTCGAGGGCGACGCCACGCCGTTCGACGTGATCTACGAGCGCGCCTTGTTGTGCGCGCTGCCGCGGCGCGACTGGTCGGCGTGGGGCCGGCGCGTCGCGGCGCTGGTCGCCCCGGGCGGCCTGCTGGCGGGGTTCTACTACTTCGACGACAACTCCAAGGGGCCGCCGTTCGGCATCGACGCCGCAACGCTGGAAGGGATGCTCGAACCCGGTTTTATTCAGCTCGAGGATCGTCTCGTTCCGGACGAGCAATGCCTGCCGGTGTTCGCCGGCAAGGAACGCTGGCAGGTGTGGAAACGCCGCGCCTCGCTATAATCGCGCAGCGCTTCGGACCGGATCTCGCTGATGCTGATTGCCTTCGTCGTACTGTATCTGCTGTTGACCATCGCAATCGGGTTGTGGGCTGCGATCACCACGCGCGCACCGGAGCACGCCCACGCCCAGCATTGAGGCTTCGCGCCGCTCGCCGCTGGCGAGACTGCTATTTGTCGTCTATGCGCTGCTGGTGGTCTATGCATCGCTCTATCCGCTCTCCGGCTGGCGCGACCAGGGACTTTCCGTATTCGCGTTCCTGACGGGCGCCTGGCCGCGCTACGTCACGCCGTTCGACGTAGGCGCCAACCTGATCGGCTACGTGCCGTTCGGGTTCCTGTGCGTGCTTGCGGTGCGTTCGCGCCTTTCCGCGTCGGCCTCGGTACTGGTCGCGCTGGCGGCAGGGGCCGCCCTGTCGATTGCGCTTGAGGCGGCCCAGAGCCTGCTTCCTGCGCGCATCCCGTCGAAGCTCGACGTACTGAGCAATACCGCCGGGGCACTCGCAGGCGCGCTGCTCGCGGTACCGCTGGCGCGCTGGCTGCTCGAGAAGGGTCCGTTGCTCGCCCTGCGCACGGCCTGGTTCACGCCGGGTCCGCGCACCGATTTCGGGTTGGTCGTGCTCGCGTTGTGGTTGCTTACGCAATTGGACGCCACGACGTTGCTGTTCGGCGCCGGCGACCTGCGCGAGTGGTTTGCCCCGCCTGCCGCCGGTGCGCATGCGCCCGAGCTGTTCGTCACCATCGAGGCGCTGGTAGCGTTCGGTCAATTGGTGGCGGTGGCTGCTCTCGCATCGGTGCTCGTGCAGCCGGGGGCGCCGGCGCGCGTCGTCGTGGCCATCCTGCTGGTCGCTGCTCTGGCGGTGAAAACGGTGGCATTCGCGATCGTATTCCAGGCGCAGAATGTGTTGTCCTGGCTTACGCCGGGCGGAATGAGGGGTCTCGCATTCGGCGCGCCGGTGGCGCTGCTGGTGGTCGCGCTGCCGCGAACGTTGCGGCTCGCTTTGGCGGCGTTGCTGCTGATGGGCGGTACCGCGCTGGTGAATCTCGCACCCTCCAACCCGTACCTCGCCGCAATTCTCAAGCTCTGGCAGCAGGGGCATTTCCTCAACCTGAATGGCCTGACGCGGCTGGTCTCAGCACTCTGGCCGTTCGCGGCGCTCGTCTGCGTGTTCGCGCTGGTTGCCGCGCGTCCCGCCGCGAAGACGCCGAGCGTCGATTAGAATCCGCCTTCCTCGCCGCTTTTCGCGGCGCTTTTCCCGGATCCCCGAAGGTGCAAACGTCCGCATGAGCCGTGGCAAGACGCGACGCGAGTTGATTCCCGGCCCGGCCGGGAGTATCGAATGCGCCATCGACACGCCCGCTGGACTGGTGCGTGGCCTTGCGCTGGTGGCTCACCCGCATCCGCTGTACGGCGGGACGCTCGACAACAAGGTGGTACAGACCCTCGCCCGCAGCCTGGCCGAACTCGGATACCTCGTGCTGCGGCCCAATTTCCGCGGTGTCGGCGCGAGCGAAGGCGCTTTTGACGGGGGGCGCGGCGAGTGTGACGACCTGCTCGCCACGCTCGATTACGCCGGACGCGAATTCGGCGCCTTGCATCCGGCGTCGCCACCCGTGCTTGCCGGATTCTCGTTCGGCGCAGCGGTGCAGACGCGGGTTGCCGATCGCCTGGCGTCGGCCGAGGCTGCGCCCGGACGCATGCTGCTGGTCGGCGTTGCGGTGAAGCATTTCGAAGCGCGACCGGTGCCGCGCGATTCGATCGTGATCCACGGCGAAAAGGACGAAACGGTGCTGCTCGCGGACGTTCTCGACTGGGCCCGTCCGCAGGACCTGCCGATTACCGTGGTGCCGGGCGCGGACCATTTTTTCCATCGGCGGCTGCACGTGCTGCGCGGGATCGTGCAATACAACTGGCAACGATGAACGCTGCGCGCTTGCTCAAATAGGCCTGCGAGGCGGGTATGCTCGTCGTCAAGGCGCTGCACATCGTCTTCATGGTGACCTGGTTCGCCGGGCTGTTCTATCTGCCGCGGCTGTTCGTCTATCACGCGATGGCCGAGGACCGCGCCGGCATCGAGCGCTTCAAGCTGATGGAGCGCAAGCTCTACTGGGGCATTATGACGCCGGGTGCGGCGCTCACGCTCGCCTTCGGTTTGTGGCTGTGGTTGGGCTGGTTCCGCGACGCCGGCGGCTGGATGACCATCAAGCTGGTGCTGGCCACGCTGCTCGTCGCGTACCACCTGTGGTGCGGCAAGCTGCTCGCGGACTTCAGGCACGACCGCAACGCGAAAACGCACATCTGGTTCCGCTGGTTCAACGAATTTCCCGTCCTGATTCTGTTCGCAGCAGTGCTCCTCGTTGTCCTCAAACCGTTCTGAATGGTTTTTCGCGCCGTGCCCGCGCGGCCTCGAGGCGCTGCTCGCCGCGGAGCTGACGGCGCTGGGCGGGGACGCGGTCACGTCGGCGGCGGGAGGCGTCGGGTTCGCCGGCTCCTGGGAAACCTGCTATCGCGCCAACCTGGAGTCGCGCCTCGCTTCGCGCGTGCTTTGGCGGGTGCGCGAGTTCGAGTATGCCGATGAGGCCGGCGCCTACGCGGCGGCCCGCGAGGTGGACTGGCCCGCGCTGTTCGGGGTCGAGCGCAGCCTGCGCGTGAACCTCACCGCGATCAGGAGCCCGCTGAAGAGCCTCGACTTCACCACGCTTCGCGTGAAGGACGCCGTCTGCGACCGCTTCCGCGATGCCTGCGGCCGGCGCCCGGACGTCGATCGCACCGCGCCCGATGTGCGCATTCACTGCTTCCTGGAACGCACTCATGGCACGCTTTATCTCGACACTTCGGGCGAGCCCCTGTTCAAACGCGGCTGGCGTACGGAGGCAGGGGAAGCGCCGCTGCGCGAGAACCTTGCAGCGGGCATCCTGAGGCTCACCGGCTGGCGGCCGGAGGAGCCTCTGCTCGACCCGATGTGCGGCAGCGGCACGCTGCTCGTGGAGGCCGCCATGATGGCGCGCGGCCGTTCGCCGGGCGCGAAGCGCAGTTTCGGCTTCGAAAAGCTTGCCGTGTTCGACGCGCGGCTGTGGCAGCGCGTGCGCGAGAACGCGGCGGAGCCGGCGTCACATGCGCCGAAGCTCCTACTCTATGGAAGCGACAACGATTCCCACGCGCTCGCCGCAGCGCGCCGCAACCTCGCTGCTGCCGGAGTCGAGCGCTGGGTGAAGCTTGAGCAGGCCGACATCCTCACGCGCGCAGCGCCCGCTCCTTGCGGCGTGCTGGTTGCCAACCCGCCCTACGGCGAGCGCATCGGCTCCGAGGAGGCGCTCGCGCGCTTCTACCCCGCGCTCGGCGACGCGTTGAAGGCGCGCTTCGCCGGCTGGCGCTGCTACCTGTTCAGCTCGGATACGCGCCTGCCGAAACTCATCCGGCTGCAGCCAGCGAAACGCACGCCGCTCTACAACGGCGCGCTCGAATGCCGGCTGTACGAGTTCGCGATCGTCGCGGGCAGTCACCGGGGGCGGTGATCCGTGCGCTTCGGGTCGTCGGTGAGCAAATATTCCATGCGGTAGATTCCCCTCACGCGTCCATGCGCCGCGTGATGCTGCGCGAACCGCTCGCAGGAAAGTTCGTGTTCGGAAACGGAAAGCACGGTCTCGGGCCGGTAGCCGGTCACGACGAGCACCCTGTCCACGGATGCGTCCTTGCCGCGAATGCTCTGTTCGCCCGTCATCCGGGGTGTCAGCGCTGCTTCGAACAGATGGGCGCTGGCCAGGCCGGGTCGCGACGCCAGGTCCGGGAGCACCTGCCGTGTCAGCCATTCATGCACCACCGCCTCTTTCCCCGACGCGGGCGTGAAATGCAACACCAGGGCGGCTTGTCCGATCCCCAGGCCGAAGCTGTCCGCCACACGGCACAGGCCCCGGGTCATGCCGCGATAGTGGGCCATCATCTTGGTGGTCCATGCAGTCGGATTGTTCAGCCGCTCGAGGTAGGCGGCCGAATCGAGCACGCCGAGCTCCGCGACCTCGTACATCACGAAGTATCGCGGCGCGCCCGACAGCGCAACCCAGCGGGAACCGCGCATGAAGCCGGGAATCGACAGCCGTTCCGGCATGTGCTCGTGGGTGTGCCAGTCATCGTGCTCATCGATGGCCTCCGGCGCAACGTCGAAGGAGAGCAGCATTGCGGCCTTGCCGGTTAGCGTCATGTCACGGATCCACGCCGTGGTCAGGCTCCTCGGGCCAGAATTCCAACGGCGGATGGCCCAGCCGCGTCTCTGGGCCGACGGCGCTCGTTATCAAGG
>JBGOTT010000256.1:0-6023 GCA_041476585.1 Gammaproteobacteria bacterium | reverse complement strand
TGGTGTCGATCCGCGTCGTCGAGACTGTGCCGGGCAAGTCCTGCATGGCACTCGAACTGCCGAACCAACGCCGGCAGACGGTGCGGCTCTCGGAGATCATCGGCTCCCAGGCCTATAACGCCATGCATTCGCCGCTGGCGATGGCGCTCGGCAAGGACATCGGCGGCCTGCCGGTCTGCGCCGACCTCGCCAAGATGCCGCACCTGCTGGTCGCCGGCACCACGGGTTCGGGCAAGTCCGTGGCGATCAACGCGATGATCCTGTCGCTGCTGTACAAGGCCGAGGCGCGCCACGTGCGCGTGATCCTGGTCGATCCGAAGATGCTCGAGCTCTCGGTGTACCAGGGCATCCCGCACCTGCTTGCTCCGGTGGTCACCGACATGAAGCAGGCGGCCAATGCGCTCAACTGGTGCGTGGCGGAGATGGAGCGGCGCTACAAGCTGATGTCCTGGCTCGGCGTGCGCAATCTCTCGGGCTTCAATCACAAGGTCGCCGATGCGGAAAAAGCCGGGCGCGTGCTCGAGGACCCGAATACCATCGACTCGGGGACCCCGCAGCCGCTCACGCAAATGCCGGTGATCGTGGTGGTGATCGACGAACTGGCCGACCTGATGATGGTCGTCGGCAAGAAGGTCGAGGAACTGATCGCTCGCCTTGCGCAGAAAGCGCGCGCCGCCGGCATACACCTGATCCTCGCCACGCAGCGTCCGTCGGTGGACGTAATCACCGGATTGATCAAGGCGAACATCCCGACGCGCATTTCCTTCCAGGTCGCTTCCAAGGTCGATTCGCGCACCATCCTCGACCAGTCGGGCGCGGAGGCGCTGCTCGGGCAGGGCGACATGCTCTACCTGTCGCCGGGCACCGGCCTGCCGCAACGCGTGCACGGCGCGTTCGTGGCAGATCAGGAAGTGCACAAGGTGATCGCTCACCTCAAGCAGCTCGCGGCGCCGGATTACCTGAGCGATGTGCTCGAGCCCCAGGCCGTCGACGACATCGGTTTCGCGGGCGACGGCGAAGGTGGCGGCGGCGAGAAGGACGCGCTCTACGACCAGGCGGTGGAGATCGTCCTGCGCACGCGGCGGCCGTCGATTTCGCTGGTGCAGCGCCACCTGCGCATCGGCTACAACCGGGCCGCGCGCCTGATTGAAGACATGGAGCGCGCGGGCATGGTTTCGGCGATGCAGACCAACGGCAATCGCGAGGTGCTGGTTCCGGCCAAGGCCGAATAAGGGCCGCATGCGCGCGCTGCTCGCCTGCATCGCGATCGTGGCTGCGGTCCCCGTCCAGGCCGCCAGCCTGGAGCGCTTCCATGCCTTCGTGCGCAGCACGCAGTCGGCACGCGCGGATTTTTCCCAGAAGATGTTCGACCGAAACAAGAAGCTGGTGCAGGAATCCTCCGGCAGTTTCATGTTCCAGCGCCCCGGGCGTTTCCGCTGGACCTACGCCAAGCCGTACGCTCAGGTCATCGTCGGCGATGGAGAGAAGGTCTGGATCTTCGACGAGGACCTCAACCAGGTCGTGGTGCGCAAGATTGCGCAGGCCATCGGCTCGACACCAGCGGCGCTGCTCGCCGGCAGCGCCGAGGTCGAACAGGCATTCGAACTCAGCGAGGCCGGCGGTGCCGATGGACTGGAGTGGCTGGAAGCGCGGCCGCGCATGCGCGAGTCCGGATTCGAGCGCATCCGCATGGGGTTCGGCGTGGCGGGCATCGAGGCGATGGAACTCATCGACCCGTTCGGACAGACCACCGTGCTGCGCTTTTCCAATCTGTCGCGCAATCCGCGTCTCGATCCGTCGACGTTCCGCTTTACGCCGCCCAAGGGCGTGGATGTCCTCGGGGAGTGACCTGTTCGCCGCCGTGGCGCCGGCGGCCGCCGCGGCGCCGCCGGCCGCGCCGTTGGCCGAACTGCTGCGCCCGCAGACGATCGACGAGATGGCCGGCCAGGCCCATCTGCTCGGTCCGGGCAAGCCGCTGCGTCTCGCGTTCGAGGCGCGCAAGCTCCATTCGATGATCCTGTGGGGCCCGCCAGGGGTCGGCAAGACCACGCTCGCCCGGTTGATGGCGCGCTGGTTCGATGCGCAGTTCATCGCCCTGTCGGCGGTGTTCTCCGGGGTCAAGGAGATCCGCGAAGCCATCGCTGCGGCACAGGCTGCCCTTGCCGCGAGCGGCCGCCATACCATCCTGTTCGTCGACGAAGTGCACCGCTTCAACAAGGCGCAGCAGGACGCCTTCCTGCCCTACGTCGAGCAGGGGCTGGTGACTTTCATCGGCGCGACCACGGAGAACCCGTCGTTCGAAGTCATCAGCGCTCTGCTTTCACGCGCCACCGTTTACGTGCTCGAGAGCCTTTCGACCGCGGATCTCGGCGGACTGCTCGAGCGTGGCCTCGCCAGGGCGCTGCCCGGCAGCGCGATCGACGCGCAGGCGCGGGAAAGGCTGATCGGCTTCGCCGATGGCGATGCGCGCCGTTTGCTCAACGCAGTAGAGATCCTCGCCACCGCAGCGGGCGTTTCGCGAACCATTCAGATCGATGCCGCATTCGTCGAGCGAACGCTGGCGAGCAATCTGCGCCGCTTCGACAAGGGCGGCGAGCAGTTCTACGACCAGATCTCGGCCTTGCACAAGTCGGTGCGCGGATCGCACGCCGATGCGGCGCTCTACTGGCTGGTGCGCATGCTCGACGGCGGCGCAGATCCGCTCTATCTCGGGCGGCGCATCGTGCGCATGGCGGTCGAGGATGTCGGGCTCGCCGATCCGCGCGCGCTGCGCCTCGCGCTCGATGCCTGCGAGACCTACGAGCGGCTCGGCTCGCCGGAGGGCGAGCTGGCCCTCGCGGAAGCGGTGATCTACCTCGCGGTCGCCGCCAAATCGAATGCCGTGTATACCGCCTATAACGCCGCGCGCGCTTTCGTGTCCGGCGACGCGACGCGGCCGGTGCCGATGCACCTGCGCAACGCGCCGACCCGCCTGATGAAGGGCCTTGGTTATGGCAAGGGCTACCGCTACGCGCATGACGAAGAAGGCGCGTACGCCGCGGGCGAGAGCTACTTTCCCGACGGGATGCCGGACGTGGAGTGGTACCGGCCTGTCGATCGTGGGTTGGAAGAGCGCATCCGGGAAAAGATCGAGCGGTTGCGCGAACTCGACGCTGCATCGAAGAAGAACGAGGAGTAGAACCGCTCGCCATCATGCTCGATATCCAGTTGCTGCGCACCGATCTCGACGCAGTCGCCACACGTCTGGCGAAGCGCGGCTACGTGCTGGATACGGCCTCGTTCGCTGAACTCGAAGCGGCGAGGAAGGATAACCAGACCGCGACCGAGCATCTCCAGTCGCAACGCAACGCATTGTCCAAGCAGATCGGGCAGGCGAAGGCGAAGGGCGACGAAAAACTTGTTTCCGAAACAATGACCCGGGTCGCCGAGTTCGGCGCCAAGCTGAAGCTGCAGGAAAACGCGCTCGGCCTGATCCAGGCGCAGCTGCGCGACTTTCTCGAGCAGATTCCGAACATTCCTCACGAGAGCGTTCCGGCAGGCGGCGGTCCGGACGGAAACGTCGAGCAGCGCCGCTGGGGTTCGGCGCGCAGTTTCGATTTTCCGGTGAAGGACCACGTCGACGTAGGCGAGGGGCTCGGGATGCTCGATCTTGCGACCGCGACGAAGATCGCAGGGGCGCGGTTTTCACTTCTGAAAGGCGCTCTGGCGCGGCTGCATCGGGCGCTCGCGCAGTTCATGCTGGATGTGCACACGTCCGAGCACGGCTACACCGAGACCTACGTGCCTTACATGGTGACCGGGGAATGCGCCAACGGCGTGTCGAGCCTCGCCAAGTTCAAGGACGACCTGTTCAAGATCGAGGGACGCGACCTGTATCTCATTCCCACGGCAGAGTACCCGGTCACCAACTTCGTGCGCGGCGAGATCGTTCCGCTCGAGGCTCTGCCGCTGAAATACGTTTGCCACTCGCCGTGCTTCCGTTCCGAGGCCGGCTCCGCCGGCAAGGATACGCGCGGCATGATTCGCAACCACCAGTTCGACAAGGTGGAACTGGTGAGGATAGAGCATCCGGATCATTCCTACCGCGCTCACGAAGAGCTTACGGCGCATGCCGAGCAGATCCTCAGGAAGCTCGATCTCGCCTACCGCGTGGTCGTACTTTGCACAGGAGACACAGGTTTCTCGGCCGCGAAGACCTATGACATCGAAGTGTGGCTGCCGGGGCAGAATGCCTACCGCGAGATTTCCTCGTGCTCCAACTTCGAATCGTTCCAGGCGCGTCGCATGCAGGCGCGCTTCCGCAACGCGAAGGGCAAGGCCGAACCGGTGCACACGCTGAACGGCTCCGGGCTCGCGGTCGGCCGCACGCTGGTTGCGATCCTGGAGAATTACCAGAATGCCGACGGATCGGTGACGGTTCCCGCCGCGCTGCGCCCTTACTTGGGCGGGGCGGAGAGAATCACGCGCCCCTGATAGAATCCGCCCCTCGCGCCCGAAGGCAGGTCCGTTCGCGAAGCGGAGAGATGGCAGAGTGGTCGAATGCGGCAGACTCGAAATCTGTTGTACCCATCGGGTACCGGGGGTTCGAATCCCTCTCTCTCCGCCATAATTAAGTACTTGATTTGTAAGTGTTTTGTATCAAGTGCTTTAAGTCTAAACATTCCCGTGTATTCCGCATGTTAGCGCATCGCTCGAATTGCACGTGCGCTGCTGAGAGCGAAGAAGTGCGACGAACGCGCGCGTGATATCGCATAAGCCTCCGACGCTATTTTTGTTGGTACGACTGCGAGGCGACTGCGTTGATGGTGTTGCGCTGGAACACGCGCGCGATTCGCGCGCCGTTGAACCCTACGTGCCCAGGTGGCCCTCTGCGGAATACTTATCGGTATTGCAAAATGGTTCGACGAACCATCAAATCTACTCGCATGCCACGTCCTCCAAAGCGTTGCACCAGAACCCAGATGGCGCCGTGGCAGCGCGAATCGTATCGACTCCGCCACGTGCCTTACCATTCCAATGACTTAGAATGATTCAGATCAGAAGGGAACGGTGCGATGACGACTTCAGACTGGCATTCCAGAGTTTCGCAGCCCAAGTACCGAATGAAAGTCCAGCGCGGCGTGTCGATTACGGCGCGCGACGGCACCAAGCTCGCCTGCGACGTGTATCTGCCGGACGCACCAGGACGCTACCCGGCGTTGCTCTCCTACTCGCATTATGGGAAGGACTTGCAGCGCGTCACGGGCAAGCGCGCGCCGCTGAATCCGCTTATCGGCAACGGCGGCCAGGAGGCAGGTGATTCCGAGTATTTTGTCAGCCGAGGCTACGCGCATGTGATAGCCGACGCCCGCGGTTCGGGCGACTCCGCGGGTGAGTACTGCTACCAGGGCCCAAAGGAGCAGCAGGATGGATACGACATCATCGAATGGATGGCATCGCAGCCCTGGTGTGACGGCAACTGCGGCATGCTCGGAATGTCCTATTTCGCGGTCATCCAGTACATGGTCGCCGCCCAGCAGCCGCCGCACCTCAAGGCAATCGTACCTTATGAGGCGCTCACGGACCGTTACCGCCAGAGCGTGTATCACGGGGGGATACTCAACGAAGGATTCTGGCACCAGTGGTGGGGCCACGTCAGTGTGGACGGAATGCGACCACTCAGCTACGACTACCTGTCGGAAGACGAAATTGAGCGCCGTGTCGCACGTCTGATGGAATCGCCCGAGGTCCGGCGCAGCCCGTACCTGCATATTCAGCTCAAGTATCCGAGAAAGAACCCTCTTCTTTTCAGCTGGCTGCTGGAGCCTTTCGACGGTCCGTTTTACTGGGAGCGGTCGCCATATCGGATGTTCGACCGCATTAAAATCCCGACTTTTCTTGCCACGCGCTGGACGAGTTGGGCGGTGCACCTCGCCGGCGCTTTCGAGGCGTACAAAGGAATCGACGCGCCGAAAAAACTGCTCCTTATGGAAACGGAGTCGCGGCTGGGGCCGTTGCGCCCGTGGGCCGACCACCAGGACCTG
>JBGOTT010000255.1:0-6047 GCA_041476585.1 Gammaproteobacteria bacterium | reverse complement strand
CGTGGAAGGGCGAGCAGGCCGCGCACTGCGCCGGCGATGGCCTCGCGCGCGAGCCCGCTCGTACGCAGCACCCAGGCGAGTTCGAGGACAACGGTGACCGGCACCCAGAACGTGGCGCCCTTTTCGGCCAGGAGCCGGCGTGCGCGGCGCTCCTCGTCCGGCTCGTCCTCGAGCAGGATCCGCGCGAGAACGTTGGTATCGAGCGCGATCACTTGCGGCGCCGCTTGCGCGCGTAGGCGCGGATGCGCGCATCGTCCGCGGCGACCGCCCGCCGCACGGCCTCGTCATCGGTGAGGCCGGGTCGCTGCGGTCAACGGGCTCCCGTCTTACGTAGTGGACGGGACCGCTGTAATACACTATGATGAATTGTATGACAAAGGCCAGCACGATGCTTTCCGTCCGGCTCGACCCGGCGCTTGCCGCGGCGCTCGAGCGCCATTGCGCGCAAACCGGCGCCACGCGCAGCCGCGTGGTGCAGCAGAGCATGGCGCAGTACCTCGTCACGCAGTCCGGCCCGACGCTCGGCGAACTCGCCGAGGCGCTTCTGCCGCCCTTGCCGAAACGCCGCGCCCGCGCGGCGCGCCCTTCCCGCCAGCGGCGCTTCCGGGACTACGTGCGTGACAAGCGTCGTCGTTGACTCGGGCTTCCTGATCGCCCTGTTCGACGAATCCGATCCGCTGCACGCGCGCTGCCGCGCGTTTCTGCGCGACTACCGCGGGCGTTTTCTCACCACCGAGGCGGTACTTGCCGAAGCGATGGCGCTGCTTTCCGTCCCGCAGCAGTTCCGCTGCCTGGGGTGGCTCGGCGACGCGAGCCGCGCAGGACTGCTCGAAGTGGACCGCGAGCCGCTCGATTTCGGCTCGATCGAGAAACTCGCCCGCAAATATGCCGACCAGCCGATGGACTTCGCCGACGCCTCGGTCGTCCTGCTCGCCGCCCGCGCCGGCGTGCGGGAGATCCTGACCGCCGACCGGCGCGACTTCGCCGTTTACCGGCTCGCCGGGCGCGTGCGGTTCATCGATGTCCTGGCCGAGCGCTGAGCCTTCGGGGCCGGTCTTCGGTGCAGGCGTGGGCGCTCATTTGAGAACGTAGCGGCCATGCTTCAGCGTGCCCACCCGCTTGATCAGCCCGGCCGTGAGCAGCGGAAGGAGCAGATCCATCGCCCCCTGCTTGGAAATCCTCAGGCCATGCTCGACGAATGGCCGAGATCGCCGGGAGCCAGTTTCGCCATGCCTCTTGACCCCAGATCGGGGTGAGGTCTTATCCTAGCAGCCATGACCATCAAACTGAACCACACCATCGTTCACGTACGCGACCAGCGCGCCGCGGCCGAATTCTTCACCGGCCTGTTCGGGCTGCCCGAAGCCGTGCCGTTCGGCCCCTTCCTCGGCGTCGAGGTCGGCAACGAAGTGACCCTCGACTTCTGCCAGGCGGACGGCGAGGTCGCGCCGCAGCACTACGCGTTCCTCGTGAGCGAGGCCGAGTTCGACCAGATCTTCGGCCGCATCCAGGCGCGCGGCCTGGCGTACTGGGCCGATCCGGGGCAGCGCAGGAAAGACGAGATCAACACCCACGACGGCGGCCGCGGCGTCTACTTCGAAGACCCGAGCGGCCACCTGCTGGAGATCATTACCCGACCCTACGGCGTCGAACGCTGAGCGAAGTCGATCAGCTGCCGGGCCCGTCGCTGCGCCTCGCTGTAGGGCGCTGCTCCGCGCACCGCCTCCGCCGTCGCCGCATCGGCGGGGAAGAAGAGTTCGATCGCCAGCTCCGAGAGCGTCACGTCCACCGGCGTGCCGAACACCGTGGTCGTGCTCGTGAACGACAGCAGCCCAAGCGAGGTGCGGATCTTGAGCGGCACCAGCACCGACTGCTCGAGGTTCTCCTGCTTCGCGGCTTTCTCCCCGCCCGGATAGCCTGCGACTTCCTCGAGCAGGTCCGCCAGCACCGGATCGGCCGTGATCTCGACCTGGCGGCGCAACCGCGCGAGCAGGTGCGCGCGCCATTCCGCGAGGTTCTCGATCCGCGGCGCAACGCCTTTCGGGTGCTGCGACAGGCGCATCGCGTTCACCGCCGCGAGCGCCGCGTCGTCCAGGCGCCGCTCCCTGAACATCGGCGCGTAGCAGTTCATCGAGCCCGCGGCCGGGGTCAACCCCGGCCTGCCGGCTCCAGGCCGCCGCGCGCCGCGTGCGGGCGTCCCCAGCCGAGGCCGCTCGCCATGGCAAACAGGTTGATTGCGCCGAAGAGCAGATAGCCGGCCGCCACGATCCAGAACAGGCCGTTCAGCGAGCCTTGCAGGGAATTCACCCAGTAGCCGCCGAGCGCGAGCACGACGAGCAGGCGGGCGATGCCCGCCGCGAACGGCCAGGCCATCCTTCCCGCGCCCTGGCTCGCGAAGTAGAGCGACATGCCGGCGCCGAAGAGCGCGTACCACGGCGCAACGCGCGTGAGATAGGCGGCGCCGAACTCCAGCACCGGCGCTTCGCTGCTGAACAGTTGCATCCAGGCCTGCGGAAAAAGCGCGGCCGCCAGGCCGATCGCGCCCGTCGCCAGCGTGGAGACGAGCGTCGCGATCCACGCGATGCGGCGCGCGCGCGCGTGCTGGCCGGCGCCGACGTTGGTGCCGACCATCGTGAGCGACGCCGTGCCGAGCGCGAACAGGAGCGGTATGAGGATGTAATCGAGACGGGACGCCAGGCCGTAGCCGGCGATGGCGTCGCGCCCGTACGCGCCCGCGAGGCCGGTGGTGACGACGACGGTCAGGTTCGCGACCACCGTCCCGACCGCGGAGGGAAGTCCGACCTTCAGGATTTCGCCGAACAGCCGCCGCTCGAGCCGCGCGGCCGCGAGGCGGATCGGGCTGCGCGGCGAGCGCAGATACAGGGCGAGCGCGAGCGCGGAACCCACGTTGAAGCAGCCGAGCGCGATCCCCGCTCCGGCGACGCCCATCCCCGGCACCCAGCCCCAGCCGAAAATGAACAGCGGCGAGAGGGCGAGCGTGAGGAGCGACCCGGCCGCGGTGACGATCGCCGGCACGCGGACGTTGCCCGCGCCGCGCAGGGCCGCGGCCAGCAGGTTGGCGAGCCAGCCTGGAATTGCCGAGAGGAACACCACGTTCGCGTACAGGACCGCGATGGCGAGCATTTCACCCTCGGCACCCATGCGCCGGAACAGCGCCGGGCCGCCCGCCCAGACGGCGAGCGTGAACGCCGCGCCGAACAGCAGCGCGAGGACCGCGGCGTGCGCGACCAGCGCCTCGGCGTCGCGCCTGCGGCCGGCGCCGATCGCGCGCGCGACGGCGGACGAGACGCCGCCGCCGATGCCGCCGTTCGACATCATGGTCATCAGCATGAACAGCGGGAAGACGAGCGCGACCCCCGCGAGCGCGTCGGTGCCGAGAAACGAGACGAACCAGGTTTCCGCCACCCCGACGAAGGTCTGCAGCGCGAGCACCACCAGGACGGGCCAGGCGAGGCCGAGCAGACGCGACGCAATCGGTCCCTTCAGCAGGTCGGCAGGGGCGACTTGTTTCTTCATAGTGACTATGTTTATAGTAGTTACTTGCTAAAGGAATGTCAACCCCCTATCCTTGTGGGATGGTCCGGTCCTACCGCCAGCACTGCCCGGTCGCCAAGACGCTCGACATGATCGGCGAGCGCTGGACGATCCTGATCCTGCGCGACCTGCTGCGGCAGGGTCCACGGCGCTACCAGGATTTCCAGGAATCGCTGGCCGGCGCCGCGCCGAATACACTATCCGCGCGGCTGAAGGCCATGGAAGCCGGCGGCCTCATCGAGCGCAAGCTCTACAGCGAGCACCCGCCCCGGCTCGAATATCACCTGACGGACAAGGGCAAGAGCCTCGGGCCGGTGCTGAGGGCGCTGCGCGACTGGGGGCAGCGAAACGCGTAAACAGAAAGGAGAACTTCATGGCAATCGAACTTTACTGGGGCAGCGGCAGTCCGTTCGCGTGGCGCGCGCTGTTGACACTCGAATGGAAGCAGATTCCCTACACTTCGAAGCTGATCAATTTTTCGAAAGGCGAGCACAAGGCACCGGGCCACATCGCGATGAACCCGCGCGGCAAGGTGCCGGTGCTGAAGGACGGCGATTTCACCCTTTATGAAACGCTTGCCATCATGAATTACCTCGACAGGAAACAGCCCGAGCCCGCCCTGTTCGGCCGCACCCCGGCCGAAGCTGCCGCCATCTGGCGGGAAATTTCCGAGTGCATCTACTATTTCGACCTACCGGCCTTCACGGTGATTGCGCCGATCTTCTTCGGCGGCGTGAACGAGAAGGCGGACGCGATGAAGGCCGCGGCCGAGTCCCTGCACGGCGAGTTCGCCCGCATCGAGAAGATCCTCACGACGGCCGACTGGTTGGCCGGCGGCAGGCCGTCGGCCGCCGACATCTGGTGGTATCCCGAGACCATGCTGGTGGAACGCGCGGGCGCCAACGCCGCAGCGCAGCCGCTCGGCCTCGATCTCGGCTCGATCGCGAAGCGCTATCCCGCCATCGGGCGCTGGCGCAAGCGGGTCGAGACGCAGCCCGGCTACGAGCGCACTTATCCGCCGCACTGGAAGCAGGCCGCGTAAGCCGCAGCCGTTGGCACCGATCAGGCCATAGCGGTTCGCGCCTCGCAGGCGGTTCCTACTCGCCGTACATCTCGGTGATCAGGCGGCGCAGCAGCATCGCGGCATCGTCAATACGATGCCCGGCACCGCATGGCGCTTCACCACCAACTCCAGTTGGCATCGTGGCGGTGTCGGATCTGCATGACCGGGTCATAAGCAGGATCGGCGAGCCAGCGGCGAAGCTGGCGGTCGTTCATGGTGCGCAGGCGGTGGTCGAACTCCCGACGGTACCAGTGCGGCGCACTGCTCCGCATGGTGAACTCGGCGTCCGAGTGAAAGCGTGCAATCGCACGCCGGCCTTCCTTTGAGTGCGGATCGAGCAACGCGTGCGCCCACCAGGGCGTTGCGTCGCTCCGGTCGCGCAGCACCCAGCGATACTCGTGGCGCTCGCCGCGACGGCGATACGTACGTGACATGACGTGTCTCCTGTGAAGGACAACTACGTCATGGCGGGCGCTCCTTTCCGGTGATATTGTCTGAACGAGCGGGCGAATTTACCTCACTCGTCACTGGTTTGGAAGCCGATCCGACGCTTCGGCGGATCGGGAGGAGGCTGAAGAAGCGGCAACAGCTTGCGGTAGATATCGCGCAGCGCGGTATCGTGCTGCAGCAGTGTCCGGTCAATCTCCGCAAGGCGTTTCAGGATGGTCGCGTTGGCCGTCAACTCTTCGCGCAGACGGACGAACGCCCGGATCACATACACGCTCATGCGCACCGCCTGCTCGCTTCGCAGAACGTTGGCCGCCATCAGCGCGCCGTGCTCAGTGAACACCCATGGTCGGTAGCGTCGCCCGCCGTGCGAAGAACTGGTCGCGGATTGCGGCCAGTTCTCTCTTTTTCCTTTCGAACTAGAACGTTGGAAACTTGAGGTCGCAATTTGCGATCTCAAGTTCGCGTATTCCTCCGCGGTGAGCTGGAACGAAAAATCGCCCGGAAACCGGCGCCGATTGCGCATGAAGGCCTCGTTGAATCGGCCCGTGCTCACACCATAGAGCCGCGCAAGGTCGACATCCAGCATGACCCGCTGCCCTCGGATCGAATGAATCAGCGGATTCAGCAGTGGCGGCGCGTTGAGTTCCTTTGTCATCGACTCTCAACGCGCGGGCCCAAACGCCGGATGACCGATGACCCTCGACGCCACCCCGCTGGGGCGTCAAGCCGCAGCCAGCGCCGCGGTCCTGCCCGCGAGGTAATCCTCGTAGCTCCCACGGAAATCCACCACCCTCGCCGCGGCGCCCGGCTTTGCGCCGGGCTTCAACTCGAGGATGCGCGTGGCGAGCGAAGAGACGAACTCGCGGTCGTGCGAGACGAAGACGAGCGTCCCCGCGTACTTGTCGAGCGCGGTGTTGAGCGACTCGATGGATTCCATGTCGAGGTGGTTGGTCGGCTCATCGAGCAGCATGACGTTCGG
>JBGOTT010000254.1:0-6235 GCA_041476585.1 Gammaproteobacteria bacterium | reverse complement strand
GGACGCCGGCTGGGAGTTCATGGGCCACAGCTTCGAGCAGGGTCCGATCCACAAGGAAAGCGACCAGAGGGCGATGATCGCGCGCTCCATGGACACGCTGGAGAAATTCACCGGCAAGCGCCCCGTCGGCTGGCTCGGCCCCGGACTGACGCAGACCTACGAGACCCCGGAACTGCTCGCGCAAGCCGGTGTAAAGTACATCGGCGACTGGATCTACGACGACGAACCGACCGAGATCCAGACCCGCAACGGCCCGCTGGTAACGCTGCCCTACTCGGTGGAGAACAACGACATACCGATGATGATCGTGCAGCATCACGAGGCGGGCTACTGGACGCGCAAATGCGTCGACACCTTCGAGCGCTACTACGCCGAAGGCGCCGGGCGAGCGAAGATCATGGCGATCGCCATCCATCCGTACATCAGCGGCCAGCCGTTCCGCATCAAGTATCTCGAACAGGTCTACGAACACATCGATCGCTTCCCGGACGTGCTGCACTGGAGCGGGGAGCAGATCCTCGACTGGTACCTGTCGCAGCGCCCCGACGCGCTGGGGCGGGCTTAGCGGGTCGGGAAAGGAGATATTTTCGCACGGAGCGCTTCGAGCCACAGCGCCGCGGCCCGGTCCAGCCCCTCGGTGGAGAAATGGCAGCCGTCGTAGCGCTCGGAAAAGCCAAGGACATCGGTATCCGGGCCGGACCGGATGCGAAGGGCCGGGTCGATGAGCCCGCCCTGCGCGCTTCTGATTTCCTCCGACGGACGAGCCTTTCCGCAGCGCGATGCGCGGGCGATGTATATGGGCGCATCCACGCCCAGCCGCCGGATCGCAGCAAGCATCGCGAGGAATCCTTCCCGATACGACTGTGCGGAGGTCTTCGCCATCGCATCCGCCTCGCCCTGTTGCCATAACAGATGGGTGAAAACCAGCCCGCTGTCGCGCGCCTCGGCAATCACGGAAAGCAACCAGCCATGCAGGCTCCCGCCCGGCGCCCAGCGCGCGATCTCCGCGGACCCGACGGCGAAAGGCACGAGGATGACCGAATCGAACTCGCCGCTTGCAACCGCTTTCGCGCCGAGGCGCATCCAAATGCTTCCGTCCTTGCCATCGCCTCCCAGCAACGGATCGCGCGCCTCGTAGATGCGGCCGCGGTAGAACTCGTAGACGCCTGGGTGCGCCTGCCCGCGCGATTCTCCGCTGTTGGCCGCATTCGACTGGCCGAACGCCAGCGCAACCATGGTCCGGCCCTTTGCGGCCGCCGGCAGCGGTACCGGGATCCGGTCCTCTACGGGACGCACACGATGCGCCGTCACGAGGTGGCGCAAACCGGTCCAATCGATCAGTGCATCGGTGCCGCCGTAACGCTGGAGCAGGATGCCGCCGGCTGCGCCCGCGAGCACGCAACCGGCCATGCAGGCTGCGATGAGAACGCGCGTCATGCTGGACGGCCGGGCCACGCCTATTTCCTTGCCACGCGTCGAAGGTACGCGATCATCTCGCTGACGTTCGCGACTTCGCCGGGAGAGCTTAAGCGGTACTCTTCGGCCTGAATGAGCAGCATGTCCAGATGGCGGTCGATCGTCGCCGCGTCGATGCGCAGGTCCGGCAACGGCGACGCGTCGGCTCCCGGAGCGCCGAGGACGCGGTCCAGCACCAGGTCGCCGAGTTCCGGCGAGTAATGCGATGACTCCCGGTACCAGCGCATGCGCGTCGACACGTCGCCCATCTTCGGCACCGGCTCGATTGCCAGGGCGTGGAAGCCGCCGAAATCCCAGAGCGGAAACGCCGGGCGCCCAGGGCTAGCCCTCGACTCATCATCGATCGCTGCGACCAGGGAGCGCTTCCAGGCCTCGAACAGCGGCCACCAGCCCACCTGCCGGTACCATTCGAGGTAGCGGGCGTGTACCGGGGAAATGAACATGCGCAGTTCAATCCCTTCCTGGCGCGCGTAGCCGAGCAGGTTGCGGAATGCCGTCATCGCTGCCGCGCGCCGGGGATCATCGCCCCACCGGGTAGCCGGCAGCCAATGCGGAAACAGAACCGGCAGACGCGCGTAGAAATTGTTGAACTCGGTAACCCCACTCAGGCCGCGCTGGCCATTGAACTGCCTGATCAGTTCATCGGGGACTCGACGCGGCTGCGGGTCCGATCCTTCGCGCGCGGCGCCAGCAGCCGGCTCCGTGAACGTCAGCGCGGCCCAGCGCGCCAGGCTGGCCGAGAGCGTTTCGCGCGACAGGGCGAGCCGCAGGCGAACCAGGCTGTACGGCTCGGTCTCCGGATTTCCCTCGAGGGCCGCGGGATCGAAATCCGTGCGCCCGCCGCTGAGAAAGGCCTCCAGATCAAGGCCGATGACTGCTTTGCGCACCGGCGAGATCGCATGCGCATGGATCAGAAGCAGTCGCATCTGGTCGATACTGAGGCCGCCGAGCGAAAGGTTGAACACCGGCGCGTCCTGCGCGGCAAATCCGGGATGACGCGCGTCGATCCCGCTGTCCGCGCGCGACGTGCCGAGGATCACGCTACTCGGCCTGGCGTCGCGCACCGCAAACGCTTTTTGCCAGAACGATCCCGGGCGCGCGGCACCCGCAACGCCTCCGTTCGCCTCGGCCCTGCCCGCGGCAGAGAGTCCATAGGGATCGAGATGCGCATTGACGGCGGCGATTCCGCCGGTCAGAACGGCGGCCAGACCGAGGTTGAGGATCAGGTAATGCCGCGGGTGCATGGCCGCTCAGAACTGGAAGTAAAGGAACTCGGAGACGCGGGTCATGCTACTTACGGACGCCACGAGCAGCAACGCGGTCGCGATAGCCCATCCGCAGTTGGCGCGCCACAGCAAGGCGGTGGCCGGCGCTTCGCGCCCGGCGATGAATGCATCCGCGCGCGCCATGATCTGGCGCGTGTTGGGCATCAGCCAGGCGATCGCGAACAGCGCAGCGATCCACAGGAGCTGCGACTTGCTGATCAGCATGCCGGGACTGCGGCCCTCTGCCAGGCCGCGCGGGAGTCCCGCGTCGACGCCGCCGAAGTGGATCCCGATCCACCCGCGTATTGCGGTCCCTGGCAGGTCTGCGCTGGCAATCCACCGCGCCGATTTGCCGATCTCGATCAGCCAGGATGCCGGCAGCGCGTGACCGTTCAACCCGGCCATCCCGCGCAGGATGGATAACGCCGAGGGCAGGTCCTCGGCGCGGAACAGCACCCAAGCCGCGAATACGGCGACGAAGGTCAGCAACGCGGCGAGCGCTCCTTCGGTGCGGACGATCCAGCCGGGACCCGGCGGGAACCGGCCGCGCAACGCGCGCCAGCCGTGGTTGATCATCAGGAACATGCCGTGCACCGCGCCCCAGATCACGAACGTCCACGCCGCGCCGTGCCACAGGCCTCCGAGCAGCATCGTGACCCCGAGGCTAGCATAGCGCCGCAGCGCGCCATGACGGTTCCCGCCCAGCGGGATGTAGAGGTAGTCGCGCAGGAACCGCGACAGCGTCATGTGCCAGCGGCGCCAGAACTCGATGATACTGGTTGCCTTGTATGGAGAGTCGAAATTGGCCGGCATCCGGATCCCGAGCATCTTCGACAGCCCAACCGCAATGTCGGAATACGCCGAAAAATCGAAGTACAACTGCAGGCCGAATGCAAACGCCGCACCCCATGCCTCCAGGCTGCCGGGCGCATAGCCGCGGGGCGCCTGCTCGAACACCGGGCCCGCGTAAGGCGCGATGCCGTCGGCGAGAACGGTCTTCTTGAACAACCCGATCGCGAGGAGTGTGACGCCCGCAGCGAGGTTTGCATAATTCAGGCGATAAGCGGCCGGGCCGTCGAACTGCGGCATCATTTCACGATGATGCAGGATCGGTCCTGCGATCAGGTGCGGGAAGTAGCTGACGAACAGGGCATACGGCACGAAGCGATAGCGCACCGGTGCGCGGTAAACGTCGACCAGGCAGGCGATCTGCGTGAACGTGAAAAAGGAGATCCCGAGCGGCAGGACGATCGCCTCGATGCGCATCCCGGCGCCGACAAGCGTGCTGACACTGGCAATGAAGAAACCCGCGTACTTGAAATACCCGAGAACGGCCAGGTTGGCCGCGATCGCTGCGCACAGAACCCCGAAGGTCCGTCTCCCCTCTTTTCCGCCGCGCCGGACAATGGTCTCGCCGGCCAAATGATTGAAGATGATCGAACCCGCAAGCAGCGGGACGTAGCGTGGATCCCACCAACCGTAGAAGAACAGCGAAGCGAGCACCAGCCACGCTGCGGCCAGGTGAGTGCGATGCCTGGAAAGAAGGAAAGCGCCGGCGAGGACCGCCGGAAGAAACAGGAACAGGAACGCGTAGGAATTGAACAGCATTCAACTGCGACTATGGCGTCCGGGACCGCGCGCGTCCATATTTTCGGGCCCGAAAGCGCGTGCCTCCGCTATAATAGCGCCCGAAATCCGGTGAAAACCGTCGATTTCCCCCGCATTTTGTCCGGGTCCCCATGCCTCGCGCCGTACGCAACCTCGCAATCATCGCCCACGTCGACCACGGCAAGACCACGCTGGTGGACAAGCTGCTGCAGCAGGCAGGCGCGTTCGCCGCGCATACGCGGCTCACCGAGCGCGTGATGGACTCCAACGACATCGAGCGCGAGCGCGGCATCACCATCTTCGCCAAGAACTGCGCCATCGACTACGCCGGCGTGCATATCAACATTGTCGACACCCCCGGGCACGCGGATTTCGGCGGCGAGGTCGAGCGGGTGCTCGGCATGGTGGACGGCGTGCTGCTGCTGGTCGACGCCGTCGAAGGACCGATGCCGCAAACGCGCTTCGTCACCCGCAAGGCGCTGGCGCTGGGCCTCGAGCCCATCGTCGTGGTCAACAAGGTCGACCGCGATGGCGCGCGCCCGGAGTGGGTGGTCAACCACACCTTCGACCTGTTCGACAAGCTCGGCGCGAGCGAGGCGCAACTCGATTTTCCGGTGGTCTACGCATCGGCGCTGGAAGGCTGGGCGGCGTTCCAGCCGGGCGAACGCGGCAGCGACCTGCGCCCGCTGTTCGAGACCATACTCGGGCGCGTTCCGGCGCCGCGCGACATCGACACCGACGGGCCGCTGCAGCTGCAGATCTCCGCGCTCGACTGGTCGAGTTACGTCGGTCGCATCGGCATCGGCCGCATCCGGCGCGGCCGGCTGCGCCCTGCCGACGCGGTGATGGTGCACATTCCGGGCAAACCTGCGGGGCTCGCGAAGGTGAACCAGGTGTTCGGCTTCCAGGGGCTGGAGAGAGTCCAGATTCCCGAGGCGGTCGCCGGCGACATCGTGCAGTTTACCGGCGTCGACGAGCTCTCGATCGGCTGCACGCTGTGCGACCCCGAGCATCCCGAGCCGCTGCCGGCGCCCAAGGTGGACGAGCCGACCATCACCATGCACTTCCAGGTGAACACCTCGCCGTTTGCCGGCACCGAAGGCAAGTTCATCACCAGCCGGCAGATCCGCGAGCGGCTGCAGCGCGAACTGTTCACCAACGTCGCGCTGCGCGTCGAGGACACCGCCGACGCGGACGTGTTCCTCGTGTCCGGGCGCGGCGAACTGCACCTCGCGATCCTGGTCGAGAACATGCGCCGCGAAGGCTACGAACTCGCGGTCGGCCGGCCGCGCGTGATCACGCGGACCGTCGACGGAGAGCTGCGCGAACCGTACGAGCTGCTCAGCGTCGATGTCGAGGATTCGCACCAGGGCGCGGTGATGCAGGCGCTGGGCGAGCGGCGCAGCGAGCTGCTCGACATGGTGCCCGACGGCCGCGGCCGCGTGCGCCTCGAGTACCGCATCCCGGCGCGCGCGCTGATCGGCTTCCAGGGGGAGTTGATGAACCTCACGCGCGGCAACGGGCTGATCAGCCACGTATTCGACGCCTATGGGGCATGGAAGGGCGACATCCCCGGGCGGCGCAACGGCGTGCTGGTGTCGCAGGACGACGGCGTCGCGGTCGCGTTCGCGCTGTTCAACCTGCAGGAGCGCGGGCGCCTGATCGTCGGCCCCGGCGACCCGCTGTACGAGGGCATGATCGTCGGCATCCACAGCCGCGAGAACGACCTGGTGGTCAATCCGATCAAGGCGAAGAAGCTCACCAACGTGCGTGCCGCAGGCAAGGACGAGAACGTGGTGCTCACCCCGCCGATCCGATTGTCGCTCGAACTGGCGATCGAGTTCATCGACGACGACGAGCTGGTCGAGGTCACGCCGAAGGCGGTG
>JBGOTT010000253.1:0-6239 GCA_041476585.1 Gammaproteobacteria bacterium | reverse complement strand
TGATAGGGCGAGTTATGCAGAAACGCGTCGCCGCGCCTGAGCTGCGGATGAAACCCGACCATCGAGCGGGCCATGATGTCGGGCCCCGACAGCACGTGAATCGGCAGGCTCTCGGCGACCGCCAGCAGTTCGTGCCTGGCGGTTAGGATGCAGCAGGAAAAATCCTTGGCGCGATTGAGCACGCCGGAACGGCCGGTGCGCAACAGCGTATTGCCCATCTTGCTCGAGATGCCCTCGAACCGGTTGGCGAAGATGGCGAGCTGCGCGCCGTCGAGCTTCGTCTGAGAAATGGTGCTCATCGCCGCCCTCCTTAAGGCCGCATCACGAGGCTGCCCGACGCGGCGCGCGCAAAGCGCGTCGCTCTGTCGGCGACCACCGTGGTGAACGGTGACTCGACGATCGCCGGCCCGACGTGCTGGCGGCCTGTTTCCATGGATTCGAAATCGTGTACAGCCGCTTCGACCTCGCCCTCGCCCGCGAAATAGATGCGGCGCGTCGCCCCGGCACTGTGGCGCGCTCCGGGTCTGAGCCGGCCGGCCTCGGATTCGTGCAGGCGGCAGCGCGCCGTCGCGGTCCAACCGACGAATTCGATCACCGAGCCGGGATCGCGGATGGCGAAGATCTGTTCGTGCATGGCATGGAATGCGTCGGCGAGGCCGGCGAGCTGGCCGTCGTCGGTGAACTCGGTGACCGCCAGCGGCACCTCGATCTCCCACACCTGGCCGGCATAGCGCGCCTCGACCGTATAGTCGATGGCGGTGCTCACCGCGCCGCGGCCCGAGCCGCCGATGAACGCCTCGCAGCTGCGACGCAATCCGTCCAGCACCGCATTGACGCCGCCACGGTCGAAATTGTCCGACGTGGTGAACAAAGTCGCGCGGTACTCGTTGGACAGGTCCGACATGATGGCCCCGGCCGCGCTCAACCCGGCGCCCGTCTCCGGAATGATCAGCACGGGGCAGCCGAGCCGGCGGGCGATGCGCACCGAGTTGAGGCCCGCGGCGCCGCCGCCGCCGATCAGAACCGCATCCGCCGGATCGATGCCCTGGTTGACGGTGATGTCGGTGATCGCCTGCACCATGTTCTCGGTCGCGACGTCGACGATCGCCGCGGCCGCGTCCTTCAGACCGATGCCGAGCGGCCTCGCCACCTTCTCCTCGATGGCGCGCGCCGCCGCCACGGGATCGAGTTTCATGGTGCCGCCGAGGAAGTAGGCCGGATCGAGATAGCCTAGCACCACCGAGGCGTCGGTCAGCGTCGGCTCGGTGCCGCCGGTGCCGTAGCACACCGGCCCCGGGTCGGCGCCGGCACTCTGCGGGCCGACATGCAGCAAGCCGCCGGTGTCGACCGAGGCGATCGAGCCGCCGCCGGCACCAACGCTCTTGATGTCGATCGACGGAAACCCGGTCATATGGCCGCGAAACGGCCGCCCGATCCAGGTTTCCTTGGTCAGCGGAATGCGCCCGGCGCGCACCAGGCTCACGTCGTAGGTGGTGCCGCCGGCGTCGGCGATGATGACGTTCGATGCCGCGGAATCGAGAGCGGCGTAGTGGCGGCCGGCGATCGGCGCCATCGACGGGCCGGAGTTGATCGCGTGGATCGGCTTGTCGGCGATATCGCGCGCATCCAGCATGCCGCCCTGCGAGGTCAGCACGAGAGTGCGCCCGCGGAAACCGGCCTTGGCCAGCTGCTCGGTCAAGCCACCGAGGTAGCGGCTCATCAGGGGCTTCAGCGAGGCGTCGATGACTGCCGACGAGGCGCGCCGGTACTCGCGCAGCGCCGGGTTGAGCCGATGGGACAGGGTGAACGGCACATCCGGCAGGTGTTCGACGAGCAGTTCGCCGACACGCAACTCGTGCGCCGGGTTGCGGATCGACCATAGAAGGCACACGCCGACCGCCTCGACCCCGGCAGCGCGCAGACGCTCGATGATGGCGAGCACGACGGACTCGTCGAGAGGCGTGTGCACCCTGCCGGCACTGTCGATGCGTTCCGGCACCTCGAAGGTCAAGGCGCGCGGCACGTAGGGTTCGGGATGCGGCACGGTGAAATTGAACGGCTCGATGCGGCCGCCCTCGCGCAGCACCAGGATATCCGGGTGCCCGGCGGTGCTCAGAAACGCCGTCTTCGCCGTGTTTCCGGTGATGATGGCGTTGATTGCGTGGGTCGTGCCGTGGATCAGCATGTCGCCGCGGCCGAGCAGCTCGGCCAGCGACAGATCGTTGTCGTCGGCCGCCAGCCTGAGAGCATTCAGCACGCCCTGCACCGGATCGTGCGGCGTCGTCGCCGCCTTGTACATGCGCAGGCCGAGTCCGTCGTCCTCGACGATGAGGTCGGTGAAAGTACCGCCCGTGTCACATGCAAACCTCATATTGCCTTCTCAAACCTTTTCGGATGACCCGTATAAGAAGAAAGTATTCTCTGCCCCGCGTTGCTTGTTGCTATCGTTGCGGTTCGCCAACGTCGGCGTAAGCGCAGACCGATATCCGATGCGAGCGCTCTTCGTATTCACTCCAGCCGAATCGAAGCGGTTCATCGCCAAGGCCGTGGCCCGGTTGCCGGAAGTGGAGCGGGCTCAGGCCGACGGCGAGATCGCAATCTGTCACGGGGCCACCAACGTCTGCGTAGCCGAGGAGATCTTCGGCGAGTGCACCAGTCGGGACAAGTACCTGTCGGGCCTCGTCGTCAACCGCATCCTCTGCGTGACCCAGGCGGAGGAAAAGCCCCCGCTGCTGGTCTGGCGCAAGGGAGTGCTCCATGCTCCCGGAGCGACCATGGGGGAAACGCTGAAGGACTTCAGCGCCGAGTCGGTGTTCATCAAGGGAGCCAACGCAGTCGATCCGGAAGGCAACGTCGGCGTCTTCGTGGCCAATCCCGCCGGAGGAACCATCGGATGGAGCTACGGCATCCTGAGCGCCAGGGGATGCCACCTGATCGTTCCCGTGGGCCTCGAGAAGCTGGTTCCCTCGGTCCGTGAAGCGGCCCGGTCGTGCGGACAGGATACCCTGTACTACTGCCAGGGAATCCGGGTCGGGATGATCCCCATCATGAACGCCACGGTCGTCACGGAAATCGAGTCCTTTCGAATCCTGTTCGATCTCAGGGCGGTCCATGTCGGCGGGGGCGGAATGACGGAATCTCAGGGCTCCGTCGTCCTGGTGGCCGACGGAGAGAGAGACAAGCTGGATCGCGCGATCGCGCTCATCGAATCGATCAAGGGGGAGCCATCCCTGCACCCGAAAAAATCCGCCTGCACCAATTGCGTGCCGACGGTCCTGATCCTGAACGACGCCGGAGTCAGGAAAGAGGTCAAGTACTGCATGTACCAAGGCTTGACCGAAAAGGAACTCCCGGACTTCATGAGCACGGGGGCGTGACCACGAGCGGCGCATCAGCTCATCCAGCGCACCACGCCGGCAACACCGTCCACGGCAACCGTCGAGCCCTCGGGAATGCGCCGGGTAGCGTCGAGCACGCCGAGCACCATGGGAATGCCGCGCTCGCGAGCGAGCGATGCCATGTGGGAGGTGCTGCCGCCACGCTCGGCAACGACGCCGGCGACACGGGTCAGAATGTGGCTTAAAGCCGGGCCTGCAACTTTGGTCACCAGGATGTCGCCGGGCGCCACGCGCGAAAGTTCGCATTCGCAGTTGATCACGCAAGCCCGTCCCGTGCTCCAGCCTATCCCGGCAGCATGGCCGTTGAGGCGAGGGCGGTGCTGCCAGACTTCGTCCGGTACCGCGGCAGGTTCAGTGTGCAGCGGCCGCGACTGCAGCAGCTTGAATCCGGCTTCATCCATTGCCCATTCGATTTCCACCGGCATGCCCATCAGGTCTTCGACCCTGCCCAGCAGATTACCGAGTTCGACCGCCTGCGCTTCGCTCAGACAGGGTTCGGTCGAGCGCGCGCGCGAAACGATGCGGGTAGTCGGTTCTTCGCGATGCACGCATCCAACCTCGTGATCCTTGCGACCCGGAGTAACGCTCAGCAGTTGCCCGTCGCGACTCAATTCGTAGCGGTCGGGCGTGACTTCGCCCTGGGCAATGGCCGAACCCAGTCCCCAAGTGGCGCTCAACACCATGCCGCCATCTGCTGACCGGCTCAGTCCGCCACCGGACGCGCGGGCGGACACGAGCGGCTGGATCAATATCCCCATCGCAGTGTCGGCCGGATCGATATTGTGAGTCGCCATGTAGCGCAGCGCGCGCGTCATCCACAGCGCACCCCAGCACGAGCGTATGGCGGTGATGAAGTCGGCTTCGCTCTCGAGGCCGAGAAAACTTTCGAACTGTCCGGCAAAGCTGGAGCCGAAACGGTCTTCCACCAGCGCGGAGGAGCGTACGACGGTCAATGCACCGGTCTTGTCCTTCAGCCCGCGCCATGCCGCGAGCAACGGCTCAAGCGCCGCCGGCGTAATGGGTTGGTCGAGCAGGCCGAGCTTCATTGCGAGCGCGTGCTTGCGTGCCTGCGGACTTTCCTGCGCGCCGAAAACGCCCCGTGCATCGGCCTCGAGACCCAATGCGCGAATTTGAAAGCGATAGGCTGCGGCGTCGAGGCAAAAACCGTCAGGTATGGGCAGGCCCGCCTGCCCCAGGCGCGCCACGTTGGCAGCTTTGGGGCCGAAACGATCGGCGTCAGTGGCCTCGCGGGAACTTACGGGAAAGACGAATTGTTGCATGGTGTCCTTATGACGCCGTCGAGTCGATCACGATGCGCAACACCTTGCCGGGATTGCGTTCGTATTCTTCGAAGGCGTCCGCTGTGCGATTTAACGGATAGGTTGCCGAGACGAAGTCGGACACGTCGATCTTGCCCGTGGCGACGAGGTCGATCGAAGGAGCCATGTCCTCGTTCGTCAGCGCGCGCGAGCCGATGATGCTGATTTCCTTGAAGTACATCGGAAAGGTTGTGAAACCCGTGCAGCACTCATGGCTGATCGCATAGGGTGCCAGTCGCCCGCCGGGCCGCAACATGTCGATGGCTGCCATGAAAGTGCTCGCGCCCCCCGCAGTATCGATCACCACGTCGGCGCCCGAGCCGCCGGTCAGGCGCAATACCTCGCCAACGGCTTTCTCGGCACTCACATCAATTGTGTGATGCGCGCCCATACGCGCGGCCATGTCGAGTTTCCAGCGGGTGCGTGAAACAGCGATCACTGGATTGGCGCCGGCCAGCACGGCGAGCCGCGTGTGCAAAAGCCCTGTCGTGCCTTGTCCGAGGACCACGACAGATTCCCCCGCCTTAAGATTGAGCCGCTCCTGCGAGTGGCGCACGGTTGCAAGCGTCTCGATGAGCGTGGCGTTGGCGAGCGGCAGCTGCGCGGGCAGGGGATGTACGTAGCGCGCAGCCAAGTGCACGTACTCGCTCAGCGAGCCCTCGACCTCGCGGCCGAACAGCCCGGCGCGGCGGCACAGATTGGCGGCGCCGCGCCGGCATGAATCGCAGCGCCCGCAGGAGATGATCGGATTGATGATGACCACCTGGCCGCGTCCGAGGCCGGCAACCTCCGGCCCGACCACATCGACCACGCCGGTGCATTCGTGCCCCATGACGACCGGATAGCGCACCCCCGGGTGCTCCCCGGTGTAGATCGACAGATCAGTATGACACACGGCGGTCGCGGCGATCCGCACCACCACTTCGTCCGGGCCGGCGACTGGCATCGGCCGGTCGACGATGCCGAAGCGCCGCGGCGCCTCGAGCACCGCGGTACGCGTGCCCCTGCGCGACGCCACTGCCTACCTGCCGGGCAGCTTGCCGTAATCGGAGTAACCGGGCATCGGATCGACCACCGTGATCTGCTCGACCGGGAAGTTGGACACGATCTCGACGCTATCTTTGTGCACGATCAGCATTTCTTCGATGCGCACGCCCCACTGGTGCGGCTTGCCGTGCTGCGTTTCCAGCGCGAATACCATGCCTTCCTTGATATCGATCGGATGGTCGAGCGACCAGATGCGCGAGATCACAGGCTGGTCGTACTGGGCGAGCCCGAGGCCATGGCCCCAAAGGTTGGCTGCGGCCTGGTCTTCTTCCTCGTAACCCCAGGCTTCCTTGGCAGAGGGCCACTGCTCCGCAATGTCGCGGGTCGTGGCGCCGACCTTCACCGCCTGGATCGAGTCGTACAGCCACTTGAGCGCGGTCGCGTAGTAGTCCTTTTGCTCCTGGTTCGGTTCCCTGCCCACCATGTAGGTCCGGTAGTAGCACGATTTGTAGCCGTTCCAGGTGAGCGCCGCCAG
>JBGOTT010000252.1:0-6341 GCA_041476585.1 Gammaproteobacteria bacterium | reverse complement strand
GTGATGGTCAGGATGCGCGGCTTCTTGTCCTTCGCCGCGCGCGCGAACGGATTGGACTCGATGCGCCGGCGAATGCTTTCCGGCCTGAACTCGTCCAGCGGAATCGGTCCGATGATCCCGAGATGGTTGCGCGTCGGGGTGAGGAACACCGGAATCGCGCCCGTCATCGTGATCGCGTGCAGGATCGAGACGTGGCAGTTGCGATCGACCACCACGATATCGTCGCGCGCCACCGTGTGGTGCCAGACCATCTTGTTCGAGGTCGAGGTGCCGTTGGTGACGAAGTAGCAATGGTCGGCGTTGAAGATGCGCGCCGCGTTGCGCTCCGAGGCCCCCACCGGACCGCTGTGGTCGAGCAGCTGGCCGAGCTCCTCGACCGCGTTGCAGACGTCGGCCCGCAGCATGTTCTCGCCGAAGAACTGGTGGAACATCTGGCCGACAGGACTCTTCAGGAACGCCACCCCGCCCGAATGCCCCGGGCAATGCCACGAGTAAGAGCCGTCCTGCGCGTAATGCGTGAGCGCGCGAAAGAACGGCGGCGCGAGCCCGTCCAGGTAGGTATTGGTCTCGCGGATGATGCGCCGTGCGGCGAACTCCGGCGTGTCCTCGAACATGTGGATGAAGCCGTGCAGCTCGCGCAGGATGTCGTTCGGAATGTGGCGCGACGTGCGCGTCTCGCCGTACAGGTAGATCGGGATGTCGGCGTTCTTGAAGCGGATCTCCTCGATGAACTTGCGCAGATTGAGCACCGCCGGATCGAGCTCCGGACCCGGCGTGAATTCCTCGTCGTCGATCGACAGAATGAACGCTGAAGCGCGGCTCTGCTGCTGGGCGAACTGCGACAGATCGCCGTAGCCGGTCGCGCCCAGCACTTCGACCCCTTCACCCTCGATCGCCTTGGCGAGCGCGCGGATGCCCAGGCCGCTCGTATTCTCGGAGCGAAAGTCTTCGTCGATGATCACCACTGGAAAGCGGAATTTCATGCGTTACTCCGTGAGAATTGGAAAACGGTCACGCGGGCGGAATCTACCGCCGCGCGCGCAGCGCGTCCAGCGCCCGGTCGAGGAATTCGAGCCTGTCCTGCCCCCAGAAGCGCTCGCCCTCGAGCAGGTAGGTCGGCGCGCCGAAGACCCCGAGCGTCTCCGCTTCGCCGCTGTAACGCTGATAGAGCGACTGGACAAGCGAACCCCTCTCGGCGGAAAGCAGCGCATCGCCATCGATTTCGTTCTCGAGCGCGATCTCGCGGCGCACCGCCGGATCGGACGTGTTGCGTTCTTCGGCCCAAAGCGCGCGCAACAAGGCATGCGACAGACGCGGCGCGTCCAGCCCCGCTTCCTGCGCGGCAATCACCATCCACCCCGCTGGTTTGTTCCAGCCGTCGGGCTCGCCGTCGACCGGGTAGTACTTTGGCGTCAGTTGCAGCGGCATGCCAAGGTATTTGCGCCAGCGATCGAGCTCGAGCGCGTGGTAGGAGCGGCGCGGCTCGGGTCGCGTGCGCAGTGGTATGCCGCCCGTCTTGGGCACCACGGCCTGGAAGTCGTACGGCTTGAGCAACAGTCTCGCGTGATGGCGGCGCGCGATGTCCTGCAATCGCGGTCCGCCGAAGTAAGCCCACGGCGAGGACAGGCTGTAGAAACAGGAAACCTCGATCATGAGGCCGGAGTGTAGTGGATTGGCACGATAATCCGAACGATGAACCCGCTGATTTCTCTCGAACGCGACGCCCGGCGCGACCTCGAACGCCTGAATTTCCCCGCCTCGAACTGGGTGCCGACCCTGGAAGGCCCCGACGGCAAACCGCTGCTCGACGTCCTCGTGGTTGGCGGCGGCATCTGCGGCCAGGCGGCGGCTTTCGCATTGCTGCGCGAGGGGGTGCGCAACTTCCGCATCGTCGAACGGAACGAGCGCGGACGCGAAGGCCCGTGGACCACCCATGCCCGGATGGACACGCTGCGCTCGCCGAAGCACCTGACCGGCCCTGACCTCGGGGTTCCGGCATTGACGTTCCGTGCCTGGTACGAGGCGCAGTTCGGACGCGCCGGATGGGACGCTCTGGGCAAGATTGCGCGCCTGCAATGGGCCGAGTACCTCGCCTGGGTCCGGAAGGTCCTCGATCTGCCGGTCGAAAATCGGACCGTGGTCATCGCGCTGCAGCTGGCGGGCGATCTCGTGCGCGCGGATTTGCGCGGGCCGCACAGCGCGGAAACGATCTTTGCGCGCAAGGTGGTGCTGGCGCTGGGTCGCGACGGCAGCGGCGCACCGCGCTGGCCCGCGTTTGCGTCTTTCAATCCGGATTCCGCGCTGGCGCGCGCGCGCGTTTTTCACTCCACAGACGATATCGACTTCACCGCCTGGGAAGGCAAGCGCATCGGCGTGCTCGGCGCCGGCGCATCGGCCTTCGACAACGCCGGTGCCGCGCTCGAGGCCGGCGCCGCGCGAGTGGTGCTGTTCGCGCGCAGACCTTATCTCCCCCAAGTGAACAAATCGAAATGGACCGCATTCGCCGGCTTCCTGCGGGGGTTTAATGCGCTCGACGACGCGCGGCGCTGGCGCTTCTACACCTACATCTTCTCCGAGCAGGTGCCGCCTCCGTTCGAGTCGGTGCTGCGCTGTGAGAAGCACCCGGGTTTCGCGCTTCGCCTCGCCGAGCCCTGGAGCGATCTCGCCCCGGACCCGTCCGGGGTCACGGTGACCACGCCGCGCGGGACGCACCGCTTCGACGCGGCCATCGTTGCGACCGGCTTTGACGTCAACCTGATGGATCGGCCGGAAATAGCTGCATTCAGCAAGAGCGCCAGCGTGTGGGCCGACCGGGTGTCTGCCGAGGAGGCCCGCGCGCATCCGGAAGCGGCGCGCTTCCCGTACCTGGGCGAGGGCTTCGAGCTGCGCGAGCGCAAACACCGCGCCGCGCCCGGGTTGCGCAACGTGCACGTGTACAACTGGGGCTGCACGATGAGCCACGGCGCGCTGGCCGGAGACATCCCCGGCATCGCCATCGGAGCCAACCGCCTTGTCGATGCGATCGCGCGCGACCTGTTCGTCGCCGATGCGGACCGCCATTGGGACGCGCTGCGCGCGCATGCCGAGGACGAACTCGCGCAGACGCAGTACTACGTGCCGCCGGAGCGGCGCTGACGAGGCTTACTAGTCGATCGTCGCGCCGGAATCCCTGACCACGGCTGCCCACTTCGCGCGGTCGGCCTTCACCGTCGCGCGAAACTGTTCCGGCGTCTCGTAGCGCGGCGTGTTGCCCAGGTCGAGGAAGCGTTGGCGCACGGCCGGCGTTTCCAGCGCCTTCTTCACCGCGCCATTGATCGCCGCAACGATCTGCGGATCCATCCCTTTCGGGCCGAACAGGCCGAACCAGATGTAGTTCTCGTAGCCCGGCACGCCCGCCTCCGAAATCGTCGGCACGTCAGGCACCGCGCCGACGCGCGTCTTGGTCGTCACGCCGAGCAGGCGCACCTTGCCGGCGCGCCATTGGCCGAGAACCGACTGCACCTGATTGAAGATGCAGCACACGTCGCCCTTCACGACCGCGGTGAGCGCCTCCGGGCCGCCCTTGTAGGGCACATGCACCATGTCGAGTCCGGCCCTGGCGTTGAATTCGGCGAACGCAAGGTGGGTGCCCGTGCCGTTGCCGGTCGAGGCATAGTTGTACTTTCCCGGATTGGCCTTGACCTTGTCGATGAACTCCCTCACCGTCTTCACGTCGATGATCTCGGGGTTGACCGTCAGCACGTTGGAGACGTCGACGAGCGGCGCGATCGGCGTGAAGTCGGCTTCCACGTCGAACGGCAAGCGCTTGTACAGCGCGGCGTTGACCCCGTGCGTCGCCGCAGTCCCGAGCAGGATCGTGTAGCCGTCGGGCTTGCTGCGCGCGACTGCCTCGGAGGCGAGATTGCCGCCCGCGCCGGTGCGATAGTCGGTGACGATCTTGGCGCCGAGCGATTGCTGCATCGATTCCTGCATCGTGCGCGCGACGATGTCCACGCCGGAGCCGGCGGGAAAACCCATCAGGACGGTGATCGGGCCGCCGCTCGGCCAGGTTTGCGCCATCGAAGGCACGGCGAACATGGTGGCGAGCAACGCGAGAAGGCAGCGTTTCATGGACGAATTTTACTAGGGCGCCTTGACCACGGCGGCGGCAAACAACCCCCAGGCGACGATGAAGGCGATGCCTCCCACGGGCGTGATCGCACCGAACCAGCGCAGGCCGGTAAGCGCGAGCAGGTAGAGGCTGCCCGAGAACAGTGCGATGCCGGCGAGCATGGCCCAGCCCGCGCCTTTGAGATAACCCGATTCCGGCAGGTGAAAGGCGGCCAGCCCGATGAGAATCAGACCAAGCGCATGATAAAAGTGATACTCCACTCCGGTCTTGTACGCGGGGAGGAACTCGGGAGCGATTTTCTCCCTCAGCCCGTGCGCGCCGAAAGCGCCGATCAATACTGCGGCAAGCGCAGCAATGCTGCCCAGGGCCAGGAACAGTTTCGCGCTGTGTGGCATCGCGTCAATACCCCAGCTGCCTGTGATGCTTCAGATTGACGAGGAATACCTTCTGCGGCGTGACGATGTAGAGAATCGTGAACTCGCGTTCCACCCATTCGCGCACTGCGGCAGCGCTGGCAGCAAGTAGCGGCGCGAGCTCCGCGAGCGTCGCGGCTTCACCCTTGCTTCCCAGTTTGCGCAGCGCATAGGGGCGTCCGATGTCTGCATGTCGCTCCAGCATCGGCACAATGCGCTCGAACAAGTCCTCGTTGAACGCCGCCAGTCGAGCCCCTGCGTCAGGGAATAGCGGTCGCAACGTCTTGTAGTGCTCCACCAGAGTGGCGAAAGCTTCCTGAAAGGGGCGCGTGATCAGCACTTCACGCTGGCGCGGCGCGCTGGCACCGCGACGCCGGCTCATTTCCCGGTCTGGCGTTTCACTGTTTTCTTGCCCGGCGCGGCCGGCCCGTCAGGCGCAACGCCCGCGACCAGTGTCGCTGCCCGCTTGCGAAAGGCCGCTGCAGAGATTGCCTTGCCCGCCGCCATCTCGCTCGCCGCGCGCATGAGGTCGTGCAGACTGCGCAGGTGATCGGCGGCGCGCAAGCGCTGAAACTCGTCAAGATCGTCAACACCTACGACGGCAACATAGCTCTCTCCATTGCGCGTCAAGACCTTGGGTTGCCCGGAAGCAATCACCTCGGCGGCAATCTCGGTCAGGCGCGCGCGCGCGGAGGTGATCGGAACGACGTCGGTAGAAAAAATCTGCACTTTGATCTCCCCATCTGGCAGGTGTCCAGACGCTACGTTATTCTGATTCAGTATTCTGTACCTGTCAATATTGCCCGGAGCGTACTGTTGCGAGCAAACGATCTGTCCGGGTTTGTAGCACGTGATCTGTCCGGTCTTGCGCTGCGCCCCGAAAGGGGCGAAGCGTGAGACGGACGGAACTGCTACCGGAGACCCGGAAGATGAGATTCGAAGAGGCCTATGAAGGTTGGCATGCGGGCGAGTTGACCCAGATCGAGGCGCAGCATCCCTTCCGTCGCCGATCTCATCTAACGGGAGTCGCCCGGGCACCGCTTTGTCGTCGCTGATCACGTACTCGGAACTTCGATTTGGAGCGGCAAGGTGAACGTGAACGTCGAGCCCACGCCCAGTTCGCTCTTCACGCTGATCTTCCCGCCGTGCAGTTCGATGAACTTACGTGAAAGAGCCAGCCCGAGCCCGGTGCCCTCCATATTCTTCGCCGCCGTCCCGACCTGTCGGAACTCCTCGAATACCGCATCCTGATCCTCCGGGGCGATGCCGATCCCGGTGTCCGTCACTGAAATCTCGGTCATTTGACCCTGCATCTCCGCCCGGACGTCGACCCGTCCGCCCTCGGGCGTGAACTTCAGCGCGTTGGACAGGAGATTCAGGAGCACCTGCTTCAGCTTCCGCTCGTCCGCGCGTACCATCCCGAGGCGCTCGTCGATCGCGCGCCCTAGCGTGACGCCTCGCCGACCCGCTCGCTCCCGCACCATGATCAGCGCGTTGTCGATGGTGCTCGGTAGGTCGAAGTCCGCCAGCTCAAGCTCCATGCGCCCTGCCTCGATCTTGGAGAGATCGAGGATGTCGTTAATGAGCGAGAGAAGGTGCTGGCCCGACTCCAGAATGTCCCGCAGATATTCCGCCTGCTTCTCGTTGATCTCGCCAAACATCCTCTCGGAGAGGACCTCGGAGAAGCCGATGATGGCGTTGAGCGGTGTGCGCAGCTCGTGGGACATGTTGGCGAGGAACTCGGACTTGTGACGGCTGGCCGCTTCGAGCTCTCGGCTCTTCGCCTCGATCTCGCGGAACAGACGGGCGTTCTGGAT
>JBGOTT010000251.1:0-6344 GCA_041476585.1 Gammaproteobacteria bacterium | reverse complement strand
TCCGGGCCGAAGGGCATCTTCATCGGCATCGCCGGATTGCCGAGCGGGCTGACGTGCGGCTCGAGGTCTTTCTTGAGCAGCGTCAGCCCGTAGAACGTGAAGAAGATCGAGACATCCCAGCCGAGCGCGGCGGCGGTCGAAGCAAGGATGAACGGCGGATAGGCCCAGTCGAGGGTTCCCTTGGTGGCGATGATGGTCATCGACGGCGTCTTCGCAGCTTCCAGCGCGGCGAGCTTGCCCGGCAGGAGCGCGTCGAGGCGCTCGCTGATCAGGCGGTCAAGTTCGGCAGTGTCTGGTTGGGCGGCCATGTCGTCCTCCTTGGCTTCGAAGCTTTCGCACGCTAATACTCCCGGCCAGTATACGCAAGCACTCTCTGCGCAGCACGATAGAAGTGATGCGACGCAGCATAAGTACCCGATATGAGGGAATGAGAACTTTTCTTGCCGCCTTGCGCGGCGTGCGTCGTGAAGATACTATGTGGGGTATAGGAGGGTGCACAATGCCCGGTCCGCACATGCACGACCCCCAGGCGAAGCAGGCGATGCTGGCGCGGCTGGCGCGCATCGAAGGCCAGGTGCGCGCGCTGCGCAGGATGATCGACGCCGACGCGGAGTGCGAAGACATCGCCCAGCAGCTTTCGGCCGCGCGCAAGGCGCTCGATCGCGCCTTCTACGAAATGGTCGCGTGCATGATCAAGGCGGGCGGCGCCGAGCGGCGCGTCGAGCGCCTGGCAAGCGCCGAACACGTGGCCGAACTGCTCGCGCGTTACGCCTGAGCGGTTGAATCTTCCGCAGCCGCGGTTTATAAGAGTTCACTTTCGTTCCATCACAAACAAGGCGACCTGACATGAATTTCGACAAGGACCTCGACGCCCGCGGCCTCAACTGCCCGCTTCCAATCCTGCGTGCAAAAAAGGCGCTCACCGACATGCAGTCGGGGCAGGTGCTGCGGATCACCTCAACCGACCCTGGCTCGGTGAAGGACTTCCAGGCGTTCTGCAAGCAGACCGGCAATGAACTGCTTTCGCAGGCGGAAGCGGGCAAGGAGTTCACCTTTTTCATGAAGCGCAAGTAGGGCGTGACATGAGATTTGCAACGCTGGTCGCCGCCGCTCTGCTCGCCGGCGCGCCAGCCGCGCATGCGCAGGATGCGACTTTCGCGCTGCGCCTGCTGACGCCGGAGAGCGCACTCAAGGCGGCGCAGGCTGCGCTGAAGAAATGCCGCGACAACGGCTACCAGGTGGCGGTCGCAGTGGTCGACCGGATGGGGATCACGCAGGTCGTGCTGCGTGACCGCTTCGCCGGCCCGCATACGCCGGACATGGCGACGGCCAAGGCATGGACGGCGCTCAGCTTTCGCACCGGCACCAGCGAACTTGCCGAGACCACGCAGCCCGGCCGCCCGCAGAGCGGCGTGCGGCACCGACCCGGCGTTGCAGCCGTCGGCGGCGGCCTGCTGATACAGGGCGGCGGCAGCCTGCTCGGCGGAATCGGCGTTTCCGGGGCTCCCGGCGGCAAGGAAGACGACGCCTGCGCGGCGGCGGGCATCGCCGCGATCGAGGAGAGCCTCGCGTTCTGACGGGTAGACGCGGCGCCGGTCGAGCGGCGACGCATGGTGGCGCGATTGATGTGGATCAACATGGCCGCGTGCGGCACCGGAAGAATCCGACCATGTGGAAATCGCCGTGACGCCGTCCCCGTTCGCCGAACGCGCGCAGGCGGTGCTCATGGCGCGCGAGGCACCCGATGCGCGCAGGGCGGCGAGGGAGTTTGTCGCTCAGGCGAGCCGCGAGACTGCGTTCCAGCTGGAGGCCTGCGTGCACTGCGGCCAGTGCGCCGAGGCCTGCCACTTTTATCTCGTCACTCGCGATCCGCGCTACACGCCGATCTACAAGCTGTGGCCGATGCTCGATACGTACCGGCGCGAGCGGGCACCTTTCTCAACCGTGACCAGGGCGCTCGGCCTGGCTCCGCCCGAGGTTACCGCGGCGGAGCTCAACGAATGGTCGGAGTTGCTCTACGATTCGTGCAACCTGTGCGGGCGTTGCACGCTGGTCTGCCCCATGGGCATCGACATCGCCGGCATGGTGCGCCGCGCGCGCGAAGGCATGTCGGCGGCCGGCTTCGCGCCGCCGGACCTCTATGCTGCAGCCGAGCGCGCGCTCGAGACCGGCAGCCCCATGGGTGTACGTTGGCCGGCGCTCAAGCGCCAGATCGAACTGCAGGAACGGGAAACGGGGCTCAAGGTACCGGTCGACGCCGAGGGCGCCGACTACATGGTGGTCCTGTCTTCGATGGAGATCATCGGCTTTTCCGAGATCGTCGGCGCGCTGGCGCGGATCTTTCACCAGGCGAAAGTCTCGTGGACGATCCCCAGCGCCGGTTTCGAAGCGACCAACGTCGGCGTGCAGATCGGGTCGCGCGACGTGGCGGCTGCGCTGTTGTCGCGGATCGTCGATGCGGCGGAGCGGCTGAAAGTGAAATACGTGATCAGTCCGGAATGCGGCCACGCCTACTCGGCGCTGCGCTGGGAGGGGCCCAACTTCCTCGGCAGGCCCTATTCCTTCAAGGTGGTGCAGATCGTCGAGCTGCTCGATCAGCTCGCGCGCGAGGGCCGGCTGCGCACGCGCGGCAAGGACACGCGCCGTCTGACCTTCCACGATCCCTGCCAGATCGTGCGCCGGGGCGGCTTGCTGCAAGCGCCCCGCCGTCTGATGAATCAGGTGAGCGACGGCTTCGTGGAGATGCCCGACTCCGGTGCGGCCAGCTTCTGCTGCGGCGGCGGCGGCGGGGTCAGTGCGATACACCGGGCCGAGAAACTGCGCCTGGCCGCTTTCGACTGCAAGAAGCGCCAAGTCGAAGCCGCAGGCGCCGAGGCGCTCGTTACTGCCTGTGCCAATTGCCGCGACGTGCTCGAAGAGGCGATCGAGCAGCGCGCGATGACGCTACCGGTGCTCGGGCTGACCGAGCTGGTGGCGCAGTACCTCGAGCCCGATTGACGCAAATGGACCTGCTGGAGTTCGCACGGGGACCCGCACTATGGTTTTCGCTGGTCGTGATGGTCGCGGGCAGCCTGTGGCGGGTTGTCGGGATTTACCGGCTCGGGAGCACGCCGGATCTCTCCGAGCCGCGCAGCACCCGGCTTTTGGCCGGAGCGATGCGCGGCATCTTCAGGCGGATGATTCCGAGGAAGGAATTCCGGCACACCGGCAGGCTCGGCGCCTTCAACGCCTACGTTTATCACATCGGGCTTGCCGTGATCGTGTTCGGTTATCCGCCGCACATCCATTTCATCGGGCGCCTGACGGGCCTCGCGTGGCCGCCGCTGCCGGCGCCGGTGGTGTATTTCGCCGTTGGGCTCACCTTCGTCGCGTTTTTCATCGCGCTGATGGAGCGTCTGACCGACCCGGTGCTGCGGCTGCTGTCGGGCTTCGATGACTATTTCAGCTGGTTCGTCGTGTTCCTGCCGCTCGCCACCGGCATGATCGCGATCAACCAATCGTATCCACCGGACGCCGCGCCCACGCCGCCGCTCGATCCACGGCCGCTCGCAATCCATCTGCTCAGCGTTGAGTTGCTGTTCGTCTGGCTGCCGTTCGGCAAGCTGGCTCACACGTTCCTGGTCTTCATGTCGCGCGGGGTCACGGGTGCCGCGTTGGCGCGCAAAGGAGCCCCCATCTGATGGCGTCGTGGCGGTGACGCGGTCGCCGCAGCGCCGCCGCGGCTACTTCCTGATTTCTTCCAGCAGGCCGACCAGGTCGTCGGCGTGCTCCTCTTCCATCGCCAGGATGCCCTCCAGCATGCGCTTGGTGGTCGAATCATTGTCGCCGATGTAGCCGATCATCTCGCGGTAGCTGTCGATCGCAATGCGCTCGGCGACCAGGTCTTCCTTGATCATGTCGATCAGGTCATCGCCTTCCACGTATTCGGCGTGGCTGCGGCTGAGCAGGCCTTCGGGAGAGAAATTCGGCTCGCCGTTCAGTTGCACGATGCGCCCCGCGATCTGGTCGGCGTGGCCCTGCTCTTCGATCGCATGCTGCAGGAACTCCTGCGCCACGCTGTCGGCGTTGATCCCGACGGCCATGAAATGGTGCCTGCGGTATCGCAGCACGCAGACAATCTCGGTGGCGAGAGCCTCGTTCAGCAGCTTGACGACGGTCGTCCGGTCCGCCTGGTAGCCGGCGGTCACCGCGCCCTGTTCGATGTGCTTGCGCGCGCGGGCGCGTATGGTCTTGACGTCGGTGAGAAAAGATTTCTTTGGCATGGCGTTCCCGGAAAGTGGAAATGGAGTGATTCTGCAACGATAATTTTACACGGCATCGTCAGGGTACTGAAGGCGGAACTCTGTTGAAACACCTCGCCCCGCTCAATCGTACTGACCGGCGCGCGCCTTGCCACGGAACACCCAGTAGGAAAACACCGAGTACGCGGCGACCCAGGGCAGCACCAAGGCCGCTCCCCAGAGAATGAAGATGAGTGCGCTGGGGTGCGCGGCGGCTTCCCAGATCGTCATCTTGTCCATCACCAGATACGGGAACAGGCTGTAGGCCAGGCCGGCGAAGGCGAGGGCGAAGATCGCCGCCGCGCCGGCGAACGGTGCCCACTCCGCGGCTTTCGCGCCGCGTTTGAGGCGTCCGGTCGCCATCCACACCCAGACGCCGGCGGCGAGGCTCGCCAGCGGAAGCAGCATCAGTGCGAGGGTGCGCGGAAAATCGAACCACTTCGCCCGCACGGTTTCGCTGGCAAACGGCGTCGCGACGCTCACCAGTGCGACGCCGAGCGCGACCCACACGAGGCCCCAGCGCGCCCAATCGAGGGATTTTTTCTGCAGCGTACCCTCGGTGCGCAGCACCAGCCAGGTCGCGCCTAGCAGCACGTAACCGCCGCACAGCCCGCCGGCTACGATCAGGGCGAACAGCCAGTAGCCGAAGCCCGGCTCGAAACCGGTGATCGTGCGGCCGAGCATGACCCCTTGCGCCAGCGAGGCGAGGAACGAACCGAACCAGAACAGCCAGTTCCACAGTTCGCGATGCCAGCCTTCGGCCTTGACGCGGAACTCGAACGCCACGCCGCGCAGCATCAGGCCGATCAGCATCGCCGCCACCGGCAGATAGAGCGCGCCGAGAATCACGCCGTGCGCTGCCGGAAACGCCACCAGCAGCAGGCCGACGCCGAGCACCAGCCAGGTCTCGTTGGCGTCCCAGAACGGCCCGATCGACGCAACCATCAGGTCCTGCTCGCGTTGATCCGCCGCCGGCATCAGCATGCCGACGCCGAGGTCGTATCCGTCGAGCACCACATAGGCGAGCATCGCAGCACCCATCAGCGCCGTGAATACCAGCGGCAGATCGAGCGTCATCGCTGCGTCCCCTTTCCCGCCAGGTGCGTGAGGACCACCATGTAGGCGACCAGCATCAGCGCATAAGTGGCGACGTAGCCCGTGAAGCTGGCACCGAGCGACGCTTCGCCGACGCGCCCGGCGGCCTCCGAGGTGCGCAGCACTCCGGTGACCAGCCAGGGCTGTCTGCCGATTTCAGTCACCAGCCAGCCCGCGAGCGTCGCGATCCAGCCCGAGAAGGTAAAACCGGCGAAGGTCCACAGTATCCAGCGCGGGGCGAGCTTGCCGCCGCGCATGACCCACGTGCCGAGCCACGCGAGCGAGAGCATTGCAACGCCCATGCCGACCATCACGCGAAACGCCAGAAATACGGGCGCCACCGCAGGGGCATTCGGCGCGAAATGATCGATGCCTTTCAGTTCCGCTTCGGCATCATGCTTGAGGAGCAGAGACGCAAGCCTCGGGATCTCGATTGCGAAATCGTTGCGCTGCTTGGCCTCGTTAGGTACTGCGAACAGCACCAGCGGCGCGCCTTTCTGCGTTTGCCAGATCGCCTCGATCGCGGCGATCTTTGCCGGCTGGTGCTCGAGCGTATTGAGGCCGTGCAGGTCACCGACCAGGACCTGGAGCGGCGCGATGACTGCCGCGATGACCGCGCCGGTGCGCAGCGTCCTCAGCGCGGCGCCGTCCTGCGGCGCGCGCAGAAGCCGCCACGCCGACAGCCCCGCAACGAGGAATGCGGCGGTCAGCCCCGAAGCCAGCATCATGTGGGTTAAGCGGTAGGGAAACGACGGATTGAAGATCACCGCGATCCAACTGCCGGCGATCAACTGGCCGTCGGCCGCAACGGTGTGTCCCGCCGGCGTCTGCATCCACGAGTTGAGCGCAAGGATCCAGAACGCCGAAAGCGTGGTCCCGACTGCCACCAGCACCGTCGCGGTAACGTGCATCCAGCCCGGCACGCGGTTCATTCCGAACAGCATGACGCCGAGAAACGTCGCCTCGAGG